>JBBDXT010000004.1:754964-870696 GCA_040902225.1 Chloroflexota bacterium
GCGTGTTGGCCACCACCAGCAGGTCGTCGAGCAGGGCGTAGCTCGTCTGGTCGCTCGTCATCAGGGCGTGGCCCCGGAACGTCTCCTGCGCGAACGCGATCTCCAGCGACGCAAACAGGCGTGGCACCCCCGTGCGCGCTTCATCGGAGTCCTTCACTGCGACGAGCAGGAGCTTGCTCGGCGGCGAGCCGGCCTCAGCGGGCGCGACGGCGATCGCAATCTGAGCGCCCAGCCAGGGGCGGACGTCTGACGAGTAGTCGATCCCCGCCTGGCCAAGGAGGCGTCCTGCCACCTCGTCGATCTTGGCCTCGAGGGTCGCCGGATCGCCGAAGCCGCGCAGCTCACCGACGAGGCCGAACAGGTTCATCTGCTGCCCGGCCGACGGCTGGAGGTAGGCGTTGACGTAGATCGCGGTGTCGGCCGGTGCCGCGCGGGAGGCCCGGTCCGCGACGGCGGAGAGGAGAAGCAGATAGCCGACCACCACCGCTCCCCCGAGCGTGACGAGCAGAGCGGTGACCGCGACGACGAGCCGCCGCATGCCGGCTAGCCGCCCAGGATGCTGCGCAGACCGCTCTCGCTCCGCGGCAGCCGAACCGAGCCGAGCTGGCGCATCAGTCGCTGCATCTCCCCGAACTGCTTGAGCAGCCGATTGACGTCGGCGGGGGTCGTTCCGCTGCCCGTCGCGATCCGCCGACGGCGGCTGGCCTTGATCAGCTCCGGATGCCGGCGCTCCGCCGGTGTCATCGAGTCGATGATCGCCTCGATGTGCTTGAGCTGCCCGTCATCGACCGCCTGCTGGGCGGCACCGGCCAGCTGCCTGGCGCCGGGGATCATGCCGACCAGCTGCCCGATCGGCCCCATCTTCTTGACCTGCGCCAGCTGCGAGCGAAAATCGTCGAGCGTGAAGCGAGACTCCATCAGGCGCTGCGCGACCCGCTCCGCCTCGTCCTGGTCGACCGTCTCCTGCGCTCGCTCGACGAGCGACCGGATGTCCCCCATCCCCAGGATCCGCTGAGCGAGCCGATCGGGGTGGAATGGCTCGAGGCCGTCGGTGCGCTCCCCGGTGCCGATGAAGGCGATCGGCAGCCCGGTGGCGCTCCGAATGCTGAGCGCCGCACCGCCACGCGCGTCGCCATCCATCTTGGTCAGCACCAGCGCGGTGAGCGGCAGTCGATGGTGAAACGCCTCGGCCACCTTGACCGCGTCCTGCCCGGTCATCGCGTCGACGACCAGCAGCGTCTCGGCCGGGGTGACGGCCCCGGCGACGCGCACCAGCTCGTCCATCATCGGCTCATCCACGTGCAGCCGCCCGGCGGTGTCGAGCAGCACGACGTCCAGGCTTCGCTGGCGGGCCTGCTCCATCCCCGAGCGGGCGATCTCCAGCGCCGGTGTCCCGGCGGGACGGGTGTGAACCTCCACGCCGATCTGGTCACCGAGCGAGACGAGCTGGTCGACCGCGGCGGGGCGGTAGACGTCGGCAGCGACGAGGAGGGGCTTGTGCCCGTCGCGACGGAGCCGCACCGCCAGCTTGGCGGCGGTCGTCGTCTTGCCCGATCCCTGCAGGCCGACGAGCATCACCAGGCTTGGCCTGCCGTCGAGCTTGAGCACGTGGCGCGCGCCGCCAAGCACCGCCACCAGCTCGTCATGGACCGCCTTGACCACCTGCTGGCCCGGGTGCACGCCGGTCAGCACGTCCGCTCCCAGGGCACGCTCGCGGACCTTCGCCACGAAGTCCTTGACCACGCGGAAGTTGACGTCCGCCTCGAGCAGCGCAAGGCGGATCTCGCGCAGCGCAACGTCAAGGTCGGCCTCGGTGATCTTGGCCTTGCCGCGCAGGCGATCGACGACGCCCTGCAGCCGTGCGGACAGCGATTCGAACATGCAGTAACCGATGCGGGGTTCGTTGTCGCGCATGGCCGGCGGCCGCGCGAGACAGCTGCCCATTCTAGGCGGCTCGCCCCGGACCGGCAATCAGAATCGGGCGTGGGGATCAGGCCGCCAGCAGCCACTCCACGTAGGCCTCGGGGTCGAACGGGGCGAGCGAGTCGAGCTCCTCGCCGACCCCCGCGAAGAAGATCGGCAGCTGCAGCCGATCGGCGATGGCGACCGCCACGCCACCCTTGGAGGTGCCATCCATCTTGGTCAGGACGATCCCGGTGACGCCCGCCTCGCGGCTGAACGCCTCGGCCTGGGAGAGGCCGTTCTGACCGGTGGTGGCGTCGAGCGCGAGGAGGACGTGCCGCGGCTGGCCCGGCTGGCGCCGTTCGATCACGCGCCGGATCTTGGCCAGCTCGGTCATCAGCTGAACCTTGTTCTGCAGGCGGCCGGCGGTGTCGACGATGACCACCTCGATACCCCGCGACTCGGCCGTCGCCAGCGCGTCGAACGCGACGGCGCCCGGATCGGCACCAGGGCGCTGGGCGACCACCGGGACCCCGACCTGCTCGCCCCACAGGCGAAGCTGCTCGACCGCGGCGGCGCGGAACGTGTCCGCGGCGGCGAGGACCACGCTGTGGCCGTCGCGCACGAATCGCGCCGCCAACTTGGCGATTGTCGTCGTCTTGCCCGATCCGTTGACGCCCACCACCAGGATCACTGCCGGGGCCGGTCCGAGCTCGAATCTGCCGCAGCCCACTCGATCGAGACGCAGGCGAATCTCCTGCGCCAGGGCTGCGCGCACCGCCTCGCCAGTGGCCGACGCGCCGGCGCGTTCCTGCGTGGCGGCGATCAGCGCCACCGTGGTCTCTGGTCCCACGTCGGCCGCGACCAGGGCCTCCTCGAGCTCGTCCCAGGTCGACTCGACGACCCGGTCCCGGCCCAGCAGGGCGCGCAGCCGGCCGCCGAGTCCGCCGGGCCGTGGCCGCAGGCCGAGGCCCGGCGGCTCACGCCTCGGGCGCGCCATCATCCGACGGCCACCTCAACCGGGACATCGGCCAGGCGCAGCGAGAGGAGCCGCGACACCGCGGCATCGGTCATGGTCACGCCGTAGATCGTGTCCGCCGTCTCTATCGTGGCCCGGTTGTGGGTGATCACCACGAAGTCGATCGTCTGGGCCAGGAGGCGCAATGCATCGGCGAAGCGGCCGATGTTGGCCTCGTCGAGGGCCGCATCCACCTCGTCGAGGATGCAGAACGGGACCGGGTTGACGCTCAGCATGGCGAACAGCAGGGCAACCCCGGTGAGCGCCCGCTCCCCGCCGGAGAGCATCGGCAGCCGCTGGAGGCGCTTGCCCGGGGGCTGGACTGCGATCTCGATCCCGCCAGCCTCCCCGTCCGCGTCGCTCATCTGCAGCGAGGCCGAGCCGCCAGCGAAGAGGAGCCGGCAGAACTCGTCGAACTTTGCACCGATGGCGACGAACGCCGCGTTGAACTGTTGCGCGATGTCGGCTTCGAGGCGACCGATCAGCTCCTCGGTCGAGGCGCTGGCCGCGGACAGATCGGCGTCCTGCGCCACCAATGTCTCGAGGCGTCCGGCCAGCTCTCGATGCTCGTCGATCGCGAATGGGTTGACCGAGCCGATCTGGGAGAGCGTCCGGCGAACCCGGGTCAGCTCCTCTGCGATCGCCTCGAGTGGCGCATCGCCCAGATCCGCGTCGGCGATCGCGCCATCCGCGCCGGCGTCGACATCGTCGACGGTCGGCGGCAGCGACTCGATCGCCAGATCTCGCTCGCGGACGATCGCGACCAGCTCATCCTCGTGTCGTTGCGCCACGAGCGCGGCAGCCTGGGAACCTCGCTCCAGCTCTGCCATGCGAGATGCCGCACCGCCCCGCGTCCGCTCGCGCTCGAGGAGGTCGGCACGCAGCCGATCTCGCTCGGCATCGGCGAGGTCGCGTTCGTTCGTCGCCAGCGCGACCCCCGCGGCGGCGGCCGCAGAAGCCTCACCGGCCGCGTTGCGGTCTCGGTCCAGCGCGGCGAGCGATTCCCGGTCGCCGGCGAGAGTCGCTCGCAGCTGATCACTGCGCGCTTCCAGGAGAGCCTGCTCGTAACCGCCGCGACTCCGGGCCGAGTCGGTGGCATCGACCGCGGATTGCGCCGTCTGCCAGGCCGCGCGCAGCTGGTCGCGCGTCACGGCAAGCTCGGCGCGGCGTTCCCGCGCGGCGATCGCGGCTGCGGCAAGGGTGGCGACGTAGGTGTCGGCCGCTGACGGTGGCGCTCCGGAGCTCCCGGCCACGGCGTCGTTGCCTGACGCATCCAGCTCGGCTGCCAGGGCGCGCTCTCCGTAGCGCGCGTGGTCTGAAACCTCGACGGCGCGCGCATGGGCCGCGCGTGCCTGCGAAGTGCGCTGCTCTGCCTCGGACCGAAGGGCGCGGGCTTCGTCACGTGCGCGGTGCGCCTGCGACGAGGCGACCAGCGCCAGTCCGGCCGCCTCACCCGCCCGCGACTGCTCGAGCTCCAGCGATTCCACGAGCTGTGCGAGCTCCCGCCGCCGTTCGTGCTGTCGCGCCGCCTCCCCGGCTGCTTCATCCTGGCGCCCGCGGACGATCACCAGCCCGCGCTCATCGGCGAGGTCTCCTTCCGCCGTCACCGCGCACCATCCGGGCGGCAGACGGCGCCAGCCGCCGAGCAGCGTCGGCAGGTCAGGTGCTACGACGGCGCGCGCGAAGAGGCGCGGCGATGACGCGGCGCCGATCCACTCGGCCACGGTCATGGTCGCTCCGACAGCGGCGAGCGCGGCCGGACGCCCTTCCAGCGCATCGTTGCTCTCCGCCAGCAGGCGAGCCGAGCCGCGTGCATCGGCCGCGTGCTCGGCCACGCCATCGTCCTGCCACACCAGGGCCTGCTGGACCTCGCCGCCGACCAGCGCCTCGATCGCTGCCCATGCCTCGCGGGGAGGATCGATCGCGTTCATCAGCGTCCGCCATCCGGCGTTGGCCAGTCTCGATCCCAGTCGCGACCCGCTCTCCGCGCGCTCTCGCAGCGATTCCAGCTCGGCACGCAGGCTGCCCACCCGCTCCGCTAGGGCGGTCGCACCCGCGCGAGCCTCGTCGGCCCGGAGCTGCGCCTCGTCGCCCTCGCGGTCCGCCACCTGCAGGCGACCGATGGCCTCGGCCTCGGCAGCCTCCGCCTCCGTCAGCTCAGTCTCCGCCGCTTCGAGAGCCGTCCCCGCCGTTGAGGACGCCACCCGCGCCGCTCGCAGCTCCTCCTCGATTCGTTCGGCCTTCGCGGCAGCGCGCGCCACGGCCTCGTCGCGTCGGGCGGCCTCGGCGATCGAGGCCCCGGCACGTGCCCGCGCCGCGCTGACCGCCTCCTCGGCAGAGAGCGCGTCGCGGTCCGCGGCGTCGAACCCCTCGCCGGCTGCCCGCCAGCGGCGCTCGGCCTCCCTGGCAGCCTCCCACGTCGCGTCCGCGTTGGGATCCGCCGCCGCCGGCTCCGCCTGGAGCGCGGCCTGAGTCGCGTCGAGCTCAGCCTGCGATCGCGCGATCACCGACGAGAGATCGGCGAGCCTGCGGGCGATCGCCTCGGCGTGCGCCTCCGCTCGGATCAACGCCTCTCGTGCTGCCTCACGCCCCTCGGACGCTGCGCGCGCGCTGGACTCCGCTGACCAGTAGGCGGCCTCCGCGGTGCCGATCGCCTCGCGTCCGGCGGCCTCCTCGGCTCGCAGCGCCTCCACCGCGGCCTCGGCGGCGGCCTTCCTGCGGCGTGCCTCGCCCAGCGCCGTTCGCGCGATGAGCTCCCGACGGCGGTGGACCTCGATCACGAGCGTCCGGGCCCGCTGGCCCAGCACGTCGTGCTCCTGCTGGTGCTGCGCCTGGAGGGCCAAGCGGCGGACCTGGGGCTTGAGCTCGCCGATCAGGTCGCCCACCCGGGTCAGGTTGTCGCGCGCCCGCGCGAGCCGCCCGAGTGCCTCGTTCTTGCGAACCTGCAGGTTCTTGACGCCGGCAGCCTCCTCGAAGAGCTGGCGCCGCTCCTCGGGGCGCAGGGAGAGCGCCGCGTCGACGGTGCCCTGCCCGACCACCACCAGCTCGTTGGCCCCGAGCCGGCCCCCCGCCAGCAGGTCGACCACCTCGCGCAGCCGCGCGCGGGCTCCGTTGATCAGGTACTCGGTCTCGCCGGATCGGTAGGCGCGGCGGCCGATCGACACCTCGCTGAAGTCGATCGGCAGCCAGCCGTCGCTGTTGTCGAGGGTGAGGATCGCCTCGGCCATCCCCTGCGGGCGGCGTCCCTCGCTGCCGGCGAAGATCACGTCGTCGGCGCGCCGCGTGCGCAGCGAGCGGTTCGACTGCTCGCCGAGGACCCAGCGCACCGCGTCGGCCATGTTGCTCTTGCCGGACCCGTTCGGGCCGATCACCGCCGTCACTCCGCGCTCGAAGACGAAGCGGGTCGGGTCGGCGAACGTCTTGAAGCCGTGGAGCCGCAGCTCCTTCAACCGGGTCATCCGGCGCCCCTCGACGGTGCCGCGTCATCGATCAGCTGTGTCAGCGCCACGGCTGCCGCGTTCTCCTCGGCTCGCTGGCGGCTCGACCCGTGACCGATCCCCATCTCGCGCCCGTCGACGACGGCGGAGACGGTAAATGCGTGTCGGTGCGACGGGCCGCTCACGTCGGTCAGCTCGTAGTGCGGCTTCTGACGGTGCTGGCGTTGCGTCCATTCCTGGAGCCTGCTCTTGGCAGATTTGGGCGGCTCCTCCGTCCCGCTTGGCGCGATCAGGGACCCGAAGATGCGACGCAGCCAACGCTGCGTGGGACCGAACCCTTCGCGCACCGCCAGCGCACCGGCGAGCGCCTCGAAGGTCGCGGCCAGCAGCGACGGGCGGGCCGCGCCACCGCCACCGGCCTCGCCTCGCCCGAGCAGGACGTATCGGTCAAGCCCGAGCCCCAGGGCAATCGCAGCAAGCGACTCGCGGTTGACGAGTGAGGCGCGTCGGGCAGTCAACCTACCCTCGTCCTCGTCGGGGAAGCGGTCGTACAGCAGCCGGCTGACGACATGGCCGATGACGGCGTCGCCGAGAAACTCGAGGCGCTCGTTGTGCCCCGTCGCGGCGCCCGGATTCTCGTTGAGGAAGGAGCTGTGAATGAACGCCTGGCGAATGGCCTCCGGGTCCCGCAGGACGATGCCGAGTCGCTCACCCAGCTCGTCGATTGGCGGACTGGCCATGGCCCCGATCGTTACTGCTGGTGCTCCTCGATGAATTCGACCGCGTCCGAGACCTTCTGGATCTTCTCGGCGTCCTCGTCGGAGATCTCCATGCCGAACTCCTCCTCGAGGCTCATGATCAGCTCCACGAGGTCGAGTGAGTCCGCGTTCAGGTCCTCGACGAACGAGGCGGTTGGGGTGACCTCCTCTTCATCGACGCCGAGCTGCTCGACGATCAGCTTCTTGAGTCGGTCGAACGTGGTTCCGTCGGCCACCGTCAGGCTCCTCCAGGCGATGATCTGGCAACGCTTCCCAGGACGCCGTTCACGAGGCGGCGAGCCGCGTCCCCGGAGTAGGTCCGGGCAAGGGAAACGGCGTCTTGAATCGTCTCCCCGCTCGAGGTCGCGGCGGAGTATAGCACCTCCCAGAGGGCGCTCCGGAGGATCGTGCGCTCGACCTTGCCGAGCTCGCTGACCGGAATGGCGGGGGCAAAAGCGGCGATCCTCGCGTCCAGGTCCGAGCGGTGGGCGATGACACCCTCCACGATCTCGCGAGCATGGGACGCCACCTCCGCGTCACTGCCGTGCTCCACCACCAGGCGGGTAAGCGCCACGAGCGCTTGGGCGGGTCGAAACTCGTCCTCGAAGAGCGCAAGGAGTGCCAGTCGCCGCGCCTCGAGCCGCGGGCTTGGCCGGACGCGACGTCGCCGGGACGGCGCGCTGGTCAGCCGTCGCCTCCCGGTCCCGCGACCAGCGGCTCGGTTCCGCCTGCGATCAGCTCGGAAGCATCGCGCTGAGCGAGGGCCGGGTGCTCCTGGCTCCACTCGGCGATCAGCTGCGGGATGCCGGCGGTCGCCGCCTCGGAGGCGACCCTGATGGCATTCTCGAGCATCCGCGCCCGGGCGCGCCCGTGCGTCACGATGCTCACCCCGCGGACGCCGAGCAAGGGTGCGCCACCGTACTGCTCGTAGTCGAAGCGATGCTTCATCCGGTCGAACCCCGGCTTGAGGGCCAGGAGGGCCAGCGGGGCAATCGGCCCCTGCTGCAGGTCGGTGCGCAGTGAACGGAAGATGTAGCTGGTCAGACCCTCGAAGAACTTGATCACGACGTTGCCGACGAAGCCGTCGCACACCACCACATCGGCGACGTGGCCGACCATGTCGTTTCCCTCGACGTTGCCGATGTAGTTGAGCCCGCTCTCCTGGAGGCGCGGATACGCCTCGCGCGTCAGCGCGTCCCCCTTCTCCGCCTCCTCGCCGATGTTCAGCAGGCCGACCCGCGGGCGCGAGACCTTCAGCACGTGCTCCGAGTAGATGGACCCCATGACGGCGTAGTGCACCAGGTTGCTCGCCTCGGAATCGACGTTCGCGCCCACGTCCAGGATGAGAATCGGCCCGCTGGCGGTGACAAGGTGCGCGGCCAGGGCCGGGCGGTCGATGCCGTCGATGCGCCCCAGCCGGAAGACGGCCGCCGCCATGGTGGCGCCGGTCGATCCCGCGCTCACCAGCGCGTCGGCGAGGCCATCCCGGACCAGGTCGGTCGCCACCCGGATCGAGGAGCGGCGCTTGGCGCGCAGCGCGGCAGCGGGATGCTCCCCCATCTCGATCACCTCGGGTGCGTCGACGAACGAGACGCTGGCGGGGTGTCCGCGGCCGAACTCGGCGATCTCGGCCTCGATGCGAGGCACGTCACCGACCAGAATCACCTCGTCGGCGTGGGATGCGGCGTACGTGACCGCGCCGCGAACGATCTCGCGGGGAGCGAAATCGCCGCCCATCGCGTCGACCGCGATGCGCATCAGCGACGCTGCCTCAGCGCTGGCCTTCGGCCGGCGCGGTTGGCTCGACGGCGACCACCTCGCGGCCGTCGTAGTAGCCGCAGGTCGGACACACGTGGTGCGCGAGCTTCAGCTCGTGGCAATGCGAGCACTCCACCAGGGGCGGGGCGCTGATCGCCAGGTGCGACCGCCGCTCACCCTGGCGCGCCTTCGAGACCTTTCGCTTGGGGACGCCCACGCGCGACTCCTACATCGGTATTGAGGGGACGCCGCAGTATAGCCGCCGATTCGCGGCAGGGCGACAGGCCATCAGGCTCAGTCGCGCATCCCCTCGAGCAGGCGAGCCAGCGCGGCCAGGCGTGGATCAGGCTCGTTGCTCGCACAGTCACAGCTGCCGACGTCCATGTGCCGGCCGCAGCCGGGGCACAGGCCGGGACAGTCTGGCCGGCAGAGCGGGTGCATCGGCTCGCTGAGGGCCAGCTCATCGTGCAGGACCGGGGTCAGGTCGATCTGGTGCTGTGCGTCGATCAACAGCGCCTCTTCGTCGGGCGCCGGGGGCGGCAATGGCACGCTCCGCTGCGGATCCAGAGTCGGCAGGAACTCCTCCGCCAGCTGCAGGTGGACCGTCTCGACGAACGGGTCCAGGCAGCGTGAGCAGGTGCGCCGCACGGGAGCATCGACGGAGCCGCGCAGCAGGATCCCGCGATTGGTCCGTTGCAGCCGAACCTTCCCGTCGACCGGACCGGCCAGCTCGACATCGCTTCCAACGGAGAGGTACCGATCCCGGAGGGCGACCTCGCGGGTCGCTCCCGGAGCCTCCTGGAGCATGCCCGCCACGTTGAACATGATCACGACCCGGCGGCGGACCCCATTGCCTCCGGCTCGACCTCGACCTCCTCAGGATCGGAGCCGTCGGTGTCGGGACGAGGCGGGCGATAGCGCTCATCGAGCATGTCGATCCCGCGCTTGATGCTGGTCAGCGCCTTGATGCACTCGCCCTCCAGGCGGATCAGCACCCCGGCGGCGTACTCATCTCCGCCGCGGCGAATGTCGGCGGCCTCGCGGGTGGCGGTGTCGATGATCTCTTCCGCTCGCTGCTTGGCCATCTGCACCAGCTCGCGGTCCTCGAGCATGCGGGCCGCCTGCTCCTGCGCGCGGGCGATGACCGCATCACCCTCCTCACGTGCCCGCTCGGTGATGCGGGTCGCCTCCTCGGTGACGCGCCGGGCCTGGGCAACCTCGGGCGGAACCGCCACTCGCAGCTGGTCGATCAGCTCCAGGATCGCCGCCTGATCGAGCACCACGTTGTTGGTGAGGGGCAGCTTCTTGGCGCTGGCGGCGAGGGACTCCAACCGCTCAACGAGGAAGATGATATCCGTGGCTGCAACCTCCCGCGACGTCTCGTTCGTGGCGGGATTATAGTCGCGCGCCCGTGCCCTCAGTCTGGCGTCGAGAAGCGCGTGCGCAGCGCAAGGGCGACCGGCTCCGGCACCATCCCGGCGATCTCGCCGCCGAATTGGGCGACCTCCTTGGCCAGGCTGCTGGAGAGGTAGCCGTAGTCGAGGGCCGACATCAGGAAGACCGTGTCGACTCCGGGCTGCAGCTTGCGATTGGTGTGCGCCATCTGGAGCTCGGCCTCGAAGTCGCTCACCGCGCGCAGGCCGCGGACGATGAATTCGGCGTCGTGGCGACGTGCGAAGTCGACCGTCAGTCCGTCGAACCCGGCAACCTCCACGTTCGCCCCGAAGTCGGCGACCGCCTCCCGAATCTGCGCGATCCGCTCGTCGACGCTGAAGAGTGGTGACTTGCGCGGGTTGTTGAGGACGCCGACCACCAGCCGATCGAAGAGCGCGGCGGCGCGGCGGGCGACGTCGAGGTGCGCGTTCGTCATCGGGTCGAACGAGCCGGGGAAGACCGCGATGCGGCTCATCACTCCTCCACTCCATCGCCCTTGTCGTCCACCACCAGGAAGGTCAGTGTCGTTTCGCCGAAGCGTCGCTCGCGCCATCTGGCGAGCCCGCGCAGCTCCGGAATCGGAGTGCGCCAATGGTGCTTCACCACGACCGACGCACCCGGCGCGAGGCGTGCCAGCAGCCGCTCGAGCGGCGCGAGGATAGCACGCTCCTCGTACGGCGGATCCAGGAAGACCAGGTCAGGTGCCTTCGCCGCATGATGGGCGAGGTGGCGCCCGACATCCTCCTGATGCACCGCTCCCCGATCCTCCAGGCCGGTGCGCCGCAGGTTCTCGCGGATCGCGGCGACGGCCTGGCGGGCAACCTCCACGAAGTCGCAGTGGGCCGCCCCGCGCGACAGGGCCTCGATGCCGATGGCTCCGCTGCCGGCGTAGAGGTCGAGCACCTGCGCGTCCGCCGTGCGGTCGGCCAGGATGGCGAAGAGCGTCTCCTTGACGCGATCGGTGATCGGCCGCGTGGCGGTGCCACGCGGCGCGACCAACAGGCGACCGCGCGCGGTGCCGGCGATGACGCGCATCAGGCCGCGTCCCCCTCGTCCTCGGCGCTGGCCAGGTCGTCCCGCATCCTGATCAGCTCTGGGCGCGTCGTCAGCGTGGGATCGGCGCCGACCAGCCGTCGCGCGAGCGTCCCGGCCCGTTCGGCGAGCGCCAGGTGACGCGGTTCAAAGAGGGACGCCACCTTGAGCGGAGGCAGACCCGACTGACGGGTGCCGAGGACGTTGCCCGCGCCGCGCAGCCGGAGGTCCGCCTCGGCGATCGCGAATCCGTCGTTCGAACCGCGCACTACCTCAAGCCGCTCCCTCGACCGCTCGTCGACGGCGTCGGTGAGCAGGATGCAGAAGGACTGCTGCTCGCCACGACCCACCCGTCCGCGGAGCTGGTGGAGCTGGGCCAGGCCAAAGCGGTCGGCGTCCTCGACCAGCATCACCGTCGCGTTCGGCACGTCGATCCCGACCTCGATCACGGTGGTCGCGACGAGCAGGTCCAGCTCCCCGGCCGCGAAGGCGGCCATCGTCGCGTCGCGGCTGTCCGCGCGCTGCTGCCCGTGGACAAGGCCGATCCGCAGTCCGGGCAGCGCCGAATGTAGCCGTTCGAATTCCGCCTCGGCAGACGCCGCGCTGAGCGCCTCGCTCTCCGCCACCAGGGGGACCACCACGAACGACTGCCGGCCCGCGGCCGCCTCGGAGGCGAGGAACGCCTCGATGCGCGGCAGGGCGGCTCGATTGCGCACCTCGGTCCGGATCGCGCGCCGTCCCGGTGGCATCTCGCGAATGGTGCTGATCGCCATGTCCGCGTAGAAGGTGAGCGCCAGCGTGCGAGGAATCGGGGTCGCGGTCAGCGCCAGCAGATGCGGCTCGCGACCGGCGCCCTTCGCCTGCAGCGCCGCGCGCTGTGCCACGCCAAATCGATGCTGCTCATCGACCACGGCCAGCGCCAGGCGGTCGAACGAGACCGCCTCGGCAATCACGGCGTGCGTCCCGATCACGACCTCCGCCTCCCCCGCTCCGATCGCATCGTGGATGCGGCCCTTGGCCGCCGCGCCGAGCGATCCTGAAAGGAACTCCGCGCGGACGCCGAGCGCCTCGAGGAGCGGCGCCAATCCGAGGTAATGCTGTCGGGCCAGGATCTCGGTCGGCGCCATCAGCGCCCCTTGCCATCCCGCGCGCACGACGCCCGCCAGCGCCACCGCCGCAACCGCCGTCTTGCCACTCCCCACGTCGCCCTGCAGGAGCCGCCGCATGGGCTCGTCGGAGGCGAGGTCGGCGATGATCTCGTCCACGGCCCGGCGCTGGTCTGCGGTCAGCGCGAAGGGCAGCGCGCCCAGCAGCGCCGTCAGCTCCTGCTCGTGGATTGCGACCCCGGCTGCCCGCTCGCCGGCCCGTGCCTCGCGCGCCTGCGCCATGCTGAGCTGGAGGGCCAGCAGCTCGTCGAAGGCGAGCCGATCGAGGGCGGCCGGCACGTCTGCCGCCTCCTCGGGAAAGTGCGCGGCGCGCAGGGCATCGGCCAGGACGGGCAGGTCGCCGCGCTCCGCCGGTTGCAGCGGATCCTCGACGGCAGGCAGCGCACGCTCCAGCACCCGCGCCAGCAGCTCACGGACGCGACGCTGGGTGACGCCGCCCACCAGCCGATAGATTGGCACGACCCGAGCCGTATGGACCGACTCGTGCCCGACCGGCGAGAAGTCGGGCGAGGTGAACTGCGGACGCCAGCCGCGGTAGGTGACCTTGCCGCTCACCACGACTTCGGACCCCTTCTGCAGCCTGCGCTCGACGTACCGCCTTCCGAACCAGATCGCCTCTGCCGTGCCGCTGGCATCTGCCAGCTGGGCGATCACTCGCTGGGGTCGCCTGCCGAAGCCCGGCTCAATCGTGACCTCCACGACCTTGGCGCGCGCCGACTGCTTCTCGTCGGCGACGAGCTCCCCCAGCGGGCGCAGGTCGCTGAAGTCGTCGTAGCGAAACGGGAGGTAGAAGAGCGCCTGGCGTGGGGTCCCAATGCCCAGCTTTCCGAACGCGGCCACCCCGCGTGCCAGCTCGGGCAGGACCGAGCGGATCGGCCGGTCGAGATCCTCCGCCGAGAGCGGCCGTGCGGCCAGGCGCGGGCTCGATTGCATGGCCCGATCGTAGCGTGCTAGGATCGGGCCGTTCCGGCAGCGCCGAGGTCTGGTGCGCCGGTTCGTTCATGAAATGGAGACCCCCGATGGCTCGAGCATGTGACATCTGCGGCAAGCGGCCGATCACCGGCTGGAACCCGCAGTCGGTCGGCATGAACCGCAAGCGCGCGCTGCGCCGCTGGCTCCCGAACCTGCAGCCGATGGTGGTCCAGCGCAACGGCTCGCCGGTCCGCATCAAGGCCTGCTCGCGCTGCATTCGGACCGCCGAGAAGGTCTGACTCAGCCCTCGGCGCCCGCCTCGATCACGAGGGTGAACGGTCCATCGTTCACCAGCTCGAGCTCCATCTCCGCCCCGAAGCGCCCGGTCGCCACCGTCCGGCCACCCTCGCGCAGCCGCTCCACGAAGCGATCCACCAGCGGCTCGGCCACCTCGGGCGGCGCAGCCAGTGCGAAGCCTGGTCGCCGGCCACGGCGCAGGTCCGCGAGGAGCGTGAACTGGCTCACCACCAGGAACGCGCCGTCGACCTCGTCGATCGCCAGGTTCGTCCGTCCGTCCGCATCCTCGAAGTAGCGGAGGCCAAGCAGCCGGGCCGCCAGGCGATCGGCCAGCTCTGGCGTATCTCCCGCCCCGATCCCCACCAGCACAGCGGCACCTCGACCGATCGCGCCCAGGACCACCCCATCAGCACGCACCTCTGCACGGCTGACCCGCTGGACGACGAGGCGCACGGACCTACGAGCCCGAGGATGGGAGGGGGCTCGTGATCGGCGCGGAATTCTCGCCCTCCCGCGGCGGCCCAAGCGCAGCCTCCGTGAAGAGGGCCCGGGCGTTCCAGATCATCCATCCCTGGGCGCCGTTATCGCTGGCAGCCTTCATCTCCTGGAGCACCTGGCCAGCGGTGTAGGGCGCGAAGGGGCCGTAGCCGAAGTCCTGGATCCACGGCCGGATCACCATCGGCAGGCGGGCCCGCTGCTGGTTCATGATCTTGAGTGTCTCGTCGATCACCTCGTAGGGGTGGTCGTTCGGGACCTTGAAGCCGAAGGTGAACGGGCCGTAATGGCTCGGGTAGACCATCGGTGAGAAGTAGTCGACGTATGGCATGATGACTTCGGGGCGCTGACCGATCCCCTGGTCATCGGTGGCGATGAAGCTGATCGGGAAGACGTCGGCCGAGAAGAAGGCGCGCTTCGTGAGCAGGGCATCCGAGACGAGCCGGAAGAGACGCCGGATCGCCGGCAGCCGGAACGACTGCGTGTTCGGCAGGTTGGTGTCGGCGGTCGCATAGTCGCCGTCGCTGAAGAAGCGCACGTAATCGAGCTGTACCTCGTCGAAGCCCTTGTCGGCGAGGTCGGCGGCCAGAGCCGCGATGTACTCGGCCACCCCGTGGTTGTAGGGATCCAGCCAGATGCCGCCCCCGTAGTCACGCCACGGCTCGCCCGTCGCAGCGTTCCTGACGGCCAGCTCCGGGCGCGCGTTTCCGAGGGTGTTGTCCTTCATCACCACCATGCGGGCGATGGTGTAGATGCCGCGCTCCTTCAGTTTGGGCAGCAGCTCGTCGAGCTGGAAGAGCGGAGCCTCCATGACCGCCCCGACCGCGCTGGCGGCGGGCAGATCGGTGGACCAGTACAAGTTGCCGGCGGTCTCCTTGACGTCGATCACCATCGCGTTGACCTCGGTCCGATCGATCAGGTCGAGCATGGCGTCGAGGCGGCCGGTTGCCTCGAACACGGCCGATGGCGCGTAGAGCGCTCGCGCCACGAATGGGGTCAGCGCGACGTCCTTGGTCATCTGCGCATCGATCGGAATCACGCCCAGCCGATAGCCTGGCATCTTGTAGATGAGGTCCCCATGCTCCGGGACGCCGGGGAGGGTGTAGCGCCCGAGGGTGTCGGTCACCGCCGGCTGAGCTTCCCCATCGACGAAGACGCGGACCCCGGCGATCGGCTTTCCGTCGCCATCGGTCACCGCGCCGCTCACCACGTTCGGACGCAGCGCGATGGTCAGCCCCTTCTCGTCGGGGACGGTGCCGGTCCCGGCGTCGAACCCATTCGCGCTCACCTCGACGGTGGCGCCGCTCAGTGCCGTGATCGTGGCCGTCCCGTCCGCGCCGGTGGTCGCCGTGCCGTCCCCCGACCGCAGCATCGCGTTGGGCACCGGCGCCTGGTTGGTCCGATCCTCGACGGTCACGACCACCTCGCGTGGCGGCTCGGGCGTCGGGCTCTCCTTGGGCCCCGGCCCGGAGCAACCGATCACGATTGCGGCCAGCAGCACCGCGACGATGGCCGATCGAGCGCGACCGGCGGGGGGTCGCTGCATCACGCGAGCGCCGCCGCGCGGAGCGCCCGCACGGTCGGCCCGAGGTCGCCCGCCTGGCCGTACAGTGCCGACCCCGCGACCATGATCTCGCCGCCGGCGGCATGAGCCGCGCCGATCGTCTCGAGATTCACTCCCCCATCCACGCCGATCGGGAGCGAGAGCCCGCGACGCTCGATCTCGTCACGCAGCTGCGCCATCTTCGGCAGCACCTCGGCCAGGAAGGCCTGCCCGCCGCGCCCGGGGTGGACTGTCATCACCAGCAGCAGATCGATCGCCTCGAGGTATGGCAGCACCGCGTCGGCGGGCGTCTCCGGATTGATGGCCAGTCCCGCCCCGCGCCCGTAGCCATGGATCGCGCCGATCACCTCGCCGGGGTCGTCATCGGCCTCGACATGCGCCACGATCAGGTCGCTTCCTGCGTCGGCGAAGGCGCGCGCCTGGCGCAGTGGCTGGGAGACCATCAGGTGGGCGTGATACGGCACCGATGCGAAGGCGCGGACCGCCTGGACCACGACCGGGCCGATGGTCAGGTTCTCGACGAAATGGCCATCCATCACGTCCAGGTGGATCGAGTCAGCCCCACCCTCCACCGCCCGACGGACTTCATCGCCGAGCCGGGCATGGTCGGCATTCAAGAGGCTGGCGCTGATCTGCGCCGGGCGCGGGTTCATGCCGTGACCACCGGCGGCGCCGGCCGGATCGGCTTGCCGGCGAGCTGCGCGTGGAGCTGGCCACAGGCCGCCTCGATCTCCCGGCCGCGCGTGTCGCGCACCGTGACTGGCACGCCGGCGTTCTGGATGGTGGCCGCGAAGGCGCGGACCCCCGCCCTGTCGGTTCCGCTCCAGCGGGATCCCGGCGTCGGGTTCAGCGGGATCAGGTTGACGTGACAGAGCCAGCCGTGCGCCAGGGTTGCCAGGCCGGCAGCCTGTTCGGCGTCGTCATTCATCCCGTCGATCAGCACGTATTCGAGGCTGACCCGACGCCGCGTGCGGGAGGCGAAGCGCCGACCGGCCGCCACGACCTGGGCGATCGGCCACTTGCGGTTGATCGGAACCAGCTCGTCGCGCAGCTCGTCGCTGGCAGCGTGCAGGCTGATCGCCAGGTTGACCTGCGGCAGCTCCTCGATCATGCGGTCGATCCCCGGCACCACACCCGACGTGCTGACCGTGATGTGCCGTGCGCCGATCCCCAGACGAGCCGGATCGTTCAGCAGGCGCACCGCCGCGAAGACCGGGTCGACGTTGTTCAGTGGCTCGCCCATCCCCATGAAGACGATGTTGTAGTGGCTGCGACCACCTCCGGGTCGCCAATCTGCGCCAAGCGCGAGCCACGGATCGCGATGCCAGTGCAGCACCTGGTCAACGATCTCGCCGGCGGTGAGCTGCCTGCCGAACCCGGCCTGTCCCGTCGCGCAGAACGGACAGGCAACGGCGCAGCCCGCCTGGGAGCTGATGCAGATGGTCGTGCGCCCGGTGCCGGCGCCGCGACCCGGGTATCGCATCAGGACCGACTCGATGCGCTGGCCATCGGCCAGCTCGTGCACCGCCTTTGCGGTCAGCCCCCCATCGGCGACCTGCGTGTGACTGCCGACGATCGAGGAGAAATCGAATGCCTCCGTCACCGCCGAGCGCAGCGGACGGGGCAGGTCGGTCAGGTCATGCAGCCCGCCGACGGTTGGGCGATGCGCACCCGCCAGCACCTGCACGGCCCGATACGCGGGCTCACCGCGGGCGGTGAGCCACGCGGTGAGCGTATTCAGATCGACCTCGCTGATCGCCGGATGCGTCCCGGCGAGCGGACGTTCAGTCACGACGCCCCAGGATCATCATCAGGTAGTAGAAGAAGGTCAGCAGTGCTGCCAGCGCAGCGGCGACGTAGGTCCAGGCCGCTGCCTTGAGCACCTCGCGGGCGCCGACCTGGCGCTCGCCACTGATCCCGAGGCCGCTGACGAAGGCCAGCGCCTTTCCGGACGCGCCGATCTCGACCGGCAGCGTCACAAAGGTGAACACCACGGCCGCCCCGAAGACGATCAGGCCGACCCAGGCCAGTCCCAGCAGGTTGAACCACACACCTGCGATGATCAGCCACGGCGCCAGGCCCGAGCCCAGCTGCGCCGCGGGCACGATCGTCTGCCGCACCGCCATCCACGGGTCGCGCTCCCGGTCCTGCAGGGCGTGACCGACCTCGTGCGCGATGACCGCCGCGGCGGCGACCGAGAGGGTGCCCGAACCGGCGGGGAATCCAACCGTTCGATCACGCGGGTTGTAGATGCCGAGCTGGCTGGTACCCGCCACCGCGGAGCTGACGCGCAGCACCTTGCCGCGCGGGTCGTAGTGGTCGGTCAGCTGACCCGGCACCGGCTCGATCTGGACGTCGGTGAGGCCCTGCCGGTCGAGCAGACGGCGGGCAAAATCAAAGGCTGAAAGGTCAATCCCGGAGTCGACCTTCGACCACCGGGCATAGGTCGAGCGAACTCGCCAAGCGGCCCATCCGGTGATGGCGAGGCTCGGGAGCATGACAAGCACGATGTACGGCAGGAAACCACCCATGGTTGTTGCTGCTACCTCCTTGGAAGCGCGCCGAGTATAGCCGAGCCTCCCTTTCGCCTCCGTGAAGGCGCGGTGAAGATGGCGCTACGCGGGGGCCGTTCCGCCGCCGAGCAGGACGTGCTCGCGCGGCAGGCCCCGACGCCAGGCGTCGGCCGGCATGATCGGCCTTCCCTCGGGCTGGACGAGCTCCAGCGCCAGCGCACCCTGTCCGCAGGCCACCAGCGGCCAGTCGCCGGGGAACAGGGTGCCGACCAGGGGTCCATCCACTCCCGCCACCGGATGGGCGGCGCGGACGTGGAGCCGCCGCCCGTCGAGCGTGGTCCAGGCCCCCGGCCAGGGCTGCAGGGCGCGCACCCGCCGGTCCACGAGCGTGGCGCTCTGGCGCCAATCGATCCAGCCATCACTGCGGCTGAAGGGACGGACGAGGGTGGCCTGGCTCTCATCCTGCGGCGTCGTCACGATCTCACCCGCGACCCAGGCATCCAGCGCCTGGGGCACGACCGCGGCGGCGACCTGCGCGAGGCGCTCCTCGAGCTCGGGCGTCGTCTCGCGGCTGGTGAGCGTGACCGGCCACTGGGCAACGATCGGACCGGCGTCCAGCTCGGCGGTCATGACCATCAGCGAGACCCCGCCCTCGGCGTCCCCGGCAAGAATCGTCGAGGCCACCGGCGCCGCGCCGCGATGGCGCGGCAGCAGCGAGGGATGCACGTTGAGCGGCGGGCGCGACGCGACGCCCAGCAGGTCGGTTGGCACGAGCTGGCCGTAGGCAGCCAGCAGCAGCCCGTCGGGCGCGAAGCGCCGGAGGAGCGCCCTTCCTTCGTCCGAGCGCAGGCGGCGCGGCGTCTCAACGGCGACGTCGTGCTCTCGCGCCCAGGCGGCGACGGGTGAAGGACGGGTCTGGAGCCCGCGACCGGCCGGCTTGTCCGGCTGGCTGACGACCAGCAGGTCGTCGCACAGCGCCGGGAGACGCGAGAGGAGCGGGACGGCGAACGATCCAGTGCCGAGAAACGCGACGCGGCCCAGCGGCGGCACTAGATCCCCGCGGTCGTCGGTTCCTCCACCTCGCTCGGATGCTCGCTGACGCGAACCAGCTCTTCGAGCGAATCGAGGTAGTCGATGTACAGGGCGCCGTTCAGGTGATCGATCTCGTGCTGCAGCGCGCGCGCGAACAGCTCCTCTCCCTTGACGCGGAACTCCTTGCCATGCCGATCACGGGCCTTGACCGTGACCTTGGCGTGACGGTGCACCTCCGCCACGAAGCCCGGGACGGACAGGCAGCCCTCCCAGTCGATCACGTCGCCACTGGCTCGGATGATCTGCGGATTGATCAGCTCGGTCACCTTCTCCTCGAGCTCGATCACCGCGACCTGCAGCGGCACACCGATCTGGTTGGCTGCCAGCCCGATCCCCGGCGCGTCACGCATCGTATCGACCATCTCCTGCAGGAGCCGATGCAGCGACGCATCGAAATGCGTCACCTTCCTGGCGCGCTGGTGCAGGATCGGCTCGTCGGCGGTCAGGATCGGACGGTTGGCCATCGTTCGCATTGTACCGATCCGCGGATCGCATCCCTCCCGGGTGGACCGCTGCCCCTAGAGCAACGATTCGGGGTCGACATCAATCCCCACGCCGGACGGAACGCGCTCCAGCGCCGCCGCCCGGGCCACCTCGTCCTGCGCGCGAATCACGACCTGGAAGCGCCAGCGCCCCGCGCGGCGAGGGACGTACGATGGGAGCGGCCCGTGCACCTCGACCCCCGGCTGGGCGACCGCCGTCGCCGCATCACGTCCGCGGGCCTCCGCCCGGCCGCGATCGGGATCGGCGACCAGCAGCCGCGCGAGGACGCTCGCCGGCGGATAGCCGAGCAGCCGGCGCCGAGGCAGCTCCTCATCGGCGAACCCGTCGACGTCCATGCGTGCCGCCGCGCGGATGGCGTAATGACCCGCGGCGTAGGTCTGGATGAGCACCCGCCCGGGCTGCTCCCCCCGTCCGGCGCGCCCGGCCACCTGGGCCAGGAGCTGGAAGGTGCGCTCCGGGGCGAGGTAGTCCGGCAGGTTGAGGGTCACGTCTGCGGCGATCACCGCGGCAAGGGTCACGCTGGGCAGGTCGAGCCCCTTGGCGGCCAGCTGGGTCCCCACCAGGACATCGACGCGGCCGTCGCGGAAGTCGTCGTAGATCGCCTCGAAACCGCGACGCGCTGCGAGGGCATCGGAGTCGAGGCGGGACACGCGCAAGTGGGGAAAGCGGGTGCGCAGCTCGGCCTCGACCCGCTGTGTCCCGGCTCCGAAATAGCGGATCCGGCTGCTGCCGCAGTGCGGGCACTTCTCGGGCGCCCGCGCCGTCCGGCCGCAATGGTGGCAGCGCAGCTGCGACCCGCTCAGATGGAAGACGAACGGCAGGTCGCAGTCGGGGCAGCGCAGGCTCTCGCCGCAATCGCGGCAGAGCACGAAGGTCGCGGCTCCGCGACGGTTCATCAGCAGGATCGCCTGCTCGCTGCCCTGCCGCAGACCCGACAGCGCGGCGGTCAGCGGTCGCGAGAAGATCGAGCGATTTCCCTCGGCCAGCTCGGCGCGCAGATCCACGATCTCGACTGACGGCGTCCGGCCCACCCGCCGCTCCACCAGGCGGGCCCGATCGACCAGTCCGCCGCGAACGCGGGCCAGGGTGACCACGTCGGGGGTGGCGGTCCCCATCATCACGCGCGCCCCGGTCAGCGCGGCGCGCCTTCGCGCGACCCAGCGGGCGTCGTAGCGCGGCGTTCGATCCGCCTTGTAGGCGCCATCATGCGCCTCGTCGACCACGATCAGCTGCAGATCGGAGAGCGGCGCGAAGGCCGCCATGCGGGTCCCCACCACCACGCGCGCCTCACCACGCAGGATCCGCCACCAGGTGTCGTGGCGCTCGCCCGCCGACAGGCCGGAGTGCAGCACCGCCAGCTGGTCGCCGACCAGCGACGCGACACGGTCCGCCAGCTGGGTCACCAGCGAGACCTCCGGCACGAGCACGATCGCCGTGCCTCCGCCGGCCGCCAGCAGCGAGCCCAGCGCGGCCAGGTAGACATCGGTCTTGCCGGCGGCGGCGACCCCGTCCAGCAGCAGCTCGCTGCCCGCCGCAAGCCCCTGCAGCTGGGCCAGGGCCGCCTGCTGCTCCCCGGCGAGGCGGTGCTCGCGCGCGACCTCGGTCGGCCGGTGCGCTCGCGGGTCACGCTCGATCGTCTGCCAGTCCATCGTCGCCGCGCCGCGGGCCACCAGGCGCCGCCCCGCAGCCAACACCGACGAGGAATCGACGCCGATCTCCTCTGCCAGCTCCGGCACGCTTCGCACTTCGCTGCCCAGGGCGTCCAGGATGGCGCGCTGGAGGGGCGCGGCGCGGCCTGGCGCATCGGCCTCTGGCAGGCGGCGCAGCGTCCTCACGCGGCGCGCCTGTAGCTCCGGCGGTCGCAGCGACCAGCGAGCAGCAAGGGCCCCGGAGCGGCGCAGTCCATCAGCCGCGGCGCTCCAGCGCGGGCCGAGCAGGCGCTTCAATATGGCATCGCTGATCTCGTCCGAATTCGAGAGTGCGGCACGTAACGGATCGGGCAGGAGGCTGACATCGGGCGAGGTCCAGCGCCGCTCCAGGCGAGACTCGAGGCCGGGCGGGAGCATCGCTACGATCGTGGCGCCGAGAGGCGCGCAGTAGTACCCCGCGATCTCCTCGGCCAGGGCGAGCAGATCGGGCGTCAGCATCGGCACGGAGACGACCGCCTCGACCGACTTCAGCTCGATCCCCGGATCGGGTTCCGGAGTCCCTGGGAGCAGGTAGCCGAGCGCCAGCCTGCGGCCATACGGAACGAGCAGCAGGGAGCCCGGCGCGGGCGCTCCGAGCTCAGGGTCCAGGCGGTAGCTGAACGCTCGCTCCGGCCGGTCGGCGAGCGCTTCGACCGCGACGCGCACAGTCTCCCCGGCGGCCACCTCGGCCACCCTGCTCAGACCTGGACGCGCCGCGGTGGGTCGCGTCGGGCTTCGGCCTGGATGATCTCCCAGATCTGCTCGACGGCGTCATCCGGATGATCGGTCTGGTTCACGATCGCGTAGTCGTAGTCACCCGCGGCCGCCATCTCCGCCTCGGCGTTGTGCCGTCGCAGCGCACGCGCGTGGCCGTCCTCCGACCCGCGGCGCGCGAGTCGCTGGTCGAGATCCTCGATCGAGGGAGGCATGATGAAGATCAGGAGCGCATCCGGCACCAGCGCGCGAACGGTTCGCGCACCCTGCGGATCGATGGTCAGGATCGCATCGCGTCCGGCCGCCAGGATGCCACGCACCTGGTCGACCGGCGTGCCATACAGCTGGTCGTGGACGATCGCATGCTCGAGCAGGCCATCGCGGTCACGAAGCTGCTGGAACTCCTCCGGGCTCAGAAAGTGGTAATGCACCTTGTCGATCTCGCCGTCGCGTCGCTCCCGGGTCGTGGCCGTGACGATCGGAACGACCTGCGGATGGCGTCGCGACAGCTCCGCCACGATCGTGCTCTTGCCGACCCCCGACGGGCCGGAGACCACGACCAGCAGCGGGTTGGGGAAGGCAAGGCGCTTGGCGGGCCTGGGAGCGGGGCGATCGCCGCTCAACCCGTTGTCTCCACGACCGCTGCGCCAATTCCGGCCGGAAGCCGGTCGGTGACGATCCCGCTCGCCACCAGCGAGGCGGAGAGGTCCGATGGCAGCTCGCTCCAGGCCGTGAGCCGCCGCCCGTCGATCGGGCGGTCGAGGGTCAGGCGCGCGGCGTGCAGGAACTGTCGCTCCAGGCCGCCCGGCCCGATTCCGCCGCCGTAGCGCGTGTCCCCGGCGATCGGCAGCCCGAGGTAGGCGAGGTGCGCACGCAGCTGATGGGTCCTGCCGGTGAGCGGGTGGAGCGCCAGCAGCGAATGCCCGTCAGCGCTGCCGAGCGTCTCGTACTCGGTCACCGCCTCGCGGCCGCCGACGACCACCGCCATCCGCTGCCGGTCGCGCGGATCGCGCCCGACCGGCGCCTCGATCCGGCCGCGCGGCGCTGGGGGTGCGCCCCGCACCAGCGCCAGGTACTCCTTCTCGACGCTGCGAGCGCCGAACTGCTGCATCAGGCTGGCCTGCGCGGCATCCGTCTTGGCGACCAGGATCAGGCCCGAGGTCTGCTTGTCGAGCCGATGCACGATCCCCGGCCGCCCGACGCCGGCGATCGATCCGAGCCGCTCGCCACGCTCCTCCGCGCGCCCGACCAGCGCATGGACGAGGGTCCCGGTGGAGTGCCCGTGGCTCGGATGCACAACCAGCCCGGCCGGCTTGTCGACGATCAGCATCGACGCATCCTCGTAGGCGATCCGCAGCGGGATCGATTCGCCGTGCAGCGTTGGATCGGGGGGCGCCGACAGCTCGACGCGGATGAGCTCACCACCGCGCAGCCGGTCCGACGCGCGCGCGCGCCGGCCGTCGACCAGAGCACGCCCGTCCGAGATGAGCCGCTGCGCGTGGGCCCGGCTGATCTCCGCGACGGCGCTCACCGCCAGGTCGAATCGCCCGCTCGAGGCTGCCCCCGTCACCACGCGGTCACCGACCGTGGCCGCATCGCTCACGCGGTTGCCTCGCGTCGGTCCGGGCTGCTCAGGAAGAGGTAGACGACCAGGATGCCGATACCGACCACGACCGACGAATCGGCGACATTGAAGGTCGGCCAGCGCGTGTCCCCGATGCCGACCGAGAGCCAGTCGGTCACGTAGCCCTGGCGGAGCCGGTCGATGAAGTTGCCGAGCGTCCCGCCCAGGACGATCCCGAGCACGACGTGAAGCCAGGTGGTTCGATCGCGCAGGCTCCGGTGGAAGTAGGCGACCATGCCAATCGAGAGCACGGACACGATCAGAAAGAGGACGGTGCCGCCCTGGAAGAGGCTGAATGCCGCCCCGCGATTCTGTGCGTGCCAGATCTGCACCAGGTCCCCCAGCAGTCGAGCCTGCTGACCGACCGCCAGGTTCGTGACCACCAGCGCCTTCGTGAGCTGGTCGGCCGCCAGGATGGTCAGAGCGGTGAGCAGCAGGACGACGGCCTTCGCGAATCCGCCGTTCGTCATTCCCTCGCTGCTCACGTGACCGATGGTACGCGATGCGCCGCGTCAGGCGCGGCGCAGGCTCAGGCGCAACCCGCCCTCGGGCAACGCCGCCTCCTCGACGGCAGCGCTCCGGCCCAGATCGGTGTCGCCGCCGAGCTCGAGTGTGACCGCCAGGATCTCGGCGGCCAGCCAGTCGCGATGTGGGATCAGCTGTGCGACGAGGGTGGGCGCACCGTCGATTGACGCGTCCACGCGATCGCTCACCTCGAGCCCCGCCGTCTTGCGCAGCCCCTGGAGCCGATGCGCCACCTCGCGCGCAAGCCCCTCGGCCTGCAGCTCGGGCGTCAGATGCGTGTCGAGCGCGACCAGCAGGTCGCCCGCCTCCGCGACCTCGTGGCCGGGTCGTGCGCGCGCCGTCAGCTCGAATTCGTCGGGAGCCAGCGAGACCCCGCCCGCCTCCGCTCCCCCGCCCTCGAGGAGCCGCCAGTCGCCGGTCCTGGCCGCGGCCAGGACCCTTCCCACGTCGGCGCCGTGGCGCGGGCCGATCACCGGCAGGAGCGGATAGAGCGTGCGCTCCACGAGCTCCGACGCGTCGGTAAGCACCTCGAGCGACTTGGCGTTGAGCTCGTCGAGGATCTCGGCCTGCAGCTCTGCCGCGGTGGCCGAGTCCGGGCTCAATTGCCCATTGGCCGACGCGGGCAGCTTGACGCGCACGCTCGCCAGCGGCTGGCGTGTCTTGAGCCCCGAAGCCGCCCTGGCGGTGCGGCCCAGCGACACGACCTCGCGCGCCAGCGAGACGGCAGCGTCGATGTCGGGCTGCGACCGGCCGGGGACGCGATCGGGGTAGTCGGTGAGGTGGACGCTGTCGGTCGCGGCCGGGTCGACGGCGACCACCAGGTTGCCCCACATCGCATCGGCCAGGTGGGGCACGAACGGCGCGAGCAGACGGGCGACGGTGGCCAGCACCTCGTGCAGCGTGGCGTACGCCGCGCGCTTGTCGTCGTCCAGCTCGCCCTTCCAGAAGCGCCGGCGATTGCGCCTCACGTACCAGTTGGAGAGGTCCTCGACGAAGCCCTCGATCGCTCGCGCGGCGCGAGCAGCGTCATGGGTGTCCAGCGCGCGGCGCACGTCGCCGACCACCGCGTCCAGCCGCGACAGGACCCATCGGTCCAGCAGGGTGCGCGCCGACTCCGACGCCACATCGGCCTGCGGGGGGGTCCAGCCATCGAGCCGCGCATAGGTGACCAGGAATCCGTAGGTATTCCAGAGGGGCAGGAAGAAGCGGCGCACGACCTCGTGACCGGGGCCGTACCCAAAGTTCAGGTTGACGGCCGGGTTGGCGGCCGAGTACATCCAGCGCATCACATCGGCGCCGATCTGCTCCGCCGCCTCGTCGAAGGGAATGGCGTTCCCACGGCTCTTGTGCATCTCCTCGCCATGCTCGTCCAGAACGGTGGCGTACCCGAAGATCGTTCGGGTCATCGGGGCGCCGGCCAGGACGGTCGACATCGTCAGCAGGGCGTAGAACCAGTTGCGGAACTGGCCGGGAAAGGCCTCGACCAGGAAGTCGGCCGGGAACCACTCCGCCCAGTAGTCGCGATCGGTGTTCCAGCGCAGCGTGCTGAAGCCCACGATCCCGGCGTCGAGCCACGGGTTGCCGACGTCGCCGATCCGCCGCGAGCGCCCGCCGCACGATGGGCAGTCGATCTCGACCATGTCGATGAATGGCTTGTGCGGCGAGTGCCCAGCGAACGCCTCCCAGCCGGCCACCGCCCGCTGCTCGAGCTCGTCGCGCGACCCGATCACCTCCCAGGCCGCGCAGTCGGCGCATTCCCAGATCGGCAGCGCCAACCCGTAGTAGCGCTTCTTGCTGATCATCCAGTCGCTCATGTTTCGCAGCCAGTCCAGCTCGCGCTCCTCCAGGCCGATCCCCGGCGGGAGCCAGGAGATCTGGCGCGTCACCGCGCCGATCGGCTCACGGAGCGGGTCCATCGCGATGAACCACTCATCCACCAGGCGAAAGACGAGCTGTGTCCCGCAGCGCCAGCAGACCGGGTAGTGGTGCAGGTAGCGCTCGCGGCTCACCAGCAGGCCCTTGCGCTCGAGGTCGGTTGCCACGTCGGTGGCGAGATCCGCCGCGGGGTCCTCGGTGGCACCGGCGAAGCGACCCGTCTGCCAGCCATAGCCGTCACGGAAGATGCCGAACTCGTCGATCGGATCGAGGACCGCCAGCCCGTCGCGCTTGGCCAGGGCGAAGTCCTCCTGCCCGCAGGCAGGGGCGATGTGCACGATGCCGGTTCCCTCTTCGTCCGAGACCTCGGTCCACTCGATCACGCGGTGCTCGATGCCCGACTGGATCGGCAGCTCGTCGAATGGGCCGGCATAGGCCAGCCCGATCAGCTCGCGACCCTTCGCCTCGCGAGCGATGGTCGCATCGGGCATGACCCGGGGCTGCGAGCCGTGCGAGATCCACGAACGCCGCCCGTCGCTGCCCTCGACCAGCACGTAGGTGAGCTCCGGATGAACCGCTGCCGCCACGTTGCTGGAGAGGGTCCAGGGGGTCGTGGTCCATACCAGGAGGTCCTCGCCGTCGTGGCCGGGGCTGGTGATCGGCAGCCGGATCGTGAGCGACAGGTGCCGGATCTCACGGTAGCCCTCGGTCGCGATCTCCATGTTCGAGAGCCCGGTGCCGCAGCGCGGGCACCACGGCATCACGTCGTGGCCCTTATAGATCAGGCCCCGTGCGTGGCATTCCTTCAGGAAGGCCCAGATCGTGTAGTTGTTCTCGTCGCTGTTGGTGAAGTAGCTGTGCTCCCAGTCCATCCACATGCCGAGCCGCTTGCTCTGCTCGGTCTGGAGGGCCGCGAAGGTGTTGACCCGCTCCTTGCACAGCTCCACGAAGCGGTCGATCCCGAACTCCTCGATCTGGCGCTTGTTGTTGAAGCCGAGCTGCTTCTCGACGTCGACCTCGATCCACAAGCCCTGGCAGTCGAACCCGTTCTGGTAGCGCTGCCGCTCGCCGAGCATGGTGTGGTAGCGCTGGTAGAGGTCTTTGTAGGTGCGGCCCCAGGCGTGGTGCACACCCATCGGGCCGTTGGCCGTGATCGGGCCGTCCAGGAAGCTGAAGCGACGCTCCGCCCGCTCGTTGCGCGCGAGGTAGCGCTCCATCGTCCGCCGCTCGCGCCAGACCTCGATCTGCTCCCGCTCGACGGCGGGGACATCCAGCTTTCCGGATACCGGTTTGAACACGACCACTCCACTCAAAAAGAAAACCCGTCCCTGATCCGGGACGGGAAGCTGACTCCCCGCGGTACCACCCGCGCTTGACCGATGCCGCCGATCGACCTCGATCCTCTCGTCGCGCCTCGCTATCGGGGGGCCGGCCCGGGAGGCGTTACCACGGCGCTCGCCGCTTGGCACCTCCGGCTCGGGAGGGATCGCCCGCCGTCTCGAGGCCGCCCGCTCACACCATCCGGGCTCGCTGCATGCTCGATCTCGACGCGAACGCTGGCTCCGTCATCGCCGTCTTCGATTGCGCGGATCGTCGCAGCGCAGCGCCCGGCTTGTCAATCTCGTTAGGCGAGGATGGTTCGAGTCAGCATGGCGAGTGCCGCCAGGCTGCTGACCATCACCAGCCCGCCGAGGCGCGGATACCAGACTCGCGCGATGAGCGCGCCGATCGCGCCGAGCGGACCGACAAGCACCAGGGCGGCCAGCAGGATCCGCGCCTCGTCGATGGGGAGCGCCGGCCGGCCGGTGACCGTGACCGCGGTCCAGGCAATGGCTGCGCCGATCAGGGGGAGCGCGATCGGAAGGGCCGCAACCACCGCCTCCGGTCCGGGCACGGACAGCCACGCGGGCCGCTGCCATTGGGCGCGCTCTCGCCGGCGCGCGACTCGTGGCGTGGCGGCGGGCGTGAAGACGGCCTCGCCTGATGCAGCGAAAACGGGTGCGGGCACCGCTTCCGGCGCGGCCGGTGCTTCGGGCACGACCTGCGCAGCCGCGCCGGCTCGCTCCGCCTCGGCGGCCACCTGGGCGGCTGCCCGCTCCGCCGCGAGCCGCTGCTCGATGAGCGTTCGCTCGATGCCCGTCAGCACGCGTGGCGCAGCGGGCGCCGGCGGCCGTGGAGCTACAGGTGGCGCCGGCGGCGCAGCCCGTCGCGCGGCCACCTCGTCCAGGCGCTCCTGGAGGCGGACGGCATGGGTCATTGCTGCCAGCAGGTCGCTCTCGACGGCGGCCGCGATCGCCAGGCGGCCGTGGTCCGTCGGCGCCACGATGAGTGGCGGGCGGCGGGAGAGACGGATCAGCTCGATCGGCTCGTCGCCCCGCAGCACGGCTGGCCCGACGGCCCAGCCCAGGGCTCCGAAGCGCGGCTGGAGCGCTGCGGCGTTCTCGCCACCGACCGCAACTCGCGTCACCGGTCCGCGCACCAGGCGGTAGCGACGCTCGCCGCCGAGCCAGTGCAGCCGCAGGACACCGGGCTCGACGAGCAGGCGATACGACGCGACGAGCGCCACCAGGTAGGCCGCGACCAGGGCGGCCAGGGCCCCAGCCCCAACCAGCGAGATGCCGCCCGGGCCGCCGAGCAGCAGCCCGCCGGTCACCGCAGCCGCTGCGATCAGCACAAAGGCGACCGGCGCCGCGAAGAGACGGACTCGATCGCGGGCGAGCCGAACGGAGGTGATCTGGGTCGTCAGCTCGGACATCGGTCAGACCTTCTCGGTGACGCGATACTCCAGGTAGCGCCCGGTCAGCAGGCGAGTCTGCGCGTCCAACGCGGGCAGATTGCTGAAGAAGATACCCACGAAGGGGAGGCCGGTCCAGCCTGCGTACACGAGCAGCTTGCGGAACCAGCCCCAGTCGGATGGCCACGGCGGCACGATTCGGTGCTCGACCCAGATCAGCACGATCAGCGCGACGAGCCCGATCGACAGCATGCTGGAGGCGTAGATCGGCAGGTTCTGGCCAAGCGTCGTCCGAGCAAAGGCCGGGTTGATAACGAGCGGCACCGCCGCGCCGAAGATCACCACGAACGGCGCGATCGCCCAGTTGATGTGCTCGCCGAAGAGGTTGAGGATGCGCCAGGCGCGCGACCAGAACGGGATCTCGCGATGCGCGATCGCGTTCTGTACCACGTACGGCAGGTCGGTGACTCCCCACGCCCAGCGGCGTGCCTGGAGGTACTGGCTGGCCAGCGAGCCCCAGTAGGTCTTGGCTCGCACCGCGTCCCCGTAGATCGGGATGAAGAGCGGCACCGCCCGGAACCGATCGCCGAACGTGAAGAAGCTCTTCCAGTAGAAGCGGCTGTCCTCGGGGATCGCATCGGTCGCCCAGTAGCCCACCTCGTGAACCATGTGCAGGGTCGTCGAATAGCTGCCGAAGCTCTGCAGCTTCTCCGGGAGCACGCTGCGCCACATCTGCAGCTGGGTGAGGACCGCCGCGAAGAGCCGCAACAGGAGCGGCGCCTCCCATATGTTGTTGTGAAAGTACGGGACCGGCTGGTAGAGCTGGGTGTCGCGATTGGGGTCGGTGACGTGCACCCAGCTCAGATAGTTGAAGTACTCGGGATGGACCCGGTAGTCGGCATCGAGGTCAGTCACCATCAGGAGGCTGGGGTCCATGCCACGCTCGCGCACGAGGAGCCGATACAGCCACCGCCCGCCGAAGGCCATCGCGCTGCTCTTGCCGACCACGATCCCCGGTTCGAGCGGGTCGAGGATGTGCAGGAAATCGGCGAAGGCCGAGGCGAATTCGGTCCGCAGCGCCTCCACGTTGGCAATTCCAGCGGCATCGGTCTCGCGCGTGATGATCGCGCAGATCTTGCGCTCGGCCGGCCAATCAGCCTCCGCCAGGGCCCGGACGGTGTGGCGCAGCTTCTCCAGCGACTCGGTGTAGGTCGGGATCAGGGCGAGGTGCGTGTAGGACCGCCAGTCCGGCAGAGCCGGATCGTCGAGTGCCTCCAGCCGTCCACGCCAGTCCGTGTCGAGCACCCTGCGGATGCGGCGGTAGGCGACGATCACCGCCCCGGAAAACCAGAGAGCGCGACAGAGCCAGTAGAAGTCGAAGCTCAGCACGAAATAGGCCACCAGCCACGGGTAGCTGAAGCTGAGCCAGATCGGGCCGATGATGACCGCCCAGCTGACCGTTCCCGGGACCATCTCTAGCAGTCGCTGCAGCCAGAGATAGCGCTCCTGTGTTCGCGCCTCGGACATGGCCCCCTCGTCTGGGTCGCCGCCGTCGTCGCGGACGGCGACGAGCGCAGCGGTCGTTAGTAGACCGGCGTCAGCCAGTCGCGGTAGGCGTCAGAGCGACCGCGCACCGCGTCGAAGTAGAGCTGGTGCAGGCGGTGCGTGATGGGGCCAACCTTGCCAGTCCCGATCTGCCGCCGGTCGACCTCGACCACCGGAGCCAGCTGGGCGCCCGTCCCGCACAGGAAGACCTCGTCGGCCATGTACAGCTCAGTGCGGTCGATGCTGCGCTCCTTGACCGGGAGGCCGAGGTCGCCGGCCATCGTGATCATGTGCTCGCGCGTGATCCCCTCCAGGATGTTGTCGCTGCCCGGGGGCGTGATCAGGGTCCCTTCGCGCACGATGAAAAGGTTCTCCGCGCTGCCCTCGCTGACGTGGCCATCGTGCGTCAGCATGATCGCCTCGTCGAAGCCGTTCATCTGTGCCTCGCTCTTGGCGAAGGCGCCGTTCACATACGAGCCGGTGATCTTGCTGCGAGCCGGGATGGCGTTGTCATCGGTCCTGCGCCAGGTGCTCACCTGGGCCCGGATCCCCGCCTCGGTGTCGATGTACTTGCCGAACGGCACCGCGAAGATGGTGAGGTCGGACTCGAGGTTGTGGAGGCGAACGCCGATGATCTCGCTCGACTTGTAGCAGATCGGTCGGATGTAGGCATCCTCGCGGAAGCCGTCTCGCCGAAGGAGCTCGACGGTGATCCCGACGAGCTCCTCTGGGGTGTGTCGCAGCTCCAGCTGGAGGAGCCTGACGGACCGATGAATCCGCTCGAAATGCGCCAGAAGGTCGAGCCCGTAGAGCTGTTCCTGCTCGGCGTTCCAATAGCAGCGGACGCCCTCGAAGACGGCCGTGCCGTAATTGAAGGCGTGGGTCATCACACTGATCTTGGCTTCGGCAAGGGGCACGAAATCCCCGCGGAAGTAGGCCCACAGACCTGCCGTGCGGTCCGCCTCGGCGGTGGCCGTGGCGGTTTGCTGCTTCAGCAACGTGACCTCCTCAGTCGCCGGGCCGCGCCCCGACGAGCGCGGACCTATCGGCGCTGGCAGTATACGGCGCCCCGCACCACGCTTGGCCGCGGTGGGCATCGGCTCACTCAGTGCCCCACCGCCGCTCCAGCCGGCAGCAGCAATGCCGCAGCCACGTATGCGAGGTAGATCGGGCCGCCGATCAGCAGCGACCAGGCGCTGAGCCGGCCGCGCCGCAGCATGACACCGAAGATGAGGAGCGTGGAGACGAAGGCGGCGCCGGCCGACGCGAACGCGAGTGCACTGCTGGCCTTGAAGGTCCACTCCGTGAACAGGATGCCCAGCACGGTGGGCAGGCAGCTCTGGAAGACCATGGCGCCGCTGATGTTGCCCATCGCCAGCGTGTCCTTGCCGGATCGCACCCAGATCACGCTGTTGAACTTCTCCGGCAGCTCTGTGGCGATCGGCGCGATGACCAGGGCCAGGATCCTTGGATCCAGCCCAATGGTGCTCGACAGGTTCTCCACCGCCCCGACGAAGACCTGGGCGCCCACGATGATCAGGGCTAGCGCGGCGATCACCTGCGTGACGATGATGCGAAGCCGTGGATGGTCGACCGCTTCGCCTGGCCCACGCCCGTGCGGAAAGACGTCGAGGTCGACGAGCGGTTCTGGGGCGCGCCTGGTCAGCCGGCTGAGGTGGAGCCGGTTGAGCTCGCTCGAGTCGCCCTCCTCCGCGGGATCGGTGAAATGGGCTCGCACGTAGACGGCATACAGGATGACAAGCCCAGCGGCGATGAGCCAGCGCCCGGCCTCCAGCTCGGGTGGCAGAAAGGCGCAGCCGATGGCAGCGGAATAGGCGACCAGGAAGTAGATCACATCTCGGCCCAGGACCCGTACGTTGATGTTCATCTGGGTCCCACGCCGTCCGTTGCGAGCAAGGAGGACGATCGCTGTTCCGGTCACGAACATCGCGAGCGTCGAGAGCATGAACGGTGCGCCGAGGATGGCGCCCACGCCGATCTCGGCCGAGTTCGGCGAACCGCCGCCGAAGATCGTCGGCCCCACGATGGCGATGACGGGGATGAGGGTCTCCGGCATCGCCGTCGCGACTGCCGCGAGCACGCTGCCGACCGCCCCCTCGGCCAGGTTCAGTCGGTGCCCGAACCACTCGATCCCGTTGGTGAACAGCTCGGCGCCGAGCAGGATGACCACCAGCGCGACGAACAGCAGAACCAGATCCATTGGCCTTCAGCCCTGTCCCTTCGATGGGCCCAAGATCGGGGTTATGGGCGCAGGTGCTGTGGTGCCACCGGCAGCAGAGCGACGTGCCTGGCGCGCTTCAGCGCCACGGTCAGCATGCGCTGGTGGCGCGCACAGGTGCCGGTCTTGCGCCGCGGCTCGATCTTCGCGCGCTCGGACAGGTAGCGACGCAGGCGGTTGACCTCCTTGTAGTCGATCGCCTCCGCCTTGTCGACGCAGAAGTTGCAGACCTTGCGCCGGCGTCGATCGCGGTAGTAGTCCGCCGTTTCGCGGCGGGAACGTGGGCTTGCCATGCTCTAGATCGCTTCCTCTCGCGTCATGTCAGCTAGAACGGGATGTCGTCGACGTCGATCGCATCGACCTCGGCAGCGGCCGGCTGTGCCGCCGCACCGCGAGGCCGGACTGCCGGTGGGGCGTCGGAAGCACCCTCGCCGAAGCCGCCACCCTCGCCGGGCTCGCGGCGCTCGAGCGACTGCACCCGGGCGAAACGGATCTCGAGCGACGTCCGCTTCTGACCGTCCTTGCCTTCCCACTCACGGGCGCGCAGCGCGCCCTCGGCGAAGACCTTGTGCCCCTTGCGCAGCCGCTCGGCGGCGCGCTCGGCGGCCTGCTCCCACAGCTCGACGCGGAACCACTGGGTCTCCTCCTGCCATTCGCCGTCGGGACCCTTGGATCGGTCATTGACGGCCACGCGCAGCTCGGCGACCGCCTTGCCGCCGGGGGTGTAGCGCAACTCGGGGTCGGCCCCAAGGTTGCCGATGATCATCATCTTGTTCAGGGTCATGGTGCTGCTCTCCTCCGACCCGCCAGGGTCATGCCTGGGCGGCTACCTCGTCTTCGTCGCCGACCCCGTCTGGGAGCTCATCGGCCAGGAGGTCGTCTGCCTCATCGAGCTCAGCGGGGATCACCTCTTCGGCGTCCAGCATGTCGTCATCGGCCCGCCCCAGAGCCTTGTCTTCGAGCACGGTCACCAAGTGACGCAGGATCTCCTCGGTGATCAGGATCCCACGTTCGATGCTGCGGACCTCGGCGGGTGCGATGTCGAAGTGGATCAGGAAGTAACTCGCCTCACGGAAGTGCTTGATGTCGTAGGCGAGGCGACGCTTGCCCCACGGCGAGACCTTGGTGAGTGCCCCGCCGGCGTTGACAATGGCACGCGTCACCTTCTCGACCGCCGCCTGGAGCTTGTCGTCCTCCAGGTCCGGCCGGAACAGGAGCATCAGTTCGTAACGGCGCATCGGCCGACCTCTCCTCTCTATGGGCTTGCGGCACCCTCGGCTTGCGCCGTGACGGGTGCGGCAGAAAGGAGCCCATCTCGCGAAACGACCTCCATCGCTGGAGGCCATCCGGAGTATACGGTTCCGGGCACCTCGTCGCAATGCGTGCGGGGTGGCACCCTATACTGGGCGACCGATTGGCTCCACCCTCGACGAGGAACCGCGTGCCGGCCAACCCGATCCTGATCTGCGCACCCAGCCCGGAGCTGCGCGCCCGCCTCGAGCAGCTGCGCGAGGCAGGCTACGTCACCACGGCCGTCGAGACGGCGGCGGATTCCGTCAACGCGCTGGGCGCAGTGCCCTTCGACCTGATCATTGCCGAGGGACTTGCCGTGTCAGGGGCGATCGGCCGCATTCGCGGCGCAACCCCGAGGCAGGTTCCGCTGATCGTCGTCTCCCCCGCCGGCGACGTGGAGGCCCGCATCGCCTTCCTCGAGGCCGGGGCCGACGACGTGATCGCCGCGAGCTTCGCAAGGACAGAGCTCGAGGCTCGCGTCGAGGCGCTCCTGATCCGGACCGGCAAGGCTCGTCCGGAGGGTGCGGCGGGGACCGGGGCTGGCACGATCGTGACCTTCTTCTCACCCAAGGGCGGGGTCGGAACGACGACGCTCGCGGTGAACTCGGCCGTGCTGCTGGCCGCCGGTCCCAACGCGATGCAGGGCCACGCCGCGCGTGTCCTGTTGATCGACCTGGACCTGCAGTTCGGCCAGGTCGCGACGCACCTGAACCTCTCACCGCGCTACGACATCGCCGACCTGTGCGGCGACGAGCAGGCACTGGCCGATCCCATCCTGGCTGCGGGCTACCTGACCCTGCACGCGTCAGGTGTCAGCGTGCTTGCCGGACCCTCGAACCCGGAGGCTGACTTCCGGGTGACCGTCGACCAGCTCGAGAAGGCGCTCCGCATCCTGCGTCCTGGATTCGACCATGTCCTGGTCGATTGCGGATCGCGCCTCGACCCCCGCACGCTGTGGATGCTCGAGCAGGCCGACACCCACGTATTCGTCATCTTCCCGGAGATCGCGGCCCTCCGCGCCTCGACGCAGATGCTCGGCTTCCTGGCGGAGACCGCGACGCTGCGGGCCACGACGCACCTCGTCGTCAACCATATCTTCCCCAAGGAGCTGCTCAAGACGCGGGACGTCGAGAACCTGCTCCGCGCCAAGCCGGTGGCCGAGATCCCGTACTCTGAGATCGACATGATCCGCGCAGTGAACGAGGGCGTGCCGGTGGTCTTCAGCCGCCCCAGCTCTCCCGCCTCGCGGGCGATCCAGGTCCTGACGGTGGCGATCGTCGGCGCCGAGTGGCGTCAACGGCCGAGTACAAAGAAGAGCCAGGCGCCCCGTCGCCGCGGGCTGCACCTCGGTCGACGCTGAGGCGGGGTTGGTGCCGGAGGAGGGATTCGAACCCCCACGCCCTTGCGGGCGGCCGGGTTTAAACCGGCCGCGTCTGCCATTCCGCCACTCCGGCCCTGGACGAGGTGGTGCGTCAGCCTAGCCGATCCGCAGGCACCAACAGCTCGGCGATCTGGATGGCGTTGAGGGCAGCGCCCTTGCGCAGGTTGTCGGCCACGCTGAACCACTCGAGCGCGTGGTCGTCATCGGGGTCCTGGCGGATGCGCCCGACGAAGCACGGGTCGCGGCCGGCAGCCTGCAACGGCGTGGGGTAGACGCCGGCTGCCGTGTCGTCGAGGACCTCCACGCCGGGGGCATCGCGCAGGATCGCGCGCGCCTCATCGGCGGAGATTGCCCGGTCGAACTCGGCGTGGACGGAGATGGCGTGGCCGATGACCGTCGGCACGCGCACGCACGTGGCCGTGACCCGGAGATCCGGCAGGCCGAGCACCTTGCGCGTCTCCTCGCCCAGCTTGACCTCCTCACCGGTGTAGCCGTTCGGGCGTACTGACCCGATGTGCGGGATGACGTTCATGGCCAGTGGATGTGCGAACACACGCCCGCAGGAGACCACATCGCGGCCCAGGCCCGTGCCCACCACGTCGGGCTGGCGCGCGGCCACCACGATCTGCTCCACGAGCTCATTGGCGCCGGCCTGCCCCGCCCCCGACGCGGCCTGGTACGACGACATGATCACGCGCCGGACACCGGCCCCACGGTGGAGGGCAGCGAGCGGCATGACCAGGGTGAGCATCGTGCAGTTCGGGCTCGCGATGATGCCCTTCGGTCGATGATGCGCCGCCTCGGGGTTGACCTCGGGCACGACGAGCGGCACGTCGGGGTCCATGCGCCAGGCGGCCGAGTTGTCGACCACGACCGCCCCGCGCGCCGCCGCAATGGGCGCCCACTCGACGGATGCCTCGTCAGGCGTGTCGAAGAGCGCCAGGTCGACGCCATCGAACGATTCCGGGCTGATGGCGACCACGGGCACTGCCCGTCCACGGTGCGTCAGCATCCGTCCCGCTGAACGCGCCGTGGCGATTGGCACCAACTCGGTGATGCCCAGGTCGCGCTCCTCGAGGATGCGCATGATCTCGCCGCCCACGGCGCCGGTGGCACCCACCACCGCCAGCTTCACGAGCCGATCTCGGGGGCGGCGGGCGCGACGGTCGTGGGTTCCTCGCGATAGATCGCGGGGTCGGCGAGCCGGAATCGATCATGGACGACCTGCACTGCACGCTCGATCTCGGCGGCGCGAACTACGCACGAGATGCGGATCGGCGAGGTGGAGATGATCTCGATGTTGATGCCGGCGTCGGCAAGCGCGTCGAACATGTCGGCGGCGACACCGGGATGCGTCTTCATGCCCGCTCCGACCAGCGACACGCGGGCGATGTCGTCGTCTGTCAGGACGTCTGACGCTCCGACGTCGATGCGCACCTGCTCCAGCGCCGCCCGCGCCCGCCGCAGGTCCTCCTTGGGAAGCGTGAAGGAGATGTCGGTATGGCCGGCGGCTGACACGTTCTGCACGATCATGTCGATGTTGACGCCGGCGTCGGCCAGCGGGCGGAAGACGCGGGCCGCGATTCCCGGTCGATCCGGCACGCCCAGGATCGTGACCTTCGCCTCTGAGGTGTCATGGGCAATCCCCGCGATGATCGCCTGCTCCATCCGTTCACCCTCCGCTGTGACCCACGTTCCCTCCGCGTCGCCGAGGGACGATCGAACGTGGATCGGAATCCCGTGATTCCGCGCCGTCTCCACGCATCGTGACATCAGCACGCGTGCCCCGCTGGTGGCCAGCTCAAGCATCTCCTCGTAGGAGACGGCGGCCAGCTTGCGAGCGTCGGGGACGACGCGTGGGTCGGCAGTGAAGACTCCGTCGACATCGGTGTAGATCTCGCAGACGTCAGCCCCCAGCGCGGCGGCCAGGGCGACGGCGGTCATGTCTGACCCGCCGCGGCCGAGCGTGGTCACGTCGTCGGTGGTCGAGACGCCCTGGAAGCCGGCCACGATGGCGATGGTGCCCGCCTCCAGCGCCTCGGCGACGCGGTTGGCGCTGACCTCGACGATCCGAGCTCGCCCGTGGGTCGCGTCGGTGATGATGCCGGCCTGCGCGCCGGTGAACGAGACCGCATCACGCCCAAGGTCGATGATGGCCATCGAGACGAGCGCCATCGAGATGCGTTCGCCGGCGGTCAGAAGCATGTCCAGCTCGCGCTCGTGCGGATCGGACGACACTTCTGCGGCAAGCCCCATCAGATCGTCGGTCGCGTCTCCCATGGCCGATACGACCACGCAGATGCGATCCCCGGCGGCCGCGGAGGCCACGACGCGTTCAGCGACGCGCTTGATCCGCTCCGCGTCGCCGATGGACGTGCCGCCGTACTTCTGGACGATGGTGGCCATGCACGGGAGGGTACGACGTTAGCCAACCCCAGGCCAGATCCTGCGCATACTGTCGGATGTGATGTCCTACGACGATCTCCTGGCCCTTGTGCGACGGTACGACGGGAAGACGCTGGAAACGCTCACTGGTAAACGATTTCGCGTCGGCATCTACCGAGATTGCGCATTCTTCACGCCTGAGTCGTCCGGGTACGGACAGAGTGATGGCCGAGCTGCTGCGGAGCGGTTCGTTGCCCGATATAACGCTATCGGCAGCCTTCGGCCGAGCGCCTATTCCCGTGTCACGCGAAATGCGTCTTACTACCTCGCGTTGATTCGGGCCGACTCCCACTAGAATCCGTCCGGGCCGCGAATACGATCAAGTGGACGTCAATCCCAGGTCACGACCGAGCAGTTTCGGAGAAGCCCGCCATGAAGGACAAGCGGAAGTCGGCCAAGAGCACGACCCCGATCTTCACGGACGAGGAACGAGCCGCGATGAGGGCGCGCGCCCAAGAGCAGAAGGCGGCCGCGCGCCGCGGCCCGCGCGCACAAAAGGCGGACGGCGAAAGCGACGTGCTGGCGAAGATCGCCGAGATGCCGGAGCCGGATCGCGCCATGGCCAAGCGGCTCCATGCGATCATCAAAGCCAGCGCGCCAGCCCTCTCGCCGAAAACCTGGTACGGGATGCCCGCGTATGCGAAGGACGGCAAGGTCGTCTGCTTCTTCACAAGCGCAGATAAGTTCAAGTCGCGGTACGCGACGTTCGGCTTCAATGACGACGCGAACCTCGACGAAGGCGCCATGTGGCCGACGTCCTTCGCGCTGAAGGAGCTCACTGCCGCCGAAGAGGCAAGGATCGCGGCGCTCGTGAAGAAAGCGGTGAGCTGATGGAGGCGACGACGGGACTCGAACCCGTGTAAACGGTTTTGCAGACCGCTCCCTGGCCACTCGGGCACGTCGCCATGCTCATCTCGCGCTGGCTGCCCCGCGAGGATTCGAACCTCGGTTCACGGATCCAAAGTCCGCTGTCCTACCACTAGACGACGGGGCAATCGCCTCGCCTCACGCTAGCAGGTCGATCGCTCCACGAGCCAGCCCGGACACAAGAATGGAGCGGAAGACGGGACTCGAACCCGCGACCCTCACCTTGGCAAGGTGATGCTCTACCAACTGAGCCACTTCCGCCCGCTCGGCCGATGATACCGCGTGGCTGGTGCCGAGGGTCAGAATCGAACTGACGACACCCGCCTCTTCAGGGCGGTGCTCTACCAACTGAGCTACCTCGGCCCGCCCCATCGATCCGCACCCTGCGGCCCGCTCGTGGTCGCGTCTCGGCTGGCGACGATAGCACAGGGTCCGATTGAGCGGCAAGCAACGGCCCGGCTCACGAAATCTGGCTTGGGTCCTGCCCGAACTGCCCGGCCAGGCCGCGCAGGACGGCGATCCGCTCCGCGATCGGCGGGTGCGTATCCCACATGCTCTTGGCCCGGGTCTCGAAGCTCTTGATCGGATTCACGATGTAGAGATGCTGGGTCGCCCGGTTGGCGACCTCGAGCACGTCGGGGTCTTCGGCAATCGTGCGCAGCGCCCGCGCCAGGCCGATCGGGTTGCGCGTCAACTCCACCGCCGAGACATCGGCCAGGGACTCGCGCTGCCGGCTGACCGCCAGCTGGACCATGCGGCCGATGAGCGGCGCCACGATGGCAAGGACCAGCGCGACGATGAAGAGGATTGCTGCCAGGCCTCCCCCACCCCGATCTCGGTCGCCGCCGTCGCGGCGCCCGCCGCCCCAGAAGGTGAAGCGCAGGAACCAGTCCGCCAGGAGGGCGATGCTGCCGACCAGCACGCCGACCAGCAGCGCGAAGCGGATGTCGAAGTTGCCGACATGGCTCAGCTCATGGGCGATCACGCCCTGGAGCTGCTCGCGGTCCATCTTCTCGAGCAAGCCAGTGGTGACCGCCACGGACGCGTGCTTCGGATCGCGCCCCGTGGCGAACGCGTTCGGGGCGGAGTCGTCGATCACGTACACCTTCGGCATCGGCAGCCCGCTGGCGATCGTCATCTCGGTCACGACGTTGAGCAGTTGGCGATATTGGTCGGGTGGATCCTGCTGTGGCACCTCCCTGGCGCCGCTGGATAGCAGCACCAGCCGGTCGCCCCCGAAAAACGAGCCGACGCTCATGACCGATGCCACGACCAGGGCGATCACCACGCCACCCCAGCCGAAGCCGCTCGCATACCCGATGGCGGCGCCGAGCGCCGCCAGGACGATCGCGACCACGAACACCAGGATCCACGAGTTGCGCCGATTGCGAGCGATCTCGCGGAAGAAGGTGCTCGGCGCCGGGCTCGCGGTCATCGCCGCTGTCCCGGTGAAGGGGAAATCGGTCCTAGGCCTCCGCCTGCGGCGGTGGCGCGGACTGCGGCGGTTCGTCGCGCAGGTTCACGGTCGGGACCACCGCATCGGCCTCCTCGATCTGGAAGTAGTCGCGCTCCTTGAATCCGAACATCCCGGCGATCACGACGCTCGGGAAGGTCTGGATCGAGGTGTTGAAGTCCCGCACGGTGCTGTTGAAGTGCTGCCGCGCGAAGCCGATCTGGTTCTCCGTGGTGGTCAGCTCCTCCTGGAGCTGGAGGACGTTCTGGTTCGCCTTCAGGTCGGGGTAGTTCTCGACCAGGGCGAACAGCTGGCGCAGCGCGCCGGTCAGGAAGTTTTCAGCCTGGGCGGACTGCGCCGCCCCGGCGGCCCCCGCCTGCGAGGCGCTGACGGCGGCCCCGCGGGCCTCGATGACCTTGGTCAGCGTCTCCTGCTCAAAGTCCATGTAGCCCTTGACGGCGTTGACGAGGTTCGGGATCAGGTCGTGCCGCCGCTTCAGCTGGACGCTGATCTGGTTCCACGCCTCGTCGACGCCGTTGCGGCGCTGGATCAGCCCGTTGTAGATGAAGACGACGAAGGCGGCGAGGACGACCAGGACGATCAGGACGATCCAAATGGGGTCCATGTCAGGTCATTCTCCAGATGCAATGGTTGGTTCGGCCATCGTAGCAGCCCTCCCTCTGGACCGAGACGTATCCTCATGCCTGCTCATGTTCTCGAAGACGGTGATCGCCATGACGGGCGGTCAGTTCACCGACTTCTCCCCGTACGTCGCCTCGATCAACGAGGCTGGCATGGTCGCGTTCCAGGCGGCATTGCACGATGGCTCCATGGGAGTCTTCATCGGGAGTGGCGCTCCCGAAGCGGAGCCTGCAGGGCCGTCGCTGGCCAGGGTGTCGAGCCATCCTGACCTCAACGATGCCGGCGACACGGCCTTCTACGGGGGTGACGAGGATGGCGTCGATGGCGTTTACCTGCTCCGCGCGAAGGCCCTCCATCGCCTCGCCGCGCCCGACGGCGAGCTCTCGGCGATCGGCCCACTGGGCCCGACGATCGACGAGGCAGGCCGGGTAGCCTTCCGCGCCCATCGCATCGGTGGCGTCAGCGGCATCTTCACCGCGGACGACACTGCCGTCACGACCGTCGCCGACACCAGCGAAGGGTGGAGCCGATTTCATGGGCTGCCCGTGATCGCCCCTGACGGAAGCGTGGTGTTCCGTGCGGATCGCAAGGGCGGCGTGGAGGGCATTTACGCTGCGGACGGCCCATCGACCCACGCCATCGTTGAGACCGGGCGATTGTTCAGCAGGCTGGCGCGCTTTCCCTCCGCCACCGATGACGGGACCGTGGCGTTCGCCGCGACGCTCCGCGCTGGCGGCGAGGGAATCTTCTCCGCCGACGGAAGGCGGATCACCCAGGTCCTCGGGCCTGATGGCGCCTTTGAGAGCTGTCGCGGCGCCCTGCTGGCCGACCACGGTGTCCTGGTCGCGATCGCCAGGCCGCGCGGCGCTGGCCTGGGCCTCTTCGCCGGGCCGGATCCAGAGTTTGACCGGATCATCTCCATCGGCGACGAGCTGCTCGATTCAGAGGTTTCCGATCTCGCCGCGAACCCGGTGTCGCTCAACAGCAGCGGCCAGGTGGCAATTCGCATCCGGCTGGCGGATGAACGACAGCTCATCCTGCGAGCGGATCCTGTCGGCAATTGGGTGGATCGCTGGGTGGTGGGCGGTGAGGGACTCGAACCCCCGACCCCCTCGGTGTAAGCGAGGTGCTCTGACCAGCTGAGCTAACCGCCCGTCGGGATGGTACATGCGAGACGCCGCCTCTTCGGCGGCGTCATCGGTCTCGTCAGGGAATTGGTGCCCAGGCCGGGACTTGAACCCGGATGAGTTGCCTCATACGCCCCTCAAACGTACGCGTATACCAATTCCGCCACCTGGGCATCGGAAGGGTGGTACCGAGGGAGGGACTTGAACCCACACGACCGTAATGGTCACTAGGTCCTGAACCTAGCGCGTCTGCCTATTCCGCCACCTCGGCACGTGTTCTCGCGGGTCGTTTCCAGCGAGGCGGCCGATGATAGCACAGGGCTCCGGGCTCCCCGGAGCAGGGTCTGCCGCCTCAGGTGGTCTGCGGCAGCAGGTTCAGCAGGCTGAAGATGACGAACAGGGCCGCCAGCAGGATGGTCAGCCGAAAGAGCGTCCGCTCGATGCCACGCCGGCTGCGGTAGGCGGTCACTTCGCCGCCGAATGCGCCACCCAGCCCGGTTCCGCGCTGCTGCAGCAGGATCGCGGCGATGAGGGCCACGGCCAGGATTCCCTGGGCGACGACAAGTGGATTCATGGGTCGGGAGTGTATCAAACGGCGCCGCGTTGGGCTCCGGCGCCTCAGTCGACGACGAGGCTGCGTCCGGTCATCGACCCGGGTGCGGGAACTCCCATCAGCTCGCAGATGGTCGGCGCGACGTCGGCCAGGGTGCCGTCCCGAAGGCGGACCGATTGGCGCTGCGGATCGACCAGCACGAACGGGACGGGGGCGGTGGTGTGCTTCGTCTGAGGCGCGCCGGACGGGTCGCGCATCTCCTCGATGTTCCCGTGGTCGGCGGTCACGATGAGCGCTCCACCGGCGCCCAGGCACGCTTCCACGAGGCGCGCGAGGCAGCCGTCGATGAACTCGGCGGCCCGCACGGCCGCGTCCCAGACCCCGGTATGCGCAACCATGTCGGGGTTGGCGTAATTGACCAGGACAAAGTCGAACGCGCCGGAGCCGATGGCGGACACGACCTCGTCGGTGATCGGCTCCGCGCTCATCTCCGGAGCCAGGTCATAGGTCGGGACATCGCGCCGCGACGGAACGAGCAGGCGCTCCTCGCCTGGGAACGCGGCCTCCACGCCGCCATTGAAGAAGTAGGTCACGTGGGCGTACTTCTCGGTCTCGGCGACGTGCAGCTGGCGCAGGTGGAGCCGCGACAGGAGGCTTGCCAGCGAATCGATCACGACCGGCGGAAAGGCCACTGCCACCGGCAGGTCGTCGGCAGTCTGATACTCGGTCAGGGTGGCCACCGCCAGCCCAACCGGTCGGCGGCCGCGATCGAACGCATCGAAGTCCTTGAGGACGAGTGCGCGGGTGAGCTGCCGGGCGCGATCGGCTCGGAAATTCAGGTACACGACCGAGTCGTGGTCCCCCATCCCCTGGTACCCCGCCACCACGGCGGGCCGGATGAATTCGTCGCTCTCGCCCCGGGCATGGGGAAGCTCGACCGCCTCGACCGGGGTGGCCGCGGTCTCGCCATGCCCGTGCACGATCGCCTCCCAGGCCGATGCGATCCGGTCCCAGCGGCCGTCCCGATCCATGGCGTAGAAGCGGCCGCTGACCGTGGCAATGGTGGCGTGACCGGCGATGTGACGCATCAGTGCCGGCATGAGCTCCGCGGCTGAGCGCGGCGCCGTGTCCCGCCCGTCAGTGATGGCATGCAGCAGTACCTGCTCGGCTGGGAGGCCGGCGCGCTTCGCCAGCTCGACCATTGCCAGCACGTGCTCGTCGACGGCATGCACGCCGCCCGGGCCGATCAGCGCCAGCAGGTGCATTCGCGTTCGGTGCTCGAGCGCATGGCGCGTCGCTGCGAGGAGCACCGGGTTGCTGAAGAAGCTGCTGTCGGCGATCGCCCCATTGATGCGCGGCAGGTCCTGCAGCACGGGGAAGCCGGCGCCGAGGTTCAGGTGACCGACCTCCGAGTTGCCCATCTGCCCCGCTGGCAGGCCGACCGCCTCGCCCGACGCCTCCAGCCGAGCCGTCGGCCAATCAGATGTGAGGCTGTCCCAGGTCGGCATGCGCGCCGACAGGAGAGCATTTCGCGCCGGGTCGTCGGAGAGGCCGAAGCCGTCGAGCACGCACAGGACGACGGGGCGTGGCGGCGTGATGGCCTCGCTCACCCCCGCGCCTCGACGGCCAATCGCACGATCTGCGCGAAGCTGCCGGCGTTCAGCGAAGCGCCGCCGACCAGCGCCCCGTCGACGTCGGGCTCGCCGAGGAACTCCGCGGCGTTGTCCGGCGTACAGCTGCCCCCGTAGAGGATCGCGACCTCGTCCGCGCCCGCCGGATCGGACTCGGCCAGGATGGAGCGGATCTGCGCGGCCGCCGCCTGCGCATCCTCACCCGACGCGGCATCGCCGGTCCCGATCGCCCAGACCGGCTCGTAGGCGACCACCAGGCGGCTGCCGGCTATCCGGGGCAGGAGCGAGATGGCGGCGCGCAGCTGTCGTTCGATGACCGTGGCGGTCAGACCGGCCCGCCGCTCCTCGGCGCGCTCGCCGATCGCCGCGATCGGCACCAGCCCGTGGGCGACCGCGGACGCGACCTTGGCTGCCACCGCCACATCGGTCTCGTTGTCGTACTGCCTCCGCTCGGAGTGCCCCAGGATCACGTACTGGGCCACCTCGGCCACCATCAGCGGGGAGGTCTCACCGGTGAATGCGCCAGCCTCCTCGGCGTGCATCGTCTGTGCCCCGATGCCGAGCCGCCCTGGCTCGGTCGATCCCCCACCGAGCGCGGCGGCGACCGCGGAGAGCCAGATCGTCGGCGGGCAGATCACCGACCGAGCGGCGAGGCCAGCGACGGCGTCGCGCACGTCGAGCGCCAGGGCCACTGCGAGGTCAGTGGAGGCGGGGTGCATCTTCCAGTTGCCGGCAATCAGGGGCGGGCGGGATGCGTTCACCTCAGCTCCTGTCTGCTCGTGCCCCGTCGCGTGCCGGCCGCATCGGCGGCCAGTTCGACCAGCCGTCGCAGCCGATGGTTCATCGCCGAGCGGCTGATGCCGAGGCTCGACGCAAGCGTATCGAGATCGGCGTCAGGCTGGCGCCGTCGTTGCGCGGCCGCTTCGCGCAGCCCATCGGCCAGGCGCTCGAGCTCGCCGACGGCCTCCAGGCGGCCGATCGCCTGTAGCTGCCGGTCGGCCGCCCGCACCGTGCGCGCCAGGTTCGCCTCCTCGGCATTCAGCAGGCGGTTGAGCCGATTGCGCACGTCCCGGCTGACGCGGCTCGTCTCGAAGTCGAGCAGGGCGCGGTTGGCGCCGACCAGGCGCAGGAGTCCGGCGATCTCCTCCTGGCCCTTGAGGTAGACCACCTGCCGTCCACGGCGCTCCATGCGGGAGCTGCGCACCTCACTCGCCTCCAGCAGGCGCTGCAGCTGAACCGCGCTGCGGCGGTCCCGGAGCACGAATTCGACGTGCGGGCCGCCGGGTCCGCCACTGACCGAGCCGGCGCTGAGCAGCAGGCCTCGGAGGAAGGCCCGGCGATCGCAGGCCCTAGCCGTCACCGGCTCCCACGACGAGGGCAGCGCGCCCTCGAGTTCGACCCGCAGGTGGTGCCGGCCCGGGCCGTGAGGGGCGGTCGCGGCGGCGCCTGGCGCGGTTGCGGCGACGCCGATCGAGGCCGCCAGCCGGACCGCGATGCGCGCGGTCGCGTGGTCCAGGGTGCGAACTCCGCCATCGGCGCCGGCCGACTGCAGGAGGCCGACCAGCTCGGCTCGCCGGCAGCAGGCACGAGCGGGACGGATGCGGGCCAGCTCCCCACGCAGCTCGCTGGCGACCAGCATGCGGTGGCCGCGTCAGCCGGCGGAGGCGGTCGGCTGGGAGACCGTTCGCCGCTGGCGTGGCCGCTCGGCGCGATCCTGCTGCTGGATCCGCATCAGCGCCGCGGCCAGCTTCGCCGGATCGTGCCGGTGCGCATTGTTGACGTCGACGAGGTCCTCCTCGACGATGGTGACCTCGAACCCCTCGAGGCGCCGTACGTCGACCTGCACCGGCTGCCCCAGCCAGCCGTCGGGGCGCCGCGCCTCGTGGTTGTCATTCAGCAGGACGTAGTCAAACAGGCCGTCCCCGACGTGCTCGATGAGCGCCTCGAGGTGCTGCGCGGCGGAGTAGAAGCCGGTCTCTCCGGGCTGCGTCGCGACGTTGCAGACGTAGGCGCGGATCCCGTTCGCCGCCGATACCGCATCGCGAATGTCGCTGATCAGAAGGTTCGGCAGCACGGAGGAATAGAGGCTGCCGGGGCCGACCACCACCAGGTCCGCCTCGAGGATCCGCTCGATCGCCTCGGGATTGGCGCGCACGTCGGCAGGCTCGATCGAGACCGTCGCGATCGGCTCATCGGCGGCGCTGATGGAGGCCTGCCCCAACAGGCGACGGCCCGACTCGAGGGTCGCGGCCAGGTTGAGCGGCACGCTGGTGGCCGGCAGCACCTGGCCCCGAACCGCCAGGACGCGGTTCGACTCGCGCACCGCCTCCTCGAAGTCGCCGGTCACCGCAGTCATGGCGGCGATGAACAGGTTCCCGAAGGCGTGGTCGTCGAGCCCGGAGCCCGGCGGGAATCGGTACTGCATGAGCTGTGTCATGAGCGGCTCGGCATCGGCCAGGGCGGCGATGCAGTTGCGGATGTCGCCGGGCGGCGCGATCCCCAGCTGCTGGCGCAGGCGGCCGCTGCTTCCGCCGTCATCGGCAAGGGTCACGATGGCGGTGATGTTGGCGGAGTAGCCCTTCAGGCCACGCAGCAGCGTGGAGAGCCCCGTCCCCCCACCGAGCGCCACGATCCGCGGCCCGCGCGCCAGGTAGCGCTTCGTGTAGAGCACCTCCAGCACCGAGTCGCCGCGAGTGACGAAGGGCGAGACGATGCTGCGCATCAGCCCCCACACGCCGACCGAGGTGAGCAGAATCCCGCCGAGGGCCACGAGCAAGGCGCGAACTGGGCGGTCGAGGCCTGCGCCGGTGAGCGTGACGATGAACGAGTCATCGGGCAGGCCGCGATAGAACTCGACCAGCATGATGGCGGCGCCAAGGCCAAGAACCGTGATCCCGAAGAAGAGGACCAGCAGCCAGCGCTTGAGGTGCATCCCCGGGTAGAGCCAGCGAGGGAGGCGCGGCCGCTTCATCGTTCGAGCTCGCGGTGGAAGACGGCGACGGAGACGCCACCGAGGCTCCCCAGCCGCTCGGCCAGCTCCTCGGCCAGCGCGATCGAGCGGTGGTAGCCGCCGGTGCAGCCGAGCGCCACCGTCAGCCGGGTCTTGCCCTCCGACCGGTAGGCCGGCACGGTCAGCTGGAGCAGCTCGACAACCAGCTCGATGAATCGGCCGGCGGCCGGCTGACCGAGCACGTAGTCACGTACCGGGGTCTGGAGCCCCGACAGCGGCTTCAGGTCGGGGACGTAATATGGGTTGGTCAGGAAGCGGACGTCGAAGACGAGGTCGGCGTCGATCGGGATGCCGAACTTGAAGCCGAAGGTCAGGATGTCGATCAGCAGCTCGTCGGCGGCGCTCTCACGCGGCACGTGGCGGAAGAGCTGCTCCTTCAGCTGGCCGATCGAGAGGCCGCTGGTATCGATCACCTGGTCGGCGAGCTGCCGGGCGCGGGCGAGGCGCTCCCGCTCCAGCAGAATCCCCGCCTGCACGCCGCTCCGCGTCTCGAGCGGATGGCGGTGGCGCGTCTCACTGAAGCGGCTGACCAGGACCGCGTCGCTCGCCTCCAGGTAGAGGACCTGCATCGGAACGCCCCGTTCGGCGAGCGCGGCGCGCGCCGCCTCGATGGCCGGGGCCGGATCGCCGGCCCGGATGTCGAGCACCAGGGCCACGTTGCGAAACCGGGCCGGGTCCTCGTCGCGCAGGGCCAGGAAGCGATCCAGCAGGTCGGGCGGAAGGTTGTCGACGCAGTAGTAGCCGAGATCCTCGAACAGCTTGCTGGCCTGGCTCTTGCCAGCACCCGACAGCCCGCTGATGACCACCACCTGACCATCGCTGCCTGCCCGGGTGGCGCGTCCGGTCGCCTCGGCGCGAGTCCGCGGGACGGTCGCCGGGGCGGCGGGACCTGCTGCTCGTGCCATGCGCCCTCCTCGTCGCCGGGATCGAGGTCGAGTATAGCCTCAGCCAGCCTCGAGACCGGAGAGGCCGGCCAGCAGTCCGGCGACCGTAGCCGCCGCGCTGTCATGCAGCGCGTCGAGGTCGTAGCCGCCTTCGAGGGTGAGCGCAATGCCCCCAACCCCACCGGCTCGCGCCATGCGCCCGACCGCCTCGGCCACGCTCCGGTAGCCGGCCGCCGTCACCTCGAGCTGGGCCAGCGGGTCAAGCCGATGGGCGTCGTAGCCGGCCGAGACCAGGATCGCGGCGGGGGCGAATGCCTCGACCGCGGGCAGGAGCCGCGTCAGCCAGGCCTCGGTGAAGGCATCGTCGCCGCTCCCTGGGGCGAGTGGAACGTTATGCTTGCTGCCGAGCCCCGGACCCGTCCCCCGCTCCGCGGCTTCGCCGCTCCCTGGGTAGAGCGGCATCTGGTGGGTCGAGGCGTAGCACAGGTCGGGATCGCCATCGAAGATCGACTGCGTGCCGTCGCCGTGATGCACGTCCCAGTCGAGGATCGCGATCCGTTGGGCGAGGCCGGAGGCTCGCAGGGCGAGTGCCGCCACGGACACGTTGTTCAGCAGGCAGAAGCCGGCTGCCCGATTGCGGCGGGCATGGTGCCCGGGCGGACGCACCGCGGCGAAGGCCACGTCAACATCCCCCGCCGCGGCAGCGCGCGCCGCCTGGATCGTGACTCCCGCGGCCAGGCGCGCGGCCACCATCGAGTCCGGGCCGATGAACGTATCCGGGTCGATCCAGCCGCCACCCTCACGTGCCACTTCGTCGAGCAGCGCGAGGAACGGCGCAGGGTGCACTCGCTCCAGATCGGCCGCCTCTGCGGGCTCGACCGCAGGTCGCCCGAGGCTCGCCCCTGCAGAGGCGGCGCCATCGGCGACTCCCGACGCTGCGGCCGACAGGCGTTCCGGTCGCTCGGGATGGGCCGGCGGACGGTGCCCCGCCATCGCCTCGTCGGTGAGCAGCAGCACGCGACCGCCGGTGGCCATCGGTCCTAGCGCCGGATCATGCGGATGATCAGCAGCGACCCCTCGAACAGCAGGAACATCACGCCCGACAGGATGAGCGGCGAGATCGGGTCGCTGCCGGGGGTCAGCACGATGGCGAAGAGGACGATCGCGAGGATCGCCCATCGGCGTCGTGAGGCAAGGCGGCGGTGGTTCAGGATCCCCACCCGCGCCAGGCCGATGAGCACGATCGGGAACTCCAGGACCAGGCCGAAGGCCAGCATCATGGTCGTCACGAAGCCGACGTAGGCGTCGATGGTCAGGTTCGGGCTGGCGAGCCCCACGGAGAAGTCGAGCAGGAAGCGCAACGTGTACGGGATGACGAGATAGCCGACCACCACCCCGACCACGAAGAGCGCCATGGCGGCGATGATCACGGGCCAGATGAAGCGACGCTCGCGCTTGGTGAGGCCCGGCGCCACGAAGCGCCAGAGCTGGAACAGGATCACCGGCATGGCGATCCCGATGCCCAGGAAGCCGGCGATCTTCAGCTGGGCGGAGAGTGGTTCCGCCGGACTCAGGAAGAAGAGCTCGCGGTAGCCGTCCGGCAGCTGGTCGCGCAGGATGATCAGTACCTGGCGCGAGATGACGAAGCCGCCGATCGCGGCGACCAGGATCGATGCCACGATGATGATCAGGCGGCGGCGCAGCTCGCCGAGATGCTCGATGAGGCTCATCGTCGGGCCTTCGTCGGTCACGCGTGCCTCATCTGCAGGTCATCGCCTCCCCCACCCGCTCAGACCCGGGGCTGGGTCAGGCCTGTGGCTTGTCGTCCGTGGTCGACGGCTCGGGGGGCGGGGCCGACTTGTTCGGCTCGCCGCGAATCGAGCTCTCGAGGTCGTTCGACGCCTTGCGGAACTCGCGCACGCCGCGGCCGATGGCGTTGCCGATGTCCGGCAGCTTGCCCGGGCCGAAGACGATCAGCACGACCACGAGCAGGATGATGAGCTCAGGCCAACCGATGGGTCCCATGTGCTTGGCGGTTCCTCGTTGGCGGCGCGAGTCGCGCCGGGTGGCGTGGCGCTAGGCCGGCAGTGTAGCACCGGCCTCCTGCATGCGGCCGAGCCACGACTGGGCCGATGAGGCCGCGGCGGAGCGCCATCCATCGCCGCGCGATGCAGCCGCGATGCCGCGCGAGATGCTGACCAGCCCGGGCGCCGCTGTGCCGCGGCAATGTGCCAGTGCGGCCGCCAGATCGCCATCCTGGGCGCCGACACCGGGGACAAGGAAGCCGAGCGCGGGAACGAGCCGCCGAAGCCGCGCCAGCTCGGCCGGCGCGGTGGCCCCGACGACGAGCCCAACCCGTCCATCGGTCCACCTGCCGGCGGCCCAGGCCGCCACGTGCTCATGCAGCGGAGCACTGCCGATCAGCATGTCCTGCAGCGTGCCGGCACTCGGGTTGGTCGTGCGCGTGACGAGGTAGACGACCCGCCCCGGATAGGCCAGGAACGGCTCGACGGTGTCCTCGCCGAGGTACGGCGACAGCGTCACCGCGTCCGCCCCGAGCAGGCCGAAGAGGGAGGCTGCGTAGCGTTCGGCTGTCGAGCCGATGTCCCCGCGTTTGGCGTCGAGCACCAGGAAATGGTCGGCTGGCAGGTCGGCGACGAGGCGTTCGAGCGCAGCCCAGCCGGACGAGCCGAAGGCCTCGAAGAAGGCGACGTTGACCTTCACCGCCACCGCGTATTCGGACGCGGCCTCGACCAGGCCGCGCGCGAAGCGCTCAATCCCTGAAACGTCGCGCGGCAGCTCGTCGGGCAATGTATCCGGATGGGGATCGATCCCCAGGCAGAGGGGCGCGCCGAGCCGGGCAATTCGTGCACGAAGCCGGTCGAGGGGATCCGGTCGATCGCTCATCTGGCAGACGACACCTCGAGCGGTGCTGCCTCTCCCACCGGGATGGGCGCGGTGCTGGCGGCGATGCGCCGCGCGGCGAGCGGGCTGACCGTCGCCTCGGCGTAGTCGACCACACGGATGCGCAGGCGAGGCAGTCCCTGGAAGAGGTCCCGCTCCAGGGTCCCGACCAGGTCGAGCGCGACACCGGGCTCCGGCAGGGCCCGATCCGGCGGAGTCCCGAAGGCGATCGCATCGAACACCTCCGCGCCACGGCGCATCCGCAGAGCGACGTGATCTCCGGTGGCGCCGACGCGCCGCGCATCGGCGACCTGGAGTCCGGTCACTGCCAGCAGCGGTTCGACATGGCCTGGCCCGAACGGCGCCAGCCGGGCAATCTCCTCGGCGAGCGGCCAGCCGAGGTGCATCGCGGGCAGCACCAGGTCGACCATCAGCGCGGTGGCCCGCTCGGCGGGTCGCTCGGGATCGGGCGGGAACGGGCGCGGCAGGGCAGCAAAGGCGGCGACGAACTCGGCCCAGCCGTCGATCCGCAGGCTGAAGCCCCCTGCTGACGGATGGCCGCCGCGCTTGAGAAGCAGCGGAGCACAGGCCTCCAGCGCGAGGGCAACGTGAAAGTCGACGGGGGCCCGGACCGATCCCCGCAGCTCGTCCTCCACCGCTGCGGCCACGGCCACCGGCCGTCCGAGCGTCTCGACCAGCTGATTCGCCACCAGCCCGAGCACGCCGGGCGCCCAGCCATCTCCGCGCAGAGCGAGCGGCCCGTGGCCAGGTTGCGTGGCGGCCAGTGCCACGGCCGCCTCGATGGTCGCGGCCGTGATGGCGCGCCTCTCAGCGTTCACCGCCTCGAGTGCCTCCGCGATCCGCTCCGCGGCGACTGGGTCCTCCTCGAGCATCAGTGACATGGCGAGCTCCGCGTCAGCGATGCGGCCGGCGGCGTTGATCCGCGGCGCGACCCCGAAGGCGAGATCCCGCGCGGTCGGCTCGGTGGGGATCTCCGCCGACCGGGCCAGCAGGGCACGAAGACCCGGTCGCGAGGTCACGGCCAGCTCGTCGAGGCCCAGCCGCACGATGGCACGACTCTCGCCCGTCATGGGAGCCATGTCGGCGATCGTGCCAATGGCCGCCACGCCCGCAAGGTCCGCGGCGGCCTGGCCGCGGCGCGTCAGCAGCGCCGACGCCAGCTTGAAGGCGAGGCCGGCGCCGGTCAGGTCGGGATCGGGATACGCGCAGTCCGGGCGGTGCGGGTCGACCACGGCGACCGCTCGCGGCAGGGGGCCAGATGGGAGATGGTGATCCGTCACGATCACCTCCATGCCCAGCCCGCGCGCTTCCTCGACCTCCGTCGCGCTGGTCACGCCACAGTCACAGGTGATGAGCAGGGTGACCCCCGCCGCCGCCAGGCGCTCGAGGCCAACACGCGAGAGCCCGTACCCCTCGGCCAGGCGGGACGGCACGTGGCGCAGCGGCTCGACTCCCAGGGCCCGCAGAGCGAGCACCCAGACCACCACCGCCGTCATCCCATCGGCGTCATAGTCACCCCAGATCGCGATCCGCTCCCCCGCCTCGATGGCCCGCTCGATACGATCGAGCGCCACATCGGCATCGGCCATCAGCGAGATGTCATGCAGCGATGCCTCGCCCGCATGCAGGAAGCGGCCAAGCTGTTCGTCGTCGCGGAAGCCGCGACGGGCCAGCAGGGTCGCCAGTGGGCGCCCGAAGCCGGCGAACGGCGGAGGCTCCGGAAACGGCTCCGGCAGCAGCCATTCGAGGCGCGGGACGATCACCCGGTCATGGTAGCCGCGACGGGCTTACCCGGGACGGATCGGCCGGTTATCGCCCGTCGTCAGCGGGCGAGTCAGCGAGCGGCCGGGCGTGCCTTGCGAGCGGCGTCGAGCGCGCGTGCCTTGCGTCGCGAGTCCCACTCGTACCAGGCTGCGAGCAGCTGGCTGGCGTTGAAGATGGACGAGTAGGTGCCGCTGATGACGCCGATCAGCAGCGCCAGCGTGAAGGTTCGAATCGTGGCCGGACCGAGCAGCAGCAGGGCGGAGAGCGTCACCACCACGGTCAGACTGGTGTTGATGGAGCGACCCAGCGTCTGCAGGATCGAGTGGTTGACGATGGCGCCGAACGGCTCGCCGGCATGACGCACCCGGTTCTCCCGGATGCGGTCGAAGACCACGATCGTGTCGTGGACCGAGAAGCCGATGATGGTCAGCAGGGCGGTGACGAAGAGCGCGTCGAACTCGAGGCCGAAGAAGTAGCCGAGCATCGCGAAGATGCCGACCACCACGATCACGTCGTGCAGCAGCGCGATGATTGCGGCGGTGCCGTAACGGAACCCGAAGCGGACCCACAGATATCCCAGGATGAAGAGCTCGCCGATCACGATCAGGATGATCGAGCTCCGGATCAGCTCCGATCCGACCGTCGGTCCAACGGTGATGACGCTGCGCGGCTCCCCTTCGCCGAATCGGGCGATCAACTGCTTCTCGAGGTCATCGAACGGGGTCCCGGGGATCACCGGCACGGGGGTCGCGCTGGGCGTCGGGCTGGGCGATGGCGAGGGCGTCTCCGTGCCGCTCGGCTCGGGTGTCGGGCTTGGGGATGGCGAGGGCGTCTCTCCCGAGGGGAGAGGCGTCGGGGTGGGTGCCTGCGACACGCTGGGGATCGGTGTCGAGGGCGGCAGCAGGTCGATCGGGTCGGTCCGGATCTCGAGGAAGCCGTCACCGGCGTCGCGGACGATCGCCTCTGGATGGCCGAGTTCGACAAGGGCGGCCTGCACCTCGACCGCCGTTGGCCGCTCGGCGTAGCGAACCTGCCAGACCGTCCCGCCGGTGTAGTCGATCGACGGCTTCAGGCCGCCGAGCAGGATGAAGATCAGCCCGGGGATGGTGATCAGCGCGCTGAAGGCGAAGTACCAGTTGCGCTTGCCGACGATGTCATACATGTCGTCAGCGCTCCACGTGATACAGCTCGATGCGCCGGCCCCAATCGGTGCGTACCACCATCCGCAGAATCGTCCGGGTGACGGTCACTGCGCTGAACATCGAGATCAGCACGCCGACGATCAGCACCAGCGCGAAGCCGCGCACAACCGTGGTCCCCTGCCAGTAGAGCCAGGAGGCGACCAGCAGCGAGCTGACGTTCGAGTCCAGGATGCTCGACCAAGCCCGGTTGAACCCAGCCTCGATCGCCGGCCCCAGCGTCTTGCCGAGCCGGATCTCCTCCTTCATGCGCTCGAAGATGAGGATGTTGGCGTCCACCGCCATGCCGATCGACAGGATGAAGGCAGCAACCCCGGCCAGCGTCAGCGTGACGCCGATCAGTCGGAAGACCGCGTACGTCACGAGCGAGTAGAAGATCAGCGCTCCGGCCGCCAGGACGCCGGGCAGCCGGTAGTGGGCGATCATGAAGAGGAGCACCAGCGTGAGGCCGATCGCCCCCGCGACGAGCGCCTGGGCGAGGAAGTCCGCCCCGAGCGTTGGGGCGACGGTCTCGACGCCCTGCTCGCTCAGCGAGACCGGCAGCGCGCCGAAGCGCAGCGTGTTGTACAAGTTGGTGCGCTCGATCTCGTTCGCCTGGCCGGGCGGTCCGACGGTGATGATGGTCTGGCCACCGCAGATCGCGCCGTTGATGGTCGGCGTGGTGATGACGCGCCCGTCGAGAGCGATGGGCCCCGGGTTATTGACGTTGGCCGTGGTGAATTGGCACCACGCTTCGGACGCTGGGCTGGCCAGCGTGAAGCCGACACCGATCTGGCCGCTGTTCGTGCCCGGGTTCACGCTCCCAGGATCAATCCTGCTGCCGTCGAAGAGGACCGCCACGGACCCGTCGGCGATGAGGGGACGGATGTCCTGGTCGACCGTCAGCGCCTGGCCCTTGGGATCGATGAACTGCAGCTGCCCGGTCGAGCCGACCAGGCTGCGAACCTGGTCCTCGTCGCCGCTGGAGAGGCCCGGTATCTCGACCACGATGCGCCGCTGGTTGCCACTCACCTCGGTCCGGACCTGCGGCTCGGAGACGCCGAGGCCGCCAACACGGCGCTCGATGATGTTGCGCGCGGTCTCGATCTGCTCGTCCGTGACCGCCTGGCCCGACTGGGGAGTCACCGCCAGCGTGACCCGGATCCCGCCCTGCAGGTCCAGGCCCAGCACGGTCTTCAGCTCGTGGCCGAAGATGTTGGAGGGCAGCCACGTCAAACCGAGCGTCTGTCGGGGGAGGTCGATGAAGATCGCCAGCAGGAGGGTGACGAGGATCACCCACGGGGCGGTGCGGCGCCAGGTCATGTGTGAGCCAGGTGAACCTCTCGCTCCGGTCGTCGCGGCTGCCGCAGACACCAAACGCGCCGCACACTTGCGGCGGGCCGCGCCAGTATAGGCACGCTCAGATGGGCCCGCAATCTCAGGCCAGCATCCCTTCGCGGGCCAGGTGGCGCTTCAGGCGATCGGCCAGCTCGCGAGGAATTCCGGGCGTCTCCGCGAGCTCATCGACCGACGCCTCCCAGATCCGGCGCACGCTGCCGAACCGCTTGAGGAGCGCCTTCTGGCGCACCGGGCCGATCCCCTCCACCTCGTCGAAGACGCTGGCCAGCGCGCTGCGGCTTCGGACGGAGCGGTGATAGGTGATGGCGAACCGGTGCGCTTCGTCGCGGATGCGCTGCACCAGGTACAGCCCCTGGCTCTTGGGGGGGAGGATGATCGGCTCCGGTCGGCCGGGCAGGTACAGCTCCTCGAAGCGCTTCGCCAGCCCCGCCACCGGCACCTCGCCGAGGTCCAGCTCGCGCAGCACGCCCACGGCGGCGGAGAGCTGCCCCTTGCCCCCGTCCACGATCACGAGGTCCGGCAGGGCCCAGCCGGCATCGCGCGCCGCCGACGGACGCGCGGCAGGATCGACGTCACGCTCATCGGCCTCCTCTCCGAGCCCCTCGACCGCCGGGTCGGCCCCCACCGCCGCCAGCGAGAGGGCCCCGGTCTCCGCGCGCAGGCGCGACGCGCGCGAGAAGCGGCGACGGATCACCTCGGCCATCATGCGGAAGTCGTCGGGGGTGTCGCCGGATCGGATCCGGAAGCGTCGGTACTCCCGCGGCTCGGGGCGACCGGTGACGAAGACGACCATGCTGCCGACCGCGCTCGTGCCCTGGATATTGCTCATGTCGTAGCACTCGATCCGCTCGGGTGCCCGTCCCAGTCCGAGCGCGGTGGCCAGCGCCTCCAGCGCTTCGTCGCGCTTGCCGGCGTCCGCGAGCCACTCGGCCCGCTCGCGCGACAGGGCCTCGACCGCGTTCTGGGTGGCGAGCGCCACCAGCCGGCGCTTGTCCCCTCGCTCGGGGACGGTCAACGCGACCCGCGACCCGCGGCGGTCCGCAAGGAAAGCGGCCAGGGCATCGGCATCCGACGGTGCGAACGGCAGGACCACCTCGCGTGGCGGCCGTTCGGTCGCCAGGTAGTACTGGGGCAGGAAGGAGCCGAGCACATCGGCATCGGTGACGTCGCGTGCTCCCTCCACGATGAAGTGCTCGCGGCCGATCATCTTCCCGTTGCGGATGACGAAGAGCTGGAGGCAGGCCTCTCCCTCCTCCCGCGCGATCCCGATCACGTCCTGCTCGGCGCGGCTGTAGGCGGCGACCTTCTGCTGCTCGATCGTGCGCTCGACGGCGCGCAGCTTGTCGCGGGCGACGGCGGCCTGCTCGTAGCGGAGTGCGAGTGAGTGGTCCTGCATCTCGCCGCGCAGCTCATCGGCGATCCCCTCCTGGCGTCCCTCCAGGAAGTCGACCACGCGGTCGATGGTGGCCCGGTATTCAGCCTTCTCGATCGCCTGGATGCACGGCCCCTGGCATCGGTTGATGTAGTAGAGGAGGCACGGGCGCTCGAGGACCCGCTTCCCGTCGGGGATCTCCAGGTTGCAGGTCCGGAACGGAAAGATCTTGCGCAGCAGCTTCAGCGTCTCGTCGACGCTCGAGGCTGATGCGTACGGGCCGAAGTAGCGGCTGCCGTCACGGCTCAGCTTCCGCGTGCGCACGATCCGGGGAAAGTCCTCGCCCAGCGTGATCTTCACGAACGGGTAGCTCTTGTCGTCTCGGAGACGGATGTTGAAGCGGGGCCGATGCTCCTTGATCAGGTTGGACTCGAGCAGGTAGGCCTCGCTGACCGTGTCGGTGACGATGTATTCGATATCCGCCACCTCGGCGACCATGCGCAGGATCCGCGAGTCGAGGCCCGCCTTGGATCCGAAGTACGAACGGACCCGATGACGCAGCACGTCAGCCTTGCCGACGTAGAGGACGCGGCCGTGCGGCCCCTTCATCAGGTACACGCCAGGGGCCAGCGGGAGCTGGCGCAGGACCGTGCGCAGGTGCCCCTCGTTGTGCCCGTTGAGGGTCATGGCTGGCTGGGCGAAGGGCTCGGGGACGGGCTCTCCAGGGGCCGAGCCAGCTCGCTCTGGATGAACGCCTGCAGCGGCCCGTAGTCGCTTCCCGAGCTGCGCCCGATGACGACCAGGATGTACTGGCCGATGCTGTTGGTGGTCGCCTCCAGGATCACTCCCTCGCTCAGTTCGATGCGCCGATCGGCACGGAGATGACCGGAGATCAGGTAGAGGTCGATCGCCGACAGGTCGGTGGCCATCTGGCCCTTGAGCGCGTCCATGAGCGCCAGCCCAGGGCCGAGCGCGCCGATGCCGCCGCCCAGCTTGCCACGAATGGCGGTGAGCACCCGCTGCTGGCGAACGGATCGGGCGAAGTCGTTCGATTCAGCCTGCGCGCTCGTGTACCGGGTGCGCGAGTAGTCCAGCGAGCGCGTGCCGTCGAGGAAGATCGGTCCGGACTCGAAGGACCCGCCGTCCCAGTTGCCGGCGTTGTACTTGTTCTCGTTCCAGGTGTAGGCGAACGCGATCGGATTGTCGACCGTCACGCCGCCAACGCTGTCGACCATTGCCTTGAACCCGGCGAAGTCCAGCGCGATCCAGTGTTCGATGCTGAGCCCCGTCACCTTGGACAGGACCGCGGTGGCAGACGTCCCGGCCTCGTAGGCGCCGCCGCGCACGTACCCATCGGCGAAGGCTTCGTTGATCCTGGCGTTGTCGGGGATCTCGGGGAGGCCCTCGATCCACAGGTCGCGGGGGATCGGGATCATGGTGGTCGTATCGGTCTTCGGATCGATCGAGAGGATGTTGATCGAGTCGGCCAGGTAGATACCGCCCGTGTGCCCGGGCCCGCCATACCCGTAGATGGCGACGTTCACGCGCTCGCTGCCCATCAGGGGGAAGAGGAGCGAGGAGGACAGGGAGCCGGCCGAGCTGACCTCGTCATTGAATGCCGCGACGCGCTGCCAGAGGAGCCACCCGCCGGTGCATCCGCTCAGCAGCACGATCACCAGGAGCAGGAGCAGGTTGCGCTTCCAGCGACGCGGGCGGGGTGCCGCGGCCCGCGATCGCCGCGGGGGGCTCAGGGGATCGATGCCGCGCGCGCGAAGCACCTGCTCGCGTTCGATTGCCTCACGGATCCTGCGCGCGCGGGGACTCTCGGTGGCGTGGCGGGGCCGGCGGTCGCGCCGGTTCATTGGCAGCTCATCGGTTCGGCAGAGTCTTCTCATGCGGGATCGGGCGGACGACAGGATATCCTGATAAGCCGGCGATCATGCGCCGGTAAGGCTGCCCGCCGATCCTGACGGCATGGCGCTGGCCCAGGCCGTCACCCCGCCCGTGGCACGGTTGCTCGACGCGCTGGATGCCGAGCAGCGAGCCGCGGCGACCCTGCCGGATGGGCCGGCGCAGATCATCGCTCCGGCCGGCAGCGGAAAGACCACGACGCTCATCGCCCGGCTCGGCGTGCTCCTGACCCGCGGCGTGGCAGCCGAGCGGGTCGAGGTGCGGACCCTCCACGCCCTCGCGCGCCAGGTGCTCCTCGACGCGGGTGAGCCGGTCCATCTGCTGGCGGACCGCATGCCACTGCTGCGCGCGGCGCGGAGGCGCGTGGTCGCCGGGCGAGCCCCAGACGACCCGCCGGTCCCTGAGCCCGCCGCTCTCGACACGCTGCTGTCGGCCTGGAAGGTCGAGGGGAGGCCCCCGCCCGAGGCCGCGCTGCCGGCCCTCTCCATCTTCAGCGACCTCCTGGCCGCGCGGGGTGCGCTCGGTTTCGACGACCTCGTGGTTCGGGCGGTCGACCTCCTCGAGCGCGACCCCGCACTCCGGCAACGATGGCAGAGCCGCTTCAGCCACCTGGCGGTCGACGAGTTCCAGGACGTCGATGCGGCTCAGCTGCGCATGGTCCGTATCCTCGCCGAGCCGGAGCAGAACCTGTTCGTGGTCGGTGACGACGACCAGACGATCGTCAGAACTCGCACATATAGCGGCCTTAGCGAGCGAGGTGGCCGGAGACGCGACCGCGCTGCTACTCCGAGTGGTCGAGCTCGATGTCGGCCGGAGCACCGACGAGGTGAAGAGGCTTGTTGCCTAAGCTTAGATCGGAAGATGAAGCCTGGAGTGCGCGGGTGACCCGGGCAACGATCAGGAGTCCGATCACGAGCGCCTCGCCGTCGGGCGAGACCGAGGTGAGCCGCATCTGCAGGGAGCTCGGCAAGCCGGGCGGCGCCTTCCGCCGCCCGACGGCTTGCGCTCCGCGGCCGGGAGGTGGCCCAGCTGGGGCCGCGAACTCCCGCATCCCTTGTTAATCTCGGTAACGCCTGCCCGAATCGGTGACGTCTGTCGCATGCCCGACCTCGCCAAAGATCGCTCGTTCCTGATCCGCCCGGACCGGGAGCAAGAGCCGCCGCAAGGAATCGCGAACCTGCTTCGGATCGAGGGCAGTCGGATGGCGGGTCGTGTGGCAGTCATCGAACATCCGATCGCGCCTGGCGTCCTGGTGCCGCCGCACACCCACACTCGCGAAGACGAGGTGAGCTACGTCGTACGTGGCACGATCGGGGCACGAGTGGGCGACGAGTTCATCACGGCGGCGCCAGGGGCGTACGTGATGAAGCCGCGCGGGATTCCCCACGCGTTCTGGAACGCCGGGCCGGAGCCGGCCAGGATCGTCGAGATCATCGTCCCCGCCGGGTTCGAACGGTTCTTCGCCGAACTCGACGAGCTCGCACGACAGGGACCGCTTGACTCGCGTGCGCACGCGGCGCTCGGACAACGATATGGCGTGCGCTACCACGACGAATGGATCGCAGAGCTCGCTGAGCGCTTCGGTGTGCGCATACCGACCTGATGGTGTCGGCTACCCCTTCGGCCGGGATGCGTCGCGCATCCCTGATCCTCTCGGCGCGGGCCGGTGAGGCGCCGCTCAAATCCCTGCGATGCGGCGCTACGATTCCGCCAGAATGCTTGGGGACCACCATGCCGAGCGATGCCCAGCAAATGCCCGAGGCAGCCGATGTCCCCGGCCTCGACCAGGCCGTGGAGACCTTGACCCGCGGCGCCGAGATCCTGCGATCCCTGAGCCTGCACGAAGAGGCCGGCGAGGTGATCGCGATCCTCGAGCGGCTGGGGCCGGGTCCTGCGGGCATCGGTCATAACGTCTTCCGGCGGGAGGGTGAGTACCGTCTCATCCTGTACGGGTCGGACGTCTTCCGGCTGAAGGAGACGCTCGGGCTGTCGTACCTGGCAACGCTGCTGGCGCACCCGGGCCGCGAGATCCACGTGCTCGAGCTCGTCGGCAGCGACACGGCCCTGGCATCGCACGCCGGCCCGCTGCTCGACCCCGAGGCGCGGCGCGCCTATCGCGAGCGGATCGAGGAGCTCACAGCCGAGCTGGCTGAGGCGGAACGCTTCACCGATCCGGAGCGGGCGGCGCGACACCGCCAGGAGCTCAAGCTGCTGCGAGCGGAGCTCGCGCGGGGCGAGGGGCTCGGTGGGCGGGCGCGCGCCACGGGCTCGAACTCCGAACGCGCTCGGCAAGCGGCCACGAAGGCCCTGAAGAGCGCGCTGGCTCGCATCGCCGCCGAAAGCCCCTCCCTCAGCCGGCACCTCGCCAGCACCGTCCGCACGGGCACCTATTGCCGATACGACCCCGACCCCAGGCTGCCCATCTCCTGGCGTGTCTGAGGGCGCGACGCCGCTGTTCACCGTTGTGACGCCGTCCTTCACGCCTCAGGGATAAAGGAGGCGTCATGGCCACCATGCTCTCGGTCGATCCCGCCGCCGCCGGTGAGCGGTCGCCCATCGGTCCCGAGACCGTTGCCGAGCTCGAGCGCTTGATCGCGGCGACCGGTCTGGAGGCTTCACTTCGCGGTCGCTACTCCGTCGTCTTCGCCTTCCCAGGCATGGGCGTCGGGCAGCACTACCCCGAGCTGGCCGGCTGCACGCTGGAGGTCTGCACGTTCATCGACGAAGCCGGCGTCTTCGCGAAGCACGGCATCGAGGTAACCGGCCTCTCGGGCGAGCGGAGCGAACCACCTGCCGGCTGCCTGGCGATCCCGTTCCCGGTCGGCGTCATCGAGCAGTCCGACTTCGGTGGACCGATCGGCTTCGTCGAGCAGGACGGCCGCCGCTACGCGCAGCGTGCGACGCTCGTGATCTTCCCCGATGGCACCGGTGTCCGCCTCACGGGAATCGCGGACATCGTCGGGCACGTGCGGGCATGCCTCGACCTCGTGCTCGGCCACCGGCTCGAGCGCTTCCGACAGGCTGCGGTCGCGAGTGACGTCAGCCGCCTCCGCTCCACGGCGCAGCTCGGTCCGCTGCTGCCGAACGGGGCCGATTCGGTGGCCATCACCCGCGTCGATGTAACGATCCCGCTCGTGGTCAAGATGGCCGCGCCGGCCATCGTGCGCGAGGAGGCCGGCTACATGCGCCGCGTCAACGGCCTGCTGGAGCAGGCCGGTCGTCCGCGCCTCTTCCCGGCAGTCGTCGCCATCGGCGCCGACGAGGATCCGGCCTGGTATCTCATGGAGGCGGCCGATCCGGTGCCGCTCGACCGCCTCCTATTCGCGGACGAGGCGCGGACCGTCGTGGACTCGGCTCGGCGGCCACTGCTCACCGCGGGCATCGACCATCTCTCGGACCTCTATGAGCTCACTTTCCGGCGTGAGGTCTCGCCTGTGGCGCGGTACCACTACCGAGATCGATTCGCGGTCATCCCCGGGCGAGCCGACACGCGGCTCACCCACCAGCTGCTCGTCGGTGGCGGAGATCTCGACGAGCTGCTGAATCGGCCGATCGTCATCGATGGCTTCGCCTGCCACCCATATCGCCAACAGCTCGCCTTCCTGGAGCAGCATGTCGCCGATCTCGCTCAGCCCGTCGGTGCGTACCTCCACGGCGATGCCCACCTGCCGAACATGCTCCTTGCTGGCGACGAGTCGATCGTGTTCGTCGACCCCCGCGTGGTGTGGGACGGGAACGACGTCGGAGATCCAGGCTTCGGCGACCCGCTCTACGACTTCGCCACGCTGCTCCATAGCCTCCACGTGATGTCGGCCATCCTGCACGCCATCGAGGTGGAGGAGACAGTGGCGCTCCTGGCCTTCGAGGTGACGCCGGCGGGGATCCACGTGAGCTCGGGTACCCTCCGGATCCACGGCAACCCCGTGGTCGGGTCGTTCACGGCCACCGTCGCCGGCCGCCTGCCGCCTGACATCGCCGGCGCGAACTGGCAGGCGCGGCTCCATATCGGCACGGCCAACGCCCTCCTCGGCTGGCTCAAGTACGCGCGCTCGGTCCAGACCCGCGAGGCCTGGCTGGCCATCTTCGTCTCGGTGCTCTACCACCTGGAAGTCGGGCGCCGACTGGTCATTGGAGAGGAGATCTGACATGACTGCACGGATCGACCTGGTCGCGCCGACGACGCCATCCATCTCTCCCTATGTCGCCCGCCCAATCGCCTTCCATGAGCTGTGGCAGCCCGGCGGCTGGCGGCTCAAGGTCTACGGCATCGAGTACGAGCGCCCAGCTCCTCGACCGGAGCTCGTTGATGCCGCCAAGCGGCTGGCGCTCGAGGTGCTGCCGCCGGAGCCCGCCTACGCGGTCGGATTCATCGGCGCTCACGACGCGCGGGGTGGCTGCTACGTCTTCGTCGACTGGTGGGCCGATGAGAATGAGCTGCACCACAAGAACTTCCTCGGACCGTCACCCGACGACCTTCGATCAGCCGGACCCGACGACTCGGTGGCGTGTGTCTGGGACCTGGCAGTCATCGACTTCGAGCGACGCGCCTGGCACGAGCTCGTGGTCAAGCAGGCAGGCGCTCCTGATCTCGGGGCGTACCTCGCGCGCCGGTTCGAGGAGACGGTCTAGCGTCGCTTCCCGTCCCGAGAATCAAGTGTCGTGTGCAGTTGCAGGAGAGGAGGTCTGGGAAGTGACATCGGTTGAGACAGCGGGCGCCCTTGGGAGGGTGGTGGCACTTTGGCGTTACCCGGTCAAGTCAATGATGGGCGAGGAACTGAATGCGGCAGATTTGACCGAGCGCGGGATCCATGGCGACCGCGCCTACGCCCTCATTGACAGCGAAACCGGCAAGGTGGCGAGCGCGAAGAACCCACGTAAGTGGCCGAATCTGTTCGACCATCGTGCCAGCTTCGTGGAGCCACCGAACAGAAACAACGCGTTCCCGCCAGTCCGCATCACGCTCCCCGACGGAAGCATGCTCACCAGCGATCAGCCTGACATCAATCGCCGACTTTCGGCGGAGCTGGGGCGAGAAGTGACGCTGACGGCGGCAGCGCCGAACGAGCCCGAGCTTGAGGAGTACTGGCCGAACATCGAAGGCCTGGCTCACAACGACCTCGTGACCGATGAGGCGATGCCCCACGGAACGTTTTTCGACCTATCGGTGCTCCACATCCTGACGACGGCGACCCTTGACCGGCTCCGCGAGCTCTACCCCCAGGGACGCTTTGAGCCACGGCGCTTCCGTCCGAATATCATCATCGATCCCAACCCGGCGGAGGGCTTTGCGGAGAACGAATGGATCGGAACGGCGTTACGCATCGGGGCCGATGTTCGGGTGCAGATCACCGGTGGTTGCCCGCGGTGCGTCATGACGACCCTGCCCCAGGTGGACCTGCCGAAGGATCCCGGTATCCTGCGAGCAGCGGCCCAGCACAACGACGTACACGTCGGGGTGTACGCGAAGGTGATCCAAGGTGGCAGAGTGCAGCGGGGCGACCGCGTCGCACTGCGAGTCCCGATGCCAGCGTAACTTGTCTGGGCTCCCAGACCGGAGCGAGCATCGTTGGAGTGAAACCCGTTGAAACCCGCGACACGACTCTTTCCCGCCAATCATTTGTCAACGTACGAATAGGTGCTGCCATTTGCCGCAGGGTCAGGGCCCGTGGGAAGGAAGCGACCTGCATTCAAGTGGCTAACAGCCAGCCGTAGTTCAGGGCTCGCACATATGCATCCGGACCGCGAGCCGTCCAGTCACTACGAGCCCGACGTGCCGCACGGCGCAGCTTGGCCCGTCCCCTAGGGGCTTGGGTGGACCGACGCCGCCCGAGCTGAACGAAGGCGCGGCCGATCGTCTGCTCGCCTACCGCCACGCTCTACTCCTCGATCCCCTCGAGCCGAACGATGTCGTCGGGCGAACGCAAACGCTTATCTGCCGGTTTCCCATGCCACGACCGCGCTCGTTGCGGTCACGCCGCAGCCGGCTTGATGTTCTGGTTCATCCGGAATAGGTTGCCCGGATCGTACGTGCGCTTGATCTGTGCCAGCCGCTGGTAGTTGTGGCGGTAACTCGCCGCCACGCGATCTTCGCCTTCGTCCATCATGAAGTTCACATACGCGCCGCCGGCAGAATACGGATGCAGCGCGTTCCAGTAGTCGCGTACCCAGGCCGTGTGCGTTTCCATCGCGGCCGGGTCCGAATCGACGGCATAGATGACGTGTGAGAAGTTCGCGTCTCGGTAGCTCCAGGCCGAATCGCGCTCTCCGACGCGGTGCGCCGCGCCATCGACCGAGAAGGTGATCGCACCCGAGAGTGGGTTGGGAACGCTGGGTCCGTACTTCTGGTGCGCCGAGATCAGCTCATCACTCAGCTCCGTCACAAAGTCGGCCTTCCAGTAGTTGAGGAAGCCCGGCGGGGAGACGGAGTCGAACACGGTCTGGAGCACCGGGAACGGCATCGGACCCAGGCCCACCAGCTCGGGCGCGCCGAACTCCGCCAGCGGCCGGACGACCTCTTCGGCCTGCTCCAGCGGGCCGACGTAGCAGAGGACGGCACCGCACACGTTCTGGTTGTGCAGATGCTCCGGGAATGGAGGCTCCGGCTCGACGACCAAGAAGGCGAAGATGCCGTTCAGCTCCTCCGGCGCGTTGGCGATGAACTCGCGGTAGAACCTCATCACCTCTGTGGCCTTGTCCAGCGACCAGATGATCGGCCCCGCGTAGACGGTGCTGACCGGGTGCAGCCTGAGCTCGAACGAGGTGACGATGCCGAAGTTGCCACCGCCGCCGCGCAGCGCCCAGAAGAGGTCCGCGTTCTCCTGCTCGCTCGCCACGACGAACTGCCCGTCGGCGGTCACCACGTCGGCGGAGATCAGGTTGTCGCAGGCCAGGCCGAACGGCCGCGTGAGGTGGCCGATGCCACCGCCCAGCGTGAGGCCGGCGATGCCGGTGGTCGAGATGGCGCCGCCCGGCGTGGCGAGACCGAAGGCGTGGGTGGCGTGGTCGAGGTCGCCCCAGGTACAGCCGCCCTGGGCGCGGACCGTGCGCCTCCCCGGGTCCACCTGAATGCCCTTCATCGGCGACAGGTCGATGACCAGGCCGTCGTCGTTCGTGGCGAAGCCGGCCACATTGTGGCCGCCGCCACGGACCGAGAGGACGAGGCCCTCTTGCCGCGCGTAGTTGACGCAGGCCATCACGTCGGCCACGTCGGTGCAGCGGACGATGAACCGCGGGCGGCGGTCGATCATGGCATTGAAGACACGGCGCGCCCCCTCGTACTCCGCGTCGCCCGGCTGGATGAGCTGGCCCCGCAGGCTGCCCGCGAGTACCTCGACACCGGCTGCAATGGTCATCGCTGTCTCCTCCTTCTCGTCGAGGTCGCAGCTGGACCGCCGCCCGTATTGCTCGGGCGGTTACCGCTCGGGGGGCCAGCCCGAGAGGCCCTCCAGCGCGCGCGGCGCGATCCTCGAATACAAGCCCCGGCTCCCGACGCCAGATGATACGTGGTTCGCGTCCAGATTCTCGTTCTGGGCACCACCCATCGCTCGACCTCAATGCGATTCTCCCGCGTCTCAGACGAGAGAACAAGGCCTGACCAGCAAGGGGCAACGCAAGGGTGGCGACGACGATCAGCCGTAATTCAGAACTCGCACATATAGCGGGCTTAGCGAGCGAGGTGGCCGGAGGCCTGAGCGGGCGGTGCCTTGGGACATTGAGGTCGGACGCTCAAGAGGGCTTGCCCCTCCACGGGTCGGATGACCTCGATACCTCGCTCAGCCAGCCACTCGGTCAGTTGCTCGCCCTTGAGGTGATCCCGATCGCCGGTCGCGATCACCGGCGCGTCCCCGCAAGGGCAGCCGCGATCACCGGCGCATCTGACGGATCACGTCGCCTACGTGGTCTCGGATTCGATCAGCTCCTTCATGCGGCGCATGCTCTGCTGGATCGGGCCGGGATCCATCGGTTCCGTCATGGACGGCACATCAATGCTACCGGTGAGCTTGGTGCGATTGTCGCCTTCGGGTTCGAAGACCATCCGGGTGTGCATCTCGATGGGACCGTCGCGAATGACCATGCCGAACGCGTGACCTTGTACGAATTCGACGATCTCCATCGTCCCTTCCACGGGGGCTCCCGTATGGGTGTGACGGCGCCGGATCACCCTTCCGAGCCCGATGGGTCCGTCGGTCAGCTGCTCGAGCTCCATCTCCGGGTCCCAGCGAGGGTGATTGCGGACGTGGTCGACAGCGAAGAACTTGAACACCACGCTCGGCGGCCGATCAATCGTTGTTTCGAACTCAGTCCTCATGGTTCCGTACCCCAGCAGGCATTTTTCAGGTGACGCAGACGGTAGTGCATCGGGGAGAAGGCATGGCGATGAGCAGCTCATGAGTTCGCGGTACCCGCGCCACATACCCTTTCCCGTGGACGCGATGAACCGAATGAGGTTCGTGCCGGGCATGATCGTGGAGCGAGTTCGCGGCGGCGGCCCGCGAGCTGGCGAGCTGGGCACCGAAGGGTTCGAGTTCCACGCTGCCCACGGGAACCACACGTAGCTCCGGTAAGCCATCGTTGATCGCCCAGTAACCGGTTACGTCATCCTCGACCGATGACGATCGCGCCATCCACAGCCGCACGGGCGGCTGACGGCCTACTTGCGTCTCTCGACCCTGAGCAGCGCGCGGCCGCGATGCTGCCCGATGGGCCAGCCCTCATCATTGCCCCGGCCGGGAGCGGCAAGACGACGACCCTGATCGCGCGTCTCGGCGTCCTCGTTGACCGCCGGGTTGCCGCCGACCGGATCGGGGTGGTCACCTTCAACCGTGACGCCGCGGCCGAGCTGGCGGCCCGCGTCGCCGGACGGCTGGCGCCCTACGTGCCAGGCGCCGCGGCGATCGAGGTCCGGACCCTGCACGCCATGGCCCGCCAGGTGCTGCTCGATGCCGGGCGCCCAGTCCGGCTGCTCCCCGACCGTCTCTACCTGCTGCGGGCCGCTCGTGGCCGCCATGGTCTGGCTCGGCGGCGGGCTGATGCTCGCCCTTGTCGCCCGCCGCGCGCGGTAGAGTCCGGGGTTGGTGTGCTCGTCTTCGGCGCGTGGCTGGTCCTCGTCGCAATCCTCGAGCCCGCGGTCCATCCACCGGCTGGCATCATTCTGCGTCACCAGATGAGAGGAGGCAGACCGATGGGCGGTGCGGGCATACGCAGGGCAATCGACGCGGCCAGCGCATATCTCCGAGAGCATCCGGAGGAGGCGCGATCGACCGACAGCGCCGCGACCGCCAGGCTCGTCGAGGGCCTCGTCGTTCGCGTTACTGGCCCCGGCGATGCGAGCATCACGACGGACATGGTTCGATCGGTGGGCGGCACGGCCACGGCGCCGTCGCCCGGCTGGCTGCTGCGGGCGGCCGAGGCGAGCTGCGTGGTCACGCTGATCGCGATGCGCGCGGCGGTGCTCGGTCTTGCTCTCGACAAGGTCGAGGTGACCGTAGACTCGGAGTCGGACGATCGAGGTCTCCTCGGTCTTGACGAAACGGTACCCGCCGGCCCGCTCAGCGGTCGTGTCTCCGTCGCGTTGGCGGCCGCCGGTGTCGATCCCGACACGCTGGAGGAGATCGCTCGCTGGGGTGTGAAGCACTGTCCGGTCTGCGACGCGCTGGAGCGGACCGTGCCAGTCCTAACCGAGGTCTCGACCAGCTGACCGCGGAACGGCTCAGTCGAGCGCTGCGCTCGGAACGTGGGATAGTGAGCAAATCGGCCCAGTTGTACGGTCACGAGTTCGAGTGGGCCGTCGCCGGCTTCAGGCTCAGATTGATAGGTTCAACAGTGCGCGAGCGGGGTGCGTGCCCGCTCGTGAGGACTCGAAACGGCGGATCGTCCCCGTACGATCAATGGCGTCATCAAAGGAGACGTCCTCAATGCCCATCCGCTCGGCGCTGGCCCACGCGGGAAGCGTCGGCGATGTCCAACCGATGCGTCTCGTAGGCAGTCAAGAAGCGCTGTGCTCGGCGGATCGTTCCGGAATGGGCGATCGAATAGCGGAGCCGAGCACCGAATCGGTGGATGGTGGGCGACATTGGACTCGAACCAGTGACCATTTGCATGTCAAGCATTTCCGCCTGAGCGCTGTGCTCTGAAGGCTGGGGCACAGGCGAAATCCGGTTCAGGTTGTCCGGTCACGCCTCCAGCGGGCCTCGGTGCTCGATGGCACCGGCGCCGCAACACTAGCCCGACGAATGGGCAGGATGGTCTGCGGAGCGCCTGCTTCCCCCAGGAAGTCCAGGATGATGCCGTTCAGCAGCTGCGGCTTCTCCATGAACGAGGCATGCGACGTTCCGGGGATCACGGCGAGCTGTCCCTGGGGCAGCGCCTCGTACAGAGCGATGGTGTGGGCCGGGATCACGATGTCGTCGTCGCCGGCCATAACGAGGACCGGGATCTGGATCCTCGCCAGCTCGGCTGCCGCCAGAGCCGGCTCCTCACGCCACATCCGCTGGAGCTTGCCGAAGATGACCGGGAAGTGATTCTGCCCGTCGGGTGAGACGGCCGCATAGCGCTCCCGAGGCGCGGCCCAGGCCTCATCGTCGGGCGTGGCGTCGGTCCACATGTCGGCGCCAATCAAGCCTTCGCGGTGGAAGTTGGCCCCGATCGTGACCAGCTTGCGGAGCAGTACCGGACGTTGGATCGCGATGAGGAAGCCGATGATCCCTCCATCGCTGACGCCCACCAGATGCGCCGGCTCCCCGATGGTCTGCTCCAGGAAGCCGATGGTGTCATCCGCCAGGATCTGGTAACTGATCGGGCCTTCGACGTCCGGCGTATGCCCCCGGCCCCGCTGCTCAGGAACGAAGACCCGATACCGCTCAGCTAGCGCGCGCACCTGCGCCGCGAACGTGTGCACTCCTCCGAACCCGCCATGGAGAAGCACGAGTGGCTTGCCGGCGCCGCTCACCTCGTAGTACGTGTGGACGCCATTCACGTCCGCGTACCTACCGTCGCCCTTCCATGGCACTCTGCGTCGCTCCTGTTTGCCGTGGCCCAGTGGCGTGGGCCCCATCCTACGACGGACGACGGTACCGCCCCTTCAGCGCCGCTGACGCCGCCCGTGAGCATGCTCCGGGGTCAGGTTCCGTTCGACGTTGACGCGGTCTAGCTCTGAACGACCGCGCCGCGCAACGGACGCAGTCCCCGGTAAGCGATCGTTGATCGCCCAGTAAGCGGCGTTCGCGATCATCGGCCGATGACGATCGCGCCATCCGCCGCCGCGTCGGCAACTGGGGCCCTGCTCGGGTCGCTCGATCCCGAGCAGCGGGCAGCCGCCATGCTGCCCGACGGGCCGGCCCAGGTCATCGCCCCGGCCGGCAGCGGCAAGACGACCACCCTGATCGCGCGTCTCGGCGTGCTCCTCGGCCGCGGGGTGGCCGCCGATCGGATCGGGGTCGTCACCTTCAACCGCGACGCTGCCGCCGAGCTGTCGGCGCGCATCGCCAGCCGGCTCGCCCCGGAGGTGCCCGGCGCCGAGGCGATCGAGGTCCGGACGCTCCACGCCCTGGCGCGGCAGGTGTTGCTGGATGCCGGGCGCCCGGTCCGGCTGCTCCCCGACCGTCTCCCGCTGCTGCGCGCCGCGCGTCGGCGGGCGCTCGCCGAGCTGCGCGTCGCCCCGGACGGCGACGATTCCCCACCCGAGCCTCCCGATCCGGCGGCGCTCGACACCATCGTCTCGGCCTGGAAGGTCGAGGGCCGAACGCCGCCGCCCGAGGCGGCGGCCACGGTGGACGCCTTCGCGGCGCTGATGGCGATCCGAGGCCAGATCGACTTCGACGACCTGGTGGTGGGTGCGGTGGCGGCGCTCGAGGGCGATCCGCGGCTTCGCCGCCGGTGGCAGGCCCGCTTCAGCCACCTGTGCGTCGACGAGTTCCAGGACGTGGATGCCGCCCAGCTCCGGCTCGTGCGCCTCCTGGCCGCTCCCGAGGACAACCTGTTTGTGGTTGGTGATGATGATCAGACGATCTACGCCTGGCGCCTCGCGGACGTGCGTCGCATCCTTGGCTTCTCCGAGCTCTACCCGCGCGCCCGGCGTGTCCAGCTCGCCACCAACTACCGATGCCCGCCATCGGTCGTGGCAGCCTCGCGACGGCTGATCGCCGCCAACGCCGAGCGGTTCGAGAAGCGCATCGATGCGACTCCCGGTCGCCGCACCGAGCCGACGGCGATCGTGATGGTGGCATCGGTGGGCCATGACTGGCCTGACCGGCTGGCGGCGCTCGCCGCCGCCGAGTCGTCAAACGGCGGCGGGTGCTGCATCCTCGCTCGGACCCGCGCCGAGCTGACTCCCGTGGCCCTCGCGCTGCTGCGGGCAGGCCAGCCGCACGCGACCACCCTGCCAACGCCGCTCGAGGCCGAACCGGTCCGCGCGCTGCTCAACGCCGTACGCCGCCTGCCACCGGCCGATCCCCCGTTTCCGGAGTTGCTTCGCGAGCGGGCCACGCGCGGGTGGCGACGCGGGGACGGCGACGACGCGCTGGGCGACGACGACCATGCCGCCATCGATGCCCTCCTCGGCTGGGCCGCGGCCTTCGCGCGACTGGATCGTTTCCTGGCGGCCGGCGACGAGGTCCTCGCCCGCCTGACCCGGCTGCGCGACCCGGCTGCGCCGATCGAGCTGGTGACCGTGCACGGCGCCAAGGGACAGGAGTGGCCCACTGTCGTGGTCATCGGGTTCGAGGAGGAGCGCTTCCCCAACCGGCGAGCGCTCCTTGGGGCGCTGGACCCGCGGCGAGCCCTGGAGGAGGAACGGCGCCTCGGCTACGTCGCGCTCACCCGGGCAACGCGGAGGCTGGTACTCGCCTTCGACCCCGCGCGCCCATCACGCTTCCTGGAGGAGATGGGCTACAGCCCGACCTCGGGTGCGATCGCCGAGAGGTAGCGGACCATGCGAGCCACGTGCTCGTCGAAGTCGAGGCCGATCTCCTCGGCGCCGGCCATCAGCATCTCGCGCGGGACGGCGCGCGCAAAGGCCTTGTCCTTCATCCGCTTGCGAACGTTGGCCGGCTCGACGTCCTCGAGCTTGCGAGTGGGACGCATCAGCGCGACCGCGACCAGGAAGCCGGCCAGCTCGTCGCAGGCATAGACCAGGTGGTCAAGTCGGCTTTCACGTGGGATTCCCAGGGCGTCGTTGTGCGAGCGCACGGCGTGGACCACCTCGTCGGGGTAGCCGAGCTCGACCAGCTCATCGGTACCCATCGCACCGTGCGTGGCAGCCTCGGGAAAGCGCTCGTAGTCGAGATCGTGCAGCAGGCCCGCGATCCCCCACATCTCGACGGTGGCGTTGTCGAGCCCGTCGTCGACGGCGTATCCACCCACGCCGGCCTCGACCAGCAGTCCGTGCTTGCGCAGCGACGGATTGACATTCCACTCGTAGAGCAGCGCAAGCGCCTCCGCCCGAGTCGGCATCAGGGCACCTAGCCAGCGACCGCGGCAGGCTCGCGACGGCGGGCGCGCCGCGCGGGAGCCTCCTCGCCCATCCCAAGGGCATGGCGCAGGTACCGCCCGGTGTGCGAGGCGCGCGTTCGCGCGATCTGCTCCGGCGTTCCGGCCGCGACGAGGTCGCCCCCGGCGGCGCCACCCTCCGGGCCGAGGTCGATGACCCAGTCGGCGCTCTTGATCACGTCGAGGTTGTGCTCGATCACCACCACCGTGTTGCCGGTCTCCACCAGGCGCCCCAGCACCTGCAGGAGGCGGGCCACGTCGTCGAAGTGCAGCCCGGTGGTCGGCTCATCGAGGATGTAGAGGGTCTGGCCGGTGGCGCGCTTCGAGAGCTCGGTCGACAGCTTCACCCGCTGCGCCTCGCCGCCGGAGAGGGTCGTCGCCGGCTGGCCGAGGTGGATATAGCCCATCCCCACGTCGTGCAGCGTCTGCAGCTTGTTGCGGATCGACGGGACGGCGCTGAAGAAGGCGAGGGCCTCGTCGACCGTCATCTCCAGGATCTCGGCGACGTTGTGCCCCTTGTAATGGATCTCGAGCGTCTCGCGGTTGTAGCGCTTCCCCTTGCACACCTCGCACTGCACGTACACATCGGGCAGGAAGTGCATCTCGATCTGCACGATCCCCGCCCCCTCGCAGGCTTCGCAGCGCCCGCCCTTGACGTTGAAGCTGAAGCGTCCCGGCCGATACCCCCGCAGCCGCGACTCGGGAACTGCGGCCAGCAGCTCGCGCAGCGGTGCCCACAGCCCCGTGTAGGTCGCGGGGTTCGAGCGCGGGGTTCGCCCGATCGGGCTCTGGTCGATCTCGATCACCTTGTCGATGCGGTCGATCCCCTCGATCGCGTCGTGGGCGCCGGGACGCTCGCGGGAGCCCCAGATCCGCGCGGCCAGCGCTGGATACAGGATCTGCGTCACGAGGCTCGACTTGCCCGAACCGCTCACCCCGGTGACGGCCACGAACCGGCCCAGCGGGAAGGCGATATCGACTCCGCGCAGGTTGTTCTCGCGCGCGCCGCGCACGGTCAGCCACTCCCCGCTGCCCCGGCGCCGCGTCGCCGGCACCGGCACTGCCCGGTCGCCGCGCAGGTAGGCCGCCGTGATCGAGCGCTGGCTGGCCAGCAGCTCCGGCAGCGGCCCGGAGTGGATCAGCTCCCCGCCGTGCTCCCCCGCCCCAGGCCCGATGTCGATCACCCAGTCGGCGGCCCGGATCGTCTCCTCGTCGTGCTCGACCACGATCAGGGTGTTGCCGAGGTCACGCAGCCGCATCAGGGTCGCGATCAACCGGTCGTTGTCCCGCTGGTGCAGGCCGATCGACGGCTCGTCGAGGATGTAGAGGCACCCCATCAGGCTCGATCCGATCTGTGTCGCCAGCCGGATCCGCTGCGCCTCACCTCCGGAGAGCGAGCCGCTCGCCCGGTCGAGGGTCAGGTAGTCGAGCCCGACGTCGACCAGGAAGCCGAGCCGCGCGCGAATCTCCTTGAGCACCTGCCGCGCGATCTGGTTCTCGCGATCGGTGAGCAGGTCGGACAGGCCGGCATACCAGGCCAGCGCATCGGTCACCGCCAGCCGGGTCGTCTCGATGATGTTCCGATCGCCGACCGTCACGGAGAGCGATTCGGGCTTGAGGCGCATGCCGCCGCAGGTCGGGCACGGCCGCTGCGTCATGTAGCGCTCGATCTCGGTCTTGGTCGCCTCCGAGCTGGTCTCGCGATAGCGGCGCTCGAGGTTGGGCAGGACCCCTTCGAACGTGGTCGAGTAGGAGTGCTCCTGCCCCTGGCGCGACTTGTATCGGACCGTGACCCGCTCCCCGTGGTTGCCGCGGAGCAGGATCTCGCGCGCCTCGTCGGTGAGCTCGCCGATCGGCGTGTCCGTCCGGAACCCATACCGGTCCGCGACCGCCTCCAGGATGGTGGCGAACCACGATGCGGTCGCCACCATGCGGCGCCACGGCAGGACCGCCCCTTCGGCGAGGGACAGCGACGGGTTGGGCAGGACCCGGTCGGGGTCGATCTCGAGCCGATTGCCGAGCCCCGTGCAGGCCGGGCATGCCCCGTGCGGCGAGTTGAAGCTGAAGTTGCGGGGCGCCGGCTCCTCGAAGCTGCCCCCGTGCACGGGGCAGGCGTAGCGCTCGCTGTAGAGCCGGTCGCTTCCCTTCGGCCCGTCGTCAGGAAGGTGGACCAGGAGCGTTCCATCCGAGAGTCGCAGGGCGGTCTCGATCGAGTCCGCCATGCGGGAGGCATCGGGCCGGGGAGCGCCGTCGTCATCGGTCCGTCGCACGACCAGTCGGTCGACCACGATCTCGATCGAATGCTTGAACTTCTTGTCGAGGTCGATCTGCTCGTCAAGGTCACGCAGCTCCCCGTCGACCCGAACCCGCACGAAGCCGCCCTGCTTGGCGCCGGCCAGGAGCTTCTCGTGCTCGCCCTTGCGGTCGCGCACCAGCGGGGCCAGCAGCATCAGTCGCGTCCCCTCGGGGAGCTCGTAGAGCTGGTCGATGATCTGCTCCACCGTCTGGCGCGCGATCTCGCGTCCGCAGATCGGGCAGTGCATGCGGCCGATCCGGGCAAACAGGAGGCGCAGGTAGTCGTACACCTCCGTCACGGTGCCGACCGTCGAGCGCGGGTTCCGGCTGGAGCCCTTCTGGTCGATGCTGATCGCCGGGCTGAGGCCGTCGATCTGGTCGACGTCCGGCTTCTCAATCTGGCCAAGGAACTGCCGCGCATAGGCGCTCAGCGACTCGACGTAGCGACGCTGTCCCTCGGCGTAGATGGTGTCGAAGGCAAGGCTGCTCTTGCCGCTTCCCGAGAGGCCGGTGATCACGATCAGCCGGTCGCGCGGCATCTCCACGTCGAGGTTCTTGAGGTTGTGCTCGCGCGCGCCGCGCACGACGATCCGGTCGGAGGGCATCGGGTCGATGATATCAGACCGATGTGAACGCCTGTTCTGTTCTGGGCTACCGCAGCAGGCCGTCGTAGGTGCTCACCACGAAGGTATTGCGGCAGCGAATGACCCGATCCGGGACGCAGCGCTCCGCCGACGGGTCGTCGAAATGACCGGTGAAGATGAGCTGCTGGAGCCGCAGGTTCGCCCCGCCTGGCTGCGCCCGCGACGGGAAGGGCCGTCCGTCGGGGGCCGCCAGTCGCAGCCCGTCGCGCTCCAGCTCCGCCTGGGTCACGTCGTCGCTCGGCTGTTGTCTCAGGAGGACCCGCAAGGGGCATTCACGCTGGAGCCAGGCGACGGAGGGGTCCACTCCCCCGTCGTCCCCGACGCAATCACCTGCGAGCTCGGCGTACCAGCCCACGATCCGCAGCTCAGCGCTGCCGTAGCGCGCCGCCGGATCCTGCTGCGCCAGGATCTCCCCGACCGGGTACTCCGTCAGCTCCGGCCGCGGCTCACCCAGCGAGCCCACCACCAGCATCGTGAAGACGAACACGCCGAGCGCAGCCACCAGCGCAGCGCCGATCCGGGTCTCACGATTCATGGGGCCGCGCCGAGCGCCTGCCAGCGAGCCGCCAGCAGGTCGATCCCGCGTCGCCAGAGCTCGACTCGCGCCGGGTCATTCAGCCAGGTTGACGCCCCCGATGGATGTGGCAGCGCGATCACCGATGCGCCCGGTGCTGCCTCCCAGGCAAGCTCCTGGCCGACCAGGTCGTCGAGACGGGCGCTCGCGCCGAACGCGTGCCGATGCGCCAGCCCGCCGACCAGCGCAATCAGGCGCGGGGCGAGGAGACGCAGCTCACTCTCGAGGTAGGGCGCCCAGCGCAGCACCTCCGCCCGCGACGGCGGCGAATCCACCGAGGCTCCCGGTCGACGCCCCGGATAGCACTTCGCGACCGAGGTCACGTACCAGCGCGAGCGGAAGTCGTCGACGCTGACCCCGGCGAGGCCGAGCCAGCCGAGGAGCCGCTTGCCAGCGTCGTGCGCGAACGGCAGGCCGGTCTCGATCTCGCGCCAGCCAGGAGCCTGCCCGATGAGCATCGCCAGCTCGCGTCCGTCGCCCGAGAGGACCGGCGCCGACCCGCCCTCGCAGCGTGGCATCGAGTCCTGCAGGGCGCGCAGCGCGGTCCCCGGCGGGGCGCGCCGCGGCTCCGGGATCGGCCAGTCGCCCGCGTGACGTACCCGTTTGGGGCTCGGGGATGCGATCAGCCGGCCGCTCCCCGCAGCTGGTCGGCGAGGCGCAGGTCGTCGGCGATCGCGAGCCGCACTGCGCGCCGCACGCCGTCCCCCATGGCGCCCGCGCTCTCCAGCGCGACGGTCAGGGCATCCCGAGCCTGGTACAGGCGATCGATCGGCGCACCGCTGAGCTTCGTTGGCGCGGCGCCAAGCTGGGAAGCCAGCAGGACGTCCTGCTCTGCGATCTGGTCGAGGGCGTCGGTGGGTGCCTCCTCCCCGGCCGCGTCGAGGCGGTCTGCAAGCAGCTCGCGAGCCAGCTCGAGCCAGTGCAGGTAGCGGCCGAACTCGTCGTCGCCGGGCGGCAGGTCATCAAGGCTAAAGGCCGCACGGCTGCCATCCGCGACCGCGGCGCGCTCCACCTCGTACCAGTTGTCGCCCAAGAAGGTGGGGGCCTCCTCGCCGCCGGCGCGGAGCCAGTCCACGAAGCGCGCCACCCGGCGAGGCATCTCATTGGTTGCCTCGGTGTCGGACGCAGCGAAGACGGCGCAACCGGGCAGCTCCGCGGCGTAGGCGGCCACCGTCGCGCCGTCGTCGATCCCCGTCTCGACAAAGATGGCGTGCGGCATCGTGCCGGCCATGGCTTCGGCTACGGCCGGCGACGGCGGGGTGGCCGGCGGCGCGATCCGGCCGCCACGATGTTCGGCCGTGCCGCCGTGCTGAAGACCTCGCGCGGCGCCCGTCGCGCCTCGCCGCCGAATTCCCCCGCCTCGGCTGCCGCCGCGTAGACGTCGGCGGGGATGCTCCCCGGGGCCGCGGCCAGCTCCTCGCGCAGGCGGCGCAGCTGCAGGATCTCGTCGCGCAGCGCCGCGGCGCGTTCGAACTCCAGGTTGCGCGCCGCCTCCTTCATCTGCGCCTCGAGCCGGCCCATCATCGCAGCCAGCTCTTCCGGCTCCTTGCCGGCCACGTCGAGCTCGGTGCGCTCCTCGGCGACGCGGCGCAGGCCGGAGTTGATGTCGCGGATCTCCTTGATGATCGTCTCGGGCGTGATCCCGTGCTCGAGGTTGTAGGCGACCTGTCGCTCGCGGCGACGGCTCGTCTCCTCGATCGCCGCACGCATCGAATCGGTCTCGCGATCGGCGTACATGATCACGCGTCCCCCGATGTTTCGAGCCGCGCGGCCGATCACCTGGATCAACGAGCCGCCCGAGCGCAGGAAGCCCTCCTTGTCGGCGTCCAGGATCGCGACCAGCGTCACCTCCGGCAGGTCGAGCCCCTCGCGCAGCAGGTTGATGCCGACCAGGACGTCGTACACCCCCAGCCGCAGGTCGCGCAGGATCTCGACCCGCTCCAGGGTGTCGACCTCGCTGTGCAGCCACTGCACCTTGATGCCCAGCTCGGCCAGGTAGTCGGCCAGGTCCTCGGCCATCTTCTTGGTGAGGGTGGTGACCAGTGCCCGCTCGCCGCGCGCCACCGTGTCGCGGATCTCGGCCAGCAGGTCGTCGATCTGGCCGGACGTCGGTCGCACCGTGATCTGGGGATCGATCACGCCGGTCGGTCGGATGAACTGCTCGGCGACGCGCTCGGCTCGCTCCCTCTCATACGGCCCCGGCGTGGCGCTCATGTAGATCACCTGGTTCAGGTGGTCCTCCCATTCCTCGAAGGTGAGTGGCCGGTTGTCGAGCGCGGACGGCAGGCGGAACCCGAAGTCGACCAGGATCTCCTTGCGGGTCCGATCGTTCTTGTACATGCCATGCACCTGCGGCACCGAGATATGGCTCTCGTCCACGATCAACAGGAAGTCGGTCGGGAAGTAGTCGATCAGGGTCCACGGCCGGCTCCCCGCCTCGCGCCCGGCCAGGTGGCGGCTGTAGTTCTCGATCCCGGAGCAGTAGCCGACCTCGCGCATCATCTCCAGGTCGAAGTCGGTCCGTTGCTTGAGGCGGGCAGCCTCCAGGTCGCGTCCCTCTCTGGCGAGCCCCGCCACCCGCTCCTCCATCTCGGCCTCGATCTTGGTGATCGCCACCAGCAGCTTGTCGCGCGGCGTGACGTAGTGCGAGGCGGGGTAGAAGTTCACCTCGCGGCGCTCGGCCAGCACCTCGCCGGTCAACGAGTCGACCTCGACGATCTTCTCCACCTCGTCGCCGAACATGTCCACGCGGACCAGGTACTCACCGTGCGGTGGCTGCACCTCGAGCACGTCGCCGCGGACTCGGAAGCGTGCGCGTGCCATGGCCGCGTCATTGCGCTGGTACTGCAGGTCGACCAGGTGCCGCAGGATCCCGTCGCGCCGGTAGTGCCCGCCCACCTTGAGGTTGATCACGGTCGCCCCGTAGTCGACCGGCGCCCCCAGCCCGTAGATGCACGATACCGAGGCAACGATGATCACGTCGCGCCGCTCGAAGAGGGCGCGGGTGGCGTTGTGCCGCAGCCGGTCGATCTCGTCGTTGCGCGACGAGTCCTTCTCGATGTAGGTATCCGACCGCGGCAGGTAGGCCTCCGGCTGGAAGTAGTCGTAGTAGCTGACGAAGTACTCGACCGCGTTATCGGGGAAGAACTCGCGGAACTCCTGGTACAGCTGCGCGGCCAGCGTCTTGTTGTGTGCCATCACCAGCGTCGGCTTGCCAACCGCCTCGATGACCTTGGCAACGACGAAGGTTTTTCCCGTTCCCGTGGCTCCCAGCAGGACCTGGTGCTTCAGCCCGGTCTGCACCCCGTCGACCAGCGCCCCGATGGCGGCCGGCTGATCGCCGGTCGCCTCGAATGGCGCGTGGACCTTGAGATCGGGCATGAAGGAGGGGCCTCGTGGCAAGGGACGGAGGGGCGGGACTGAATTCTAGCGAACCGCCATCAATGCCCGATAGGCGGCCTCGACCTGGCGTCGCGTCTCGTCGATCGAGGCCGAGCCATCGATCACCCGGTCGGCCGCCGCGACCTTGTCCTCCTGCGACGTCTGGTTCGCGAGTCGCGCTCGTGCGGCCCCCTCGTCGACGCCCCGCTCGGCGAGGCGCGCGAGCGCTTCGGCCTCGTCGCAACGCACCACCCAGATCTCATCGCACCGATCCAGAAGCGGCGACTCGAGCAGCTTGATCGCCTCGATGCAGGCCGCCTCGGCGCCGGCAGCCATCAGCTCCGCCAGCCGGGACCGCACCTCGTCGCGGACCGGGGGATGGAGGATCGCCTCCAGGTCGGCGAGCGCCCCCGCGTCGGTGAACACGATCTCTGCCAGCTCCCCGGCATCCGACGTGCCGAAGCGCTGCTCGATGCGCCGCCGAGCGACTCCGTCGTTGTTGCGAACCTGGCGGGCCACCTCGTCGGCGTCAATGGTGGCGACCCCCAGGTCGCGCAGCATGCCGGCGACCGTGCTCTTGCCGCAGCCGATGTTGCCGGTCAGCCCGATGACCTTCATGCCGGCCCTCTTTCGCCGGGCAGCACCTGGCAGTGCGGGCAGAAGTGCGTGCTGCGCTGCCCCACCACGATGCGCGAGATCGGGCGCCCGCAGCGAAGGCAGGGCTGGCCGGTGCGCCGATAGACCACAAGCCGTTCCGCGTTGTCGCCCGGCTCGCCGTCCGCCCCCACGTAGTCCGCGAAGCTCGCGCCCCGGTTCACGATCCCCTGGCGCAGGACGGCTCGCACTGCCCGGTGGAGGCGCCGCACCTCCTTGGGCGTGAACGTGTCGGCGGCGCGCAACGGGTGGAGCCGCGCGCGCCACAGAGCTTCGTCCGCGTAGATGTTGCCGACCCCGGCGATGAAGGTCTGGTCGAGGAGCAGCGTCTTGAGGCGGGCTGATCGTCCCTGCAGCCGGGCGGCGAGTCGGGCCGAGCTGAACGAGCGGGCCAGGGGCTCCGGCCCGTGACGCGCGAACACGTCACCGACTCGATACGGCTCACGTGCCTCCGCGACGCGGCGCCCGGTGCTTCCCCGCCGGCCGGTCCTCGGCACACCTCCGCGCTCCCAGAGCCCGATCCTTCCGAACTTGCGCACGTCCCGGTAGCGCAGCTCACGGCCATCGGCCAGGCGGAAGACGACGCGGGCGTAGCGGTCGTCCGGGGTCCCCGGCGGGGCGACGATCAGCGCACCGGTCATCCGCAGCGCGACGGTCATCACCCGACCGTCGTCGAGGTGCAGCAGGACGCTCTTGGCCCGCCGCCCGACGCGGCGGATGGTCGCGCCGCGCAGCTCCGCGGCGAACCGCTCACCCGGCTGTGGGTGGCGGATCGTCCGCTCCCAGCGCACCTCGGCTTCCGCGATCGTGGCGCCCGCCACCCAGTGCTGCAGATCGCGCGCCACGGTCTCGACCTCGGGGAGCTCGGGCATCGGTCAGCCGACCACTTCGGCGAGGACCGGCTCCTCCGGCTCTGCCTCACCCGCCGGCGGCGCCACCCGACGCCAGCCACCGTCGGCAATCGGCTCGAGGCGGTCCATTCGATCCCAGTCCGCGCCCACCTTGAGGTCGACCGTGAGCGGGACGTCGAGCGGCAGGGCAGCCTCCATCACCTCCCGGGCGAGCGTTGCCAGGACCGGCATCTCGGCCTCATCGGTCTCAAAGACGAGCTCGTCGTGGACCTGCAGCAGCATCTGCGACTGGAGGCCGCGCTCCTGCATCGCCGCGGCCAGCCGGACCATGGCGATCTTGATGCCGTCTGCGGCCGTGCCCTGGATCGGCATGTTGATCGCCATCCGCTCGCCAGCCTGGCGCAGCGATGGATTACGGGCGGAAAGCTCGGGGATGTAGCGCCGCCGGCCGAGCAGGGTCGAGACGAAACCCTGGTCGCGGGCGAGGATCTTCACCTCGATGATGTAGCGCCGGATCCCCTCGTAGGCGGCGAAGTAGTCGGCGATGAAGGCGTGGGCCTCCTCGCGCGGGATGCGCAGCCGATCCGCCAGGCCGAAGTCGCTCATCCCGTAGGCGACCCCGAAATTCACCATCTTGGCCATGCTGCGCTGCTCGAAGGTGACCTCCTCCGGCTTGAGCTTCAGCACGCGCGCGGCGGTGGAGCGGTGGATATCCTCGTGCGCGGCGAAGGCGGCCTTGAGCCCCGGGTCGCCGGAGACGTGCGCCAGGATGCGGAGCTCGACCTGCGAGTAGTCCGCCGCCAGCAGGAGCTTGCCGGGAGGGGCGACGAAGGCGCGACGGATGCGCCGGCCCAGGGCGGTCCGGATCGGGATGTTCTGGAGGTTGGGGTCGGTGCTCGACAGTCGACCGGTGGCCGCCACCGCCTGCGAGTACGTGGTGTGCACGCGGCCGTTCGCGTCCATCAGCAGCGGCAGCGCGTCGACGTAGGTCGACTTGAGCTTTGCGACCTGGCGGTGCTCCAAGATCAGCGCCACCACCTCGTGCTTGTCCTTCAGCTCCTCCAGGACCGATGCATCGGTCGAGTAGCCGGTACGCGTCCGCTTGGTGGCGGGCAGTTCCAGCTCGTGGAACAGGATCTGCTCGAGCTGCTTGGGCGAGCCGATGTTGAAGGGATGGCCGACCAGCTCGTAGATGCGCGACTCGAGCGATGCCAGCTGCTCGCCGAACTCGGCCGCCATGGCCGCCAGCACGGCCCCGTCGATCTGGACGCCGGCCAGCTCCATGCCGGCGAGAACGGGCAGCAGGGGCATCTCCACCTCGCCGAAGAGGGCCGACAGCCCAGCCTCGGCCATCTCGGCCTCGAGAGCCGGCTTGACGAGCAGCGAGATGAGGGCCTCGGCCGCCGCTCGGCGAGCGACCACCGACTCTTCCGCCCCGGACTCGCCGCTGACCGGCGGAGGCGGCAGCTCGGCGCCGTAGCGGTTGGCGGCGAGGTCGTCCAGGGTCTGGGCGCGCAGCGCCGGATTGAGCATGTAGGACGCCACCAGCGTGTCGACCGCGGGCCCTTGCAGCGGGGTCCCCAGCCGTGCCAGGAGCACGATCATCTGCTTGAGGTCGTGCCCGATCAGCGTCCGATCGTCGCGGGCGAACCACCGGGGAAGCCACGGCGTGCCATCTCCGACATCCAGCGGCAGGTACCAGCACGAGCCATCGGCTCCGGCCATCGCGATCCCCAGCAGCGCCCGGCCGTGGATGCGCCCAGGACCCGCCGCCCAGCCCAGCCCAACCGCGTCCCCGTGTGCCGCCAGCCAGGCCTCCAGCTCCACCAGATCTGCCTCGCTGCGCGGAATGCGCGGATCGACGTGCTCGATGGCGCCGCCGGGATCGACGAGCGGGTCCGGCGCGGCGCGGGAGGACGCCCCATCGGCTGCGCCGCCGCCTGCCGCCTGCGACGCCCCGCTCCCCCCGAGCAGGTCGAGCGACAGCTGGAGGCCGCCCTTCGTGTCGCGCTCCGGCGCATCGTGCCCGGTCGGGGCGATGCTCGAGGGCGGCAGCCGATCGATCAGGGAGCGGAACTCGAGCTCGCGCAGGCGCTGCGCCACTGCGCGGCGGTCGTAGCGGCTCGTGCGCGCCGTCTCGAGCTCGAGAGCAACCGGCAGGTCGGTCACGATGCGCCCCACCCGACGCGACAGGAAGGCCGACTCCCGGTGCTCTGCCAGCCTTTCGCGGAGCTTGCCCTTCACCTCGTCGAGGTGCTCGTACAGGGCGTCGAGCGAGCCGAACTGCTGGAGGAGGGCGACGGCCGTCTTCTCCCCCACCCCCGGCACGCCGGGGATGTTGTCGGAGGTGTCGCCCTTGAGCGCCTTGTAGTCGAGCATCTGGTCGGGACGCAGGCCGTAGCGCTCGGCCACCTTGGCCTCGTCGTAGACGACCGTGTTGGCGACCCCCATCCGGGTCGTGAAGAGCCGGATGTGGTCGTTGACCAGCTGCAGGCCGTCCAGGTCGCCCGACACGATGTAGGTGTCCACCCCGGCGGCCGCGGCCTCGAGAGCCAGGGTGCCGATCACGTCATCGGCCTCGTAGCCCGCCAGCTCGCGGATCGGCATGCCCATCATCGTCACCAGCTCGCGGACGATCGGGAACTGGGCGCGCAGGTCATCGGGCATCGAAGGCCGGCCGGCCTTGTAGTCCGGATAGGCATCGAAGCGGAACTGCGGCCTGCCGAGGTCGAAGCTGACGATGGCGTAGTCCGGCTTCAGGTCCTGCATCCCGCGCAGGACGATGTTGAGGAAGCCGAAGATCCCGGTCACGAGCATGCCGTCCGACGTGGTGAGCGGCGTCTGCATCATCGCGAAATAGGCCCGATACACGATGCTCGGTCCGTCGATGAGCATCAGGATCGGTCGGCGGTCTGCCATCATCGGAGTCTAGACCCGCTCGCCCGCCCTAGAATCCGCGGCAGTGCCAAGCGACGCTCTTCACGATCCCTACGCCGTGCTCGGGATCGCCCGCGATGCCACGCCGCAGCAGGTCGCCGGTGCCCATCGGCGGCTGGCAAAACGCTTCCATCCCGACCTGCATCCGGACGAGGAGACGGCGACGCACATGCGGCAGGTCAACGAGGCGTGGCGCATCCTCTCGACGAGCGCACGCCGAGCTGAGTACGACGCGGGACACCCCACCGCCGGCACGCCGAGCAGCGGGCATTGGGCCGCATCGCGGCGGCCGATCCGTCCGTCGCAGCCGACGACCACGCGGACCTGGGCGACCTGGCGCGCCACCAATGCGGAGACCCGCGCCGCGCCTCGGACGATTCGTCAGCCTGGCGAGGTCCAGCTGCCGCCGACGCGTCGACCGACACCGCTGGAGACCGGGCCGCGCACGTTCCGCGACTCCGGCTGGGCGGCGTTGATCGTGGCCGCGGTATTCCTGACGCTGCTGGCGATCGCGGTGGTGGTGGGAAAGCTCGCCTAGCCGGCGCGCGGGGAGAGCGAGAAGCGCAGGGCGGTCGATATCCCGAACAGGCCGACACCGGCGATGAGCAGGGTCAGCCACGGCTGCTCGGGTGACGAATTGCCCGTCACCTGTTCAGTGGGCGCGGCCTCGTCGACACTGGGCGGGGGCGAGGCTGGCGCGGGCGAGGCTGATGTGGGCGACGCGGGCTCGCCCGACCGCATGCTTCGGGGCGAGCTCTCGGAGCCGGCGTTGCCGGTCGTGTCACCCGGCGCAAGCGACGGCGCCGCGCTCGGGAAGGCCCCAAATTGGCGATCCGACGCACTGGCCTCCTGGGCACCAGGGGCGCTGGCGGCACGGCCGAAGAGATCGCCGACGGCGCCGGACGCTCCAAATCCGACGGCTCCGACCAGGACCAGTCCGACCCCGGCGGCCATCGCAGGGGCGGTGAGGCGGCGCAGCCAGGAACGCCGGCCGCCGGCAGGAGCCGGAGACGGCACGGGAGGGATGAGGCGCAACGGGCGCGACGGCGCGAGGTCTGGAAGCTCGGCGAGGGCGCCACGCAGGAGCGACAGCTCGTCGACCAGCGGCCGGCAGCGATCGCAGGCCGTGAGGTGCGCGACGAGCGACGAGTCGGCGAGGGCGTCGGAATCGCCGCCGGCAAAGGCGGCGAGGCGCTCGTCGTCAGGATGAGGCGTGTTCTGCATGGTCATCGGTCCAGACGCGCCTCGTTCAGGAACAGTTCCCGGTGCTCGGCCATCAGCTCGCGGAGGCGGAGGCGGCCACGGTGGATGCGCGACTTGACGGTCCCGAGGGCGGACTCGGTCGCGTCGGCCACCTCGCCGTAGTCCATCCCGTACACGTCGCACAGCACGACCGCCGTGCGCTGGTCCTGCGGCAGCAGCCGCAGGGCGGCGTCAAGGTAGCGGTACAGCTCCGAGCGGCCGGCCTCCGCCTCGGGATCGGCGGCCGAGCGGTCCGGCAGCTCCGCCTCCCCCTCCTCGGCGTCCGGCAGCGTGGTGGTCGGCTTGCGCTGGGCCCGCCGCAGGATGTCGTAGCTGGCATTGGCCGTGATCCGCAGCAGCCATGATCGGAAGAGCCCGCCGCGGTACTTGGCGATGGCGTCATAGGCATGCACGAACGCGTCCTGGGCGGCATCGGCGGCCTGGTCGGGATCACCCAGCAGCCGCCAGGCCAGGCCATAGCAGGCCGATTGGTAGTGCTCGATGAGCTGCGTGAAGGCGTTGCGATCCCCCGCCGCCGCACGGGCGATCACCGCTGCCTCGTCGGAGAGGGGCGCGGTGCGCGACGCGGGCCGGGCGGGGTCGCGAGGAAGCATCGGACACCTATGATCACATTCCGCGGCGCCGAGAAGTATTGCGGGGTCTCAACCTTTCATTGACCGCGAATTGGTTGCGCATTCCCGCATTTCTTGTCACCTTGCATCCTGCGCCGAGCCGCTGCGAGCACACGCCGAGGTGCTCCCGGCTTCGGGTGATGCGTGGAGGAGAGCGAGTGCCGACCGTACCGATCCATGGGCGCAGGCGAGGCGCCCCGCTGGCCGCCATCGGCCTGTTCCTGAGCAGCACCCTTGCGCTCGCCCCAGCCGCCATGGCCGCCGGTGCGACGCTCACGACACCCTACCCGTCCATCGTCGTGGCGCCCGGTTCCACGGTGGGCTTCGACATCGCGGTGACGGGCACCGCGAACCAGCAGGTCGCCCTCTCCGTCTCGGGTCTGCCGGCTGGCTGGGTCGCCACCCTGCGTGGCGGCGGATACGTGGTCAGCGGCGTCCAGACCGATGTCGACGGCATTGCCACCGTCCGGCTCGAGATTGACATTCCCGCCACCGCGACCGATGGAGCGTCAACGGTGACCGTGGCAGCCGTGGCTGGCGGAGTGCGCAGCACGCTGCCGCTGAGCATTCAGGTCAGCACCGCGGCCTCTGGAGAGGTGACCCTGGCCAGCGACTACCCCTCGCTGCAGGGCGCGTCCGGCACGACCTTCACCTTCAACCTCACCCTGCGCAACGAGAGCTCGGAGGACCTGACCTTCGCCGTCACCGCCGTGGGGTCCGAGGGCTGGGAGGTCAACGCCACGCTGACCGGACAGACGCAGGCGGCAAGCGCCGTGGTCAAGGCGAGCGACAGCGCGGCGGTCTCGGTATCGGCCACGCCACCGACCGACGTCGCGCCGGACACCTATCCCATCAACGTGCGAGCCACTGTCGGCGACCGGACGATCGATGCGGAGCTGTCGGTGGTGGTGACCGGCACCACCGCCCTGACCCTGACCACCCCTGACCAGCGGCTCAGCAACTCCGGCGCCGCCGGCAGCTCGATCACGCAGCAGCTGCTGGTCCACAACGACGGGACCCAGCCTCTCGAAGCGGTCGTCGTCTCCGCAACCGCGCCAACCGACTGGACGGTCACCTTCAGCCCGTCCGACACGATCGACAGCATCGCCGCTGACGATGACGCGACCATCACCGCCACGATCGTGCCGTCCAACGACGCGATCGCCGGCGACTACGTGGTCACCTATCGAGCCCAGAGCCCCGATGCGGATGGCTCCGTCGAGATCCGCATGACGATCGAGACCTCGCCGCTCTTCGGGTTCGTCGGGCTGGCACTCATCGCTCTGGTCCTGTTCGGCCTGTGGTGGGTCTTCCAGCGGTACGGACGGCGGTGACCGGGAGCGGCGAACCGCCCATCGTCGCGGCCGGGCTGACCAAGCGCTACGGCGACCTGGTCGCGGTCGACGGCCTCGACCTGGAGCTGCGCCGCGGGGAGATCTTCGGCCTGCTGGGGCAGAACGGGGCGGGCAAGACGACCACCATCCTGATGCTGCTGGGGCTGACCGAGCCGAGCGGCGGGACGGCGCGAGTGATGGGCCTCGACCCGGCGCGGGACGCTCTGCGCGTCAAGCGCATGGTGGGCTACCTGCCGGACAGCGTCGGCTTCTACGGCGACCTTACCGGGCGCCAGAACCTGCGCTACACGGCGCGGCTGAACGGGATGCGTGGTGAGGAGGCGGAGGGACGGATCGAGGCGGCACTGGCCCAGGTGGGGCTCAGCGATCGCGGCAACGGCCGGGCCGACACCTACTCACGCGGAATGCTCCAGCGTCTCGGCATCGCCGATGCCCTGATCAAGGACCCCGACATCCTGATCCTCGACGAGCCGACCGCGGCGATCGACCCGATCGGGGTGGTCGAGATCCTCCAGCTGCTGCGTGACCTCGTTCGCGAGCGCCGGGTGACGGTGCTCCTCTCGAGCCACCTGCTCACGCAGGTCCAGTCCGTCTGCGATCGGGTGGGCATCTTCGCCGCCGGCCGGCTCATCGGCCTGGGCACGGTCTCCGAGCTGGCAGCTCGATTCGGCAACGACACCGGCCAGGTCGAAGTCACGTTCGAGGGCGAGCAGGCGGCCGGCGCCGCCGAGCGCATCGGGCCGTTCCTGGGCGGCATCCCCCAGGTCGAGCACGTCGATCCGGCCGATGGCGCAGGAGCGCCGTGGCGACTGCACGTGCGACCGGCCAGCGCCGGGCGGCAGGTCCGCGAGGCGGTCCTTGCCGGCGCCGCGCGCGACGGGCTGGGGCTCACGGCCATTCGCTCGGCCGATCCCTCGCTCGACGACATCTATCGGGCGGCACTGCGCGAGGCGGGCCTGCATCGGGCAGCGGTCGAGCCTGGTGATCCGGTCGGAGCGGTCGCATGACCACCGTCGAGACGGCCGCGACCGCGCCGGCGCGGAGCGTTCCACGCTCGGGATGGCTGGTCGTGGCCGGCAAGGAGTTCGCCGATCACGTGCTGAGCCTGCGGTTCTTCGTCCTGCTCATCGTGCTCGGCCTGGCGGCGGGGATCCCGCTCTTCCTTGCGACCGAGCGGATCCACGAGCTGGCATCGGAGGTCAGCGGGGCACAGGCGGTCTTCCTGGCGCTCTTCATCATCGGGCCGCAGGACGTCTCGATCTTCGGGCTCGACGTGAGCGTGCAGGGCTTCATCGGCCTCGCCGCACCGCTGCTGGGGATCGCCTTCGCCTTCGACGCGGTCAATGGCGAGCGGGCGCAGGGGACGCTGCCGCGCCTCGTCGCGCAGCCGATCCATCGCGACGACGTGATCAACGGCAAGTTCGTCGCGTCCCTGGCGGCGATCACGCTGGTGCTGCTGTCGGTGGTGCTGCTGATCTCCGGTTTCGGTCTGCTGCGGCTCGGAATCGTGCCGGCCTGGTCCGAGGTTTTCCGCCTGCTCGTATGGTTCGTGGTGACGATCGCATATGTCGCGGTCTGGCTCGCGTTCGGGCTGCTGCTCTCGGTGGTGGTGCACCGCGCGGCAACGGCCGCGCTGATCGGGTTCGGCGTCTGGATGGGGATCGCCATGTTCGGCCGCTTCGTGCTGAACCTATTGCTGGGCGCCATCGCCCCGGTGACCGACAGCACCGCCATCGACCGGGCGCTCGGCCTCTACCAGCTGCACGCCTTCGTGCTGCGACTGCTGCCGACGACGCTGTATTCGGAGGCGTCATCGGTGCTGCTCAACCCCTCGCTGACCGGGACCAACACCCCGGCCACGCTCGGCGAGCTGACGCAGGCGCAGCAGCAGATCCCCAGCCTCCTGTCGCTCGACCAGAGCCTGCTGCTGGTGTGGCCGCACGTCGTCGCGCTGGTGGCGCTGACCGTGATCTGCTTCGCGATCGGCTACATCCAGTTCATGCGCCAGGAGGTCCGCGCCTAGGCACCGCCGCCTAGCCACGCCGCGCGCGTCGCGGGTACCATGCCTCCCCCGCGCCGGAGTGGCGGAATCGGCAGACGCGTCGGTCTCAAACACCGATGAGTGCAAGCTCGTGTGGGTTCGAATCCCACCTCCGGCACCACCTACACTGAGGCGAATGGTCGAGGCACCGCATCGGGCCACCTTCCGACTCAGCTCCGTTCAGCGGGAATATCGAACGAAGCTGCTGACAAAGCTGGCGAGCGGCCAGTACCACCTGGAGGATGTCCTCGGGTGTCCATGCGGATCAACGGACGCGAAGCCGATCGCGTCGCACGACCGCTTCGGGCTGCCGATCGGCGTCGTCCTGTGTGGCAGCTGCGGCCTGGCCCGGTCCTCCCCGCGCCTCTCCACCGCCGACCTCCCGGATTTTTATCAGCATGACTACCACGGGCTGCACATGAGCCTTCCCGCTCCGGACCCCTCGACCGCGCTCTTTCGCCGCGGGCAGGGCGCGGCCATCGTCTCGCTGATGCGGGACCAGCTGCCTGACGGGCCGCTGCGCGTCGCCGAGATCGGGGCTGCCACAGGCCAGGTGCTGCGCGAGTTCGCGGAGGCGGCTGGCAGAGACGTGACGACGGCTGGCTGCGAGTACGCGTCAGCCTACGTTGAGGCGGGTCGGTCGGTGGGCACTGACATGCGACAGGGTGGGCCAGAAACGTTGCAGGATCTGGCTCCCTTCGATGTCGTGATTCTCAGTCACGTCGTCGAACACCTGCCCGACCTGACCGCCGGGCTCGCCGATGTCCGAGCCCTTGGCGACGAGGCCACCCTCTTCTATGTTGAGGTCCCTGGTCTGCTCACGATCGACCGCAAGCGGGAGTACGCGTTCCGCTTCGATCGGTACCTGACCGTGGCGCATACGTTCCACTTCACCCTGACGACGCTGACCGAGACGATGGCACGCGCTGGATTCCGCCTCATCTCGGGGGACGAGGAGATCCGGAGCATATTCAGCCAGGGTGAGCGGCAGGAGCCGAAGCCTGAACCCGCGAATGCGAGGGCGGTCATGGATGGCCTTCGAGCCCTCGAGTCGTGGTCGAATCGGTCACGACAGGCAAAGCTGTTCCTTGCTCTGCGCTCGAATGGCATCCGGCGCCGCCTGAAACTGCTGAGAAAGGGTCGCCTTAGGGAGGCTGTCAGCTGACGCTCCGCCAGACCGAAACTCAGAGGTTGCCGGTCAACCAGAGGATGAGCAGGATCAGCAGGATGAGGCCGAGGATTCCACCACCGATGTACATGGTCGCTCTCCTTGCTTCTGCCAGACGGCCACCCGTGCCCTAGCTGAGCTCAGGCTCGTCGCCTAGGTATAGCCGTCCGAGGTTGCTGGAACCTTGCACGGCAACCGGCACGACGATCGGATATGTGTCATTCGCGGGTTTGGCACGACGCGACCGGTCGGCTAGCATCCCCGGCGGATGGCCCGTTGCGGGGTCCTCCAACGGGCCGTCGGCGTTCTCACCGCCGGCGGCCACCTGCGTGCTAGGCTCTGGCCCGATGACCGGCGACACCGTTGAATGCTTCAACTGCGGCCACGAGAACCCGTCGTGGGCGCAGGTCTGCCGCTCATGTGGATACGCCATCCAGCCAGCCGCCCCAATATCCAGCGGCCCAGCCGGCCTCTTCCCCACCGATCAGGCCTCGCTCACCTCGATCGGCGGCACCCTCGGGGCCATCGTGGCTGCAATCGCCCTGGGGCTGATCCTGTCAGGCCTCATCCCTCCCGCGCCGAACGTCGCGGAGCAGACACCCTCCCCCACGCCGTCGCCGAGCGCCTCAGCCTCTGAGCTTCCGAGCGCCATCGAGAGCCCGAGCGTCCTGCCATCGCCGACGCTGCCAGGGACGATCAAATTTGGAACGGGATGGAACAACAATACGCGCCAGCTCACCGGCGAGACCACGACGTTCACAGCGGATAGCCCCGGCTTCGCCCACTCCATCACCCTGAAGGAGCCGATCGGAGTCGATCGGCTCATCGAAGAGGTGGTCCGCGTCGCGGCGGATGGCACCGAGACGGTCGTCCAGACCCGCGAAGAGGGCGTCGTGATCGTCGACAAGACCTTGTCGACCGAAGGCCTCAGGTCCCCAGCAACGGTGGCGCAACTGATCAACGCCTGGGGAAAGGGCACCCACATCCTTCGCATCTTCCGAGGCGGAGAGCTCCTTGCCGAGGGTACCTTCACCTTCTCCTGAGCGCCCTCAGCTCGGCTCGCCGTCCCTCCCCGCGATCTCGCCCCAGGCATCGGCGTAGAGCCGGGCGCGCACAGGCAGATACCCCGGGTAGGCGATCCGGGCGGCGCTGACCACGCGCGACTCAAGGGTCACGATCGCGATCTGGTCGGTCGTCTCCAGGAGCACGTTGCCCTTGGGATCGACCGCAATCGAGGGGCCACCCAGCAGCACTCCCGCCTCTGGATCGGGCCGATTGACGGAGAGGACGTAGCTGGAGCTGGTGAGCGCATTGGCGCGGAAGACGATCTTCCAGCGCTGGTAGGTCCGCTCCTCGCTGGCACGCGGGATCAGGATCGCCTCGGCCCCCTGCCCCCCAAGCAGGTGCGAGCCCTCCGGGCGGTTGGTATCGCTGCAGATCTGGACGCCCACCGGCAGCCCAAAGGCGTCGATGCGTCGCGGCGACTCGGTCCCGGGCTCATAGTGGCTCGTCTCCCAGAAGCCCGGTTCCTCCGGGAGGTGCAGCTTCTCGTAAGTGGCCACCAGGTCACCAGACCGATCGAACACGAGCGCACGGCTGGTCCGTCGTCCGGTCTCGGGATCCGCGTGGATGATCCCTCCCACCAGGCCGATCCCCGCCTCGCGCGCAGCCGTCGCCAATGCTCGGGCGCGAGGCCCGTCCATCGGCTCAGAGTCGTCGTCGACCGCCTCCTTGGTCGCGGGCCGCCATGGGTGCAGCGCGAGCTCTGGCAGAAGGGCCACGTCGGCGCCGCGCCGGACGCACTGGTCGAGCCGCTCTGCAAGTCGGCCGAGTCCGTCCGGCTCCCAGAAGACCTCAGAGACGAGAGCCACGGTGAGGCGCCCATCGGCCCGGGCGGCGGTCACAGGAGCCTGCCCAAGGGCATTGGCTTACCAGCCATATTGGTACACCGTGACGTTACCGGCCACTCGGGTGCAGTCTCACCCGCCACACTGGTGCCAACGCGCGTGACGTGGCCAATACGCGGTCCAGAGTCGACCAACGGCGTTGATGCACCAGTATGTTTGGTAAACGCCGGCAGGCCGGTCCAGCCTCGGCATCAGGTCCCCTCCCCCAGGAACTCGCGGACCAGGTTCTGGAAGTGGTAGACGCCGTTCTCGCGCTTGGCCGAGAAGCGGCCTGAGTCGTAGGAGCGGGAGCGGAGCCCACGCTGGACCTGCTCGCAGATGACGATGTCCTCCTGCTGGATCTCGTCGCTGAAGGCGATCGTCTGCTGCATCGACTCCCAGCCCGGCCCGGTGCCCGGATCGGCGAAGAACCACTCGAAGATCGTCAGCGTACGGTCCACGCTCAGCGGCAGGATCACGTTCGAGGACATGTTGTCCTGGTAGGAACTCCTCCACCCGGTAGGCGTCGTAGTCGAGCTCGCGGAACAGCTGCGGGTGCGCAATCGGCAGGTGGTAGCCCTCCAGGTAGTTGTCGACGTAGACCTTCCAGTTGCACTCGACCAGGTATTCGCGCCGCTCGACCAGCCGCATCCGATCCATGTCGAATCCGGCCCTGGCGACCTCGTCGGGTATTGCGCCCATGACCTCGGGGAGTGGCGGTGCGTCGGCGGAGAGACAGGCGAAGACGAACGGGCCCCATCGGTCAACCCGCACGGGCATCAGGCCGAAGTCCTCCTTGCGGAAGTCCTCGGTCTCCTCCATCTCGGGGCAGGCGCGCAGCGTGCCGTCCAACCCGTAGGTCCAGCCGTGATAGCGGCACTGCAGCGACTTGCGGTTGCCGCGCGTGAGGGCGACCTGCCCGGCCCGATGCCGGCACACGTTGTAAAACCCGCGCAGCTCCCCATCGAGGCCGTGGGTGATCACGATCGGCTCGTCGAGGATGGTGACCGGCACGAAGTCGCCAACCCGCTGCAGCTCCTCAGCGCGCGCGACGAGCTGCCAGGTGCGGCCGAAGACGAGTTCTTTCTCGCGCTCAAGGTTGGCCGGCTCGAGGTAGTAGCGAGATGGCAACGTCGCGGCACGCGAAAGCGGGGTCGTCGTCATGAGGCGAGTGTACCGATGAGGCAATCCTTGCCGCACCGCCCCCCGCGTGGTAAACCACGCTACACACTGCGCGAGACTGAGCATGGTGCGCGGTCCGCGTGACGGAGGACCAATGATGAACCATCTTCGGCGCGGAGCCACCTTGCTGGCTTCACTGATGCTGGTGGCGGCCTGCACCCCGGCGGGCAACGGCTCGGCCTCGCCAAGCAGCGCAGCGGCCAGCGATTCGGCGGCGCCAAGCGTCACGACGGTCGACATTCCGGCCGCCGTGTGCGTTGGGGCGGGAACCACATACCTCTCGTGGCTTAGCGGCGCCGAGAACGCACCCACCGACCAGGATCCGATCACGGAGCCGGCCAGCGCCACCGGGGACCTTCTGGAGACGATCAAGGCCAACGGCAAGGTTCGCATCTCGACCGATGCGAACTACAAGCCGCAGTCGTTCCGTGAGCCCGACGGCTCGTGGGTCGGCTTCGACATCGACGTCGGCACCGAGATCGCGAAGCGCCTCGGAGTCACGGCCGAGTTCCAGCATGTGGACTTTGACATCATCACGGCCGGCAGCTGGGCCAGCCGCTGGGATATCAGCGTGGGATCGATGACGATCACCACCGACCGCAAGACGCTCTTCAGCTTTACCCAGCCGTACTACTACACCCCGGCATTCATGGCGGCCAGCACTCGATCCGGGGTGACCAGTGTCGACCAGATCCCGTTTGAGCTGCCGAGCGGAGCCGAGGCTTTGACTCGGCCCACGGACTCGAACTGCATCGAGGACATCGCGGCAAACCGGCCGGAGTTCGACCTCCTGATCACGTCAGGCACGGTGATCGACGCCGCCGTTGATGCGGATCAGCCGATCGTGAAGATCGGCGAGCCGATCTTCCTGGAGAACCTCGCGGTGGCCATCGACAAGAGCGGGCCGGCACACGCGGCGCTCCTGTTCGAGATCGACAAGGCCATCGGCGAGATGCACGCGGACGGGACGCTCACGACCCTAAGCGAGAAATGGTTCGAAGGGGAAGACCTCACGGTTCCACCCGGCGGCTGAACGAGCCACAGCGAATATCAGGACGGGGACTCCGGGTGGGTCCCCGTCCTTCTTCTTTTGCGGAGGTGATCCGTGATCGCAGCTGACGCTCCCCAGCCCGGTTCAATCCTCTCCCAGGTCGAGGCCAGCCAGGCCAGATCACGCGTCTTGTTCCGCCTGAAGTCAGGCGCCACCTGGCTGGTCCTGATCGGCATCGTGCTGGTGGGCCTGTATGCCACGGGCAACATCGACACCGCGTTCATCGGCCTATGGGGGCCGTTCATCATCGGCGGGGCCGGACTGACGCTCCTCGTCTCCGTCGTGTCGATCTTCTTCGCCACCATCCTGGCGCTCATCAGCGCGATGGGACGGCTCTCGCGCAACCCGTACCTCAGCGGGGTCGCAGCGCTCTACGTCTCCCTCGTCCGCGGCACGCCGCTCATCGTCCAGATCTACTTCATCTACCTGGCACTTCCCCAGGTGGGGATCGTCCTGCCGGCGATTCCGTCGGGGATCATCGCGCTCAGCTTCAACTACGGCGCATACCTGACCGAGATCTTCCGCGCCGGGATCCAGGCCGTGCCCAAGGGCCAGCGCGAGGCGGCCGAGTCGCTCGGCATGCCGGAGCGGCTGGTGATGCGCCGGATCGTGCTGCCGCAGGCCCTGCGGATCGTGATCCCCGCGATCGGCAACGAGTTCGTGGCCATGCTCAAGGACTCGTCGCTCGTGTCCATCCTCGCCGTGGAGGAGCTGCTCTTCCGCGCCCAGCTGGTCGGGAGACAGAACTTCCGCAGTCTCGAGACCCTGCTCATCGCGGCGGCCGTGTATTGGCTCCTTACGATCACATTCAGCTACTTCCAGGAGCGCCTGGAGCGACGGATGGCGCGCGGCGACCGATGATCATCGAGCCGTCAGACGCCCCGCACCTTGGCGAGGTGATCGTCGATGCCCGCGGCATCGAGAAGTACTTCGGGACCAACCACGTCCTCAAGGGGATCGATCTCAAGGTGCGCCGCCGGCAGGCGGTGATGCTCATCGGCCGGTCGGGCTCCGGCAAGACAACCTTGATCCGCTGCCTGAACTTCCTGGAGGAGCCGACAGTCGGCAGCGTGGAGATCGACGGCCTGCAGGTGGAGGCCGACCCGCTCCACGCCAACACGCGGGAACGGCGCGAGCAGATCCGGCAGATTCGCCTCCGCACCGGGATGCTCTTCCAGGAGTTCAACCTCTTCCCGCACATGAGCGCCCTGGCCAACTGCATCGAGGCGCCGATGCGGGTCCGGAAGATCCCCCAGGACGAGGCCGTGGCGACCGCGGAGCGACTCCTGGAAAAGGTTGGCCTCGCCGACAAGCGGGACGAGTATCCCGACCGCCTGTCGGGTGGACAGAAGCAGCGGGTCGCCATTGCTCGGGCGATGTGCATGGAGCCCAAGGTGCTGATGTTCGACGAGCCGACCAGCGCGCTCGACCCGGAGCTCGTGGGCGAGGTGCTGACGGTCATGGAGGAGCTGGCGCACGAGGGGACGACCATGATCGTGGTGACCCACGAGATGCATTTCGCGCGCGAGGCGGCTGACACCGTCGTCTACCTGGACGAAGGACAGATCATCGAGGCCGGTCCGCCGGAGCAGGTCCTGGGAGACCCCGAGGACGAGCGAACCAAGACCTTCCTGCACCGATTCCTCTCGTCGTTCGCCGATCGCGAACACCTTCACAACCCGGAATCGGGGGCGTAGCGGTCTAGCGGTTCACTCCGTAGACCTGGGCGCGAGGCAGACGAGCCGCCTCGTCCTGGGCGCGGACGCGTGCCTTGGCCGGATTGAAGGCGACCGGGACATCCTTCGGCTTGCCGCCCTCGCGGGCGATCAGCCACCGCAGCCCGACATTGGTGAGCTCCGCCCCACCGGCGCGTCCGGGCTCGATGAACGGCGCGACCACCATCCGTCGCGCGTGGAGGCGCTCCACTGCGAGCTGCATAGCGACCGGATCGGCGCCGAGCCGCTGTGCCAGTGGGGTGAGATCCACCGCCTCGTTAGGGGTGGCCCGCAGGAAGCGCAGGATCGCAGCGTCCAGGTCCTCGCCAGTCGGCGGGCCGGACTTGCGAGAGCCGGCCTTGCGGGATGTCGTGCGCGGCGACCGATGCGGCGTGGCGCTCTTCGGGACCGGGGGCGCGAGGTTCGAAGTGTCCTCGATCGGCTTGGCGGTGGTCACGGCCGGCAGGATAGCAGCCGGGTCAGGGCTCGACCGCGACGGCCAGCAGGCTGACCGCCAGCGGCAGGCCCGCGGCACGGGTGAGCAGGTCGCCGAGCCGCTCGTCCCACTCGGCGTGAAGCGGGAGGCGCACCTGCCGCGTGGCGCCGGCGACGGGGATGTTGATGACCACCGGCAGCGAGCCCGGCCGGCCGCGGATGGCGGCGGTCAGCGCCTCGATCGCCGGCAGCAGCTGTTCGAGGTCCACCTCACTGGCAAAGCCGATTGAGATCGTGCCGGCGCCACGCGGCGGCACCTCGCCCTCCGAGGCAGCCGCGCGGACCGGGACGGCGTCGCTGGGCGCGGGCGATTCCTCTGCGGGCTCCACCGGTCGGACCGGGATCGCGGCGACCGATGCCGCGACCGGCACCGCGACCGTCGCCTCGGTGGATTCGACACCGCGCGGCAGCGCAACCGGTGGCGCATCGGCTCCCCCACCGCTGCCGTTGGCAGGCGGGGACCAGGAGCCCGGGCGCGCACGGGCTCGCGCAAGGCGGTCCCGCTCGGCGCCGAAGGCCAGCGGGCCCATCCGCACGGCATCGTCCCAGGCATGCACCGTCTCGCACAGGAGCTGCGCCGCATCGTCGCGTCGATCGACGCGACCGGTGATCAGCACCACGGCGTCATCGGCCCAGGCGTTGGCAGTCTCGCTGAATACCTTCGGGAAGACGACCACCTCCACGCTCCCCGTCAGGTCCTCGAGGGTCGCGACGAGCATGGTCGAGCCGGCGCGCGTGATGACGCGGCGCGTTGACTGGATGATGCCGCCCAGCGTCACCTTGGCCTGGTCGCTCTCCTCGGCCAGGTCGCCGGTGTAAGCCGTCACGTAATCGGGCAGCTGGTCCGCGATATCGCCCAGCGGGTGCTCCGAGAGGTAGAGGCCCAGCAGCTCCTTCTCCCAGCGCAGCCGCTCCTTGCGAGGTACCTCGTCCTCGTCAACCGCGGCCGCAACCGGCGGAACAGACCCCTCGACCGGCGCCGCGAAGAGGTCGAAGAGGGTCCCCTGCCCCGCCGCCACGTCTTGCTGATGGCGCGCGCCGGACTCCAGGGCAACATCCACTCGGGCCAATAGCGAGCTCAGCGACCCGAGCGAGGCCATCGCGCCGGCCTTGACGAGCGACTCGAAGACGCGCTTGTTGACCGTGCGCAGATCCACCCGGCGGCAGAGGTCGTCCAGCGACGCGAACGGGCCTGCAACATCCGAGGCCTCGGCGCGACCCTCGCGCGCGGCGACGATCGCCTCGATCGCTCCGTCGCCCACATTCTTGATGGCGGCCAGGCCGAAGCGGATCGCCTCTGTGGCGCCGGACGCATCGGCCTCGACGGTGAAGAGCGCCTGGGATGCCTGCACGTCCGGCGGCCGGACCGCGATCCCCAACCGCCGGCACTCGGCCACCACCGCGGCAACTTTCTCGGCGCGCTCCCGGAAGCCGTTGAGCACCGCGGTCATGAACTCGACGGGGTAGTTGGCCTTCAGGTACGCGGTCTGGTAGGCGATCAGCCCGTAGCAGGTGGCGTGCGCCTTGTTGAACCCATACCGGGCAAACGGCTCGAAGGCGGCGAAGACCTGGTCCACCACCGATGGCGGGATCCCCTTCTTCTTGGCTCCCGCCTTGAACTTCGCCTCGTGCTCGCGCAGGACCGATTCCTTCTTCTTGCGGATCGCGTAGCACAGGTTGTCCGCCTCCGGCCCGGTGTAATCGGCCATGGCGATAGCGGCGGTCATGATGTCTTCCTGGTACACGAAGATCCCATACGTGTCGTGCAGTGCCGGCTCGAGCGACGGGTGCAGATAGGTGACCGCTTCCTGGCCGTGCTTGCGGCGGATGTAGGCCGGGATGTTGGCCATCGGCCCAGGTCGGAAGAGCGCGACCATGGCCGCCAAGTCGCGCACCTCGGTGGGCTTCAGCTCCTTGACGTAGCGGCGCATCCCCGAGCCCTCGAGCTGGAAGATGCCGGTCGTCTCCCCGGTCGAGAGCAGCTCGAAGGTCTTCGTGTCGTCCAGCGGCAACCTGTCGACGTCCACGGCCACCCCCCGGTGCACACGGATCAGGTCGACCGCATCGGCCAGGATGGTGAGGTTGATGAGGCCCAGGAAGTCGAACTTGAGGAGGCCCAGCGCCTCGCAGGCGTGCATCTCGAACTGGGTCATGGTGGTGCGGCCGTCGGTGGCGCGCTGGAGCGGCATGATCTCAGTCAGCGGCTCGCGGCTGATCACGATGCCTGCGGCGTGTGTGCTGGCGTGCCGCGCCACCCCCTCGAGCTGTTTGGCGACGCCGATGAGCTTCTCGACGCGCTCGTCCCCGGCGATCAGTTCGCGCAGCTGCGGCGACGTGTCGACCGCGCGCTCGAGGCTGATGTTCAGCTCGTTGGGGACCGACTTCGCGACGCGGTCCGCCTCGGCGTAGGTCAGCCCCATGGTACGGCCCACGTCGCGGATGGCCGCCTTGGCGCCCAGCGTCCCGAAGGTGATGATCTGGGCCACCTTGTCGTCGCCGTACTTGCGGGTGACGTACTCGATCACCTCGTCGCGTCGCGAGTCGGCGAAGTCGATGTCGATGTCCGGCATCGTCACCCGGTCGGGGTTCAGGAAGCGCTCGAACGGGAGCCGATAGGCGATGGGGTCGACCGGCGTGATGCCGAGCGAGTAGGTCACGATCGAGCCGGGGGCGCTCCCCCGGCAGGTGGTCATGATCCCCTGCTCGCGGGCGAAGCGCGTGAAGTCGGCCACGATCAGGAAGTAGCCGGCGTACCCCATCCGCTCGATCACGCCGAGCTCGTACTCGAGCCGCTGACGGACCGGCTCGGCTGGGTCGTTTCCGTAGCGGGCCACGAGGCCGCGCTCGCACTCCTTGCGCAGCCAGGTCGTCGCCGTCTCGCCATCCGGCACCGGGAAGTGCGGCAGTCGCAGCTGGTCGAACTCGAGCTTGAGATCGACCATCTCGGCCACGCGCAGGGTGTTGTCCATGGCGTCCGACAGCTCGCCGCGGAAGAGGCGCCGCATCTCCTGGGGCGACTTCAGGTAGAACTCGTTCGTCTCGAACCGCAGCCGGCCGGGTGTGTCGAGGTTGCTCCCCGTCCCGATGCACAGCAGCAGGTCATGCGCCTCGTGCTGCTCCGGCACGGTGTAATGCGTGTCGTTGGTGGCCAGCACCGGGATCCCCATGCCCCGTGCCAGCTCCACCAGCTGCGGGTGCAGTCGCGCCTGCTCGGGCACGCCGTGGTCCTGCACCTCGATGAAGAAGTTGTCCTTCCCCAGGATGGACCGATACTCGTCGGCCGCCTGTCGCGCCGCCCGCTCGTCGCCATCGGCCAGGCGCCTGAGGACCTCGCCGCTGAGGCAGGCTGAAGTGCCGATCAGGCCCTTCGAGTGCTGAGCCAGCAGCTCCTTGTCGATGCGCGGCTTGTAGTAGTAGCCGTCCAGGTGGGCCTTGGTGACCAGCGTCATCAGGTTGCGGTAGCCGGTCAGGTCCTTGGCCAGCAAAATCATGTGGTAGGGGTTGGCGTCGACCTTGGCTTCCTTCTCCAGGTGGCTGCGCGGGGCCACGTAGGTCTCGACGCCGATGATCGGCTTGATCCCCGCCCGACCGCAGGCCTGGTGGAACTCGATCGCCCCATACATCGCCCCGTGGTCGGTGATGGCGAGCGACTTCATCCCCGCATCGGCGGCCCGGCGGGTCATGTCTCCGATCCGGCTCAGGCCGTCGAGGAGGCTGAACTCGGAGTGGACGTGGAGGTGGACGAAGTCGTCCGCGGGGGCATCCGAAGGTCGCTGGGTCACCCGTCGATGGTAGCCCGGTTGCCTCCCTCGCCGTCTGCGCAAGGGCGCCTTTTGGGAGCATGCTTACGGCGATCCGATCAGCATGGCTACCGCGACCAAGATCTCGGCCAGCCGATCGCGGAGTTGGTCCCGATTCGTCGGGCTCCCACCACTTGGCGTCCCGGCAGAGCTCAGTGCCCGCGCCCTCGATCGTAGGCACGCTCCCGATCAGTCGAGGGCGGGTGAATCCGTTCGAACGACTGATCTAATGCGCCAAGTTTCGCATCTGACCGGGCGAAGGCTCGGCGCCTATTATTCCCGCACACGCACGGCCAACTTGGTCGTCTGCCCCCTAGGAAGGTTCGCCGGGCTGCATCGGGCTCATGAGCTGGAAGTAGTTGTCGTCCGGGTCGGCAAAGGTGGCGATCCAGGATCCGGGCGCTTCCTCGAAGGTGTACGGCTCGCGGATGACGACGCCGCCGGCGGCCTTGAAGCGCTCGAAATCGGCCTTCACCTCGGTGCTCTCGATGTTCCAGATGATCCGGCCCGGATGGGCGTTCTTGCCGTGGACCTGGTCGTGCGGGCCGATGGTGACCGCGCCGGAGCCGATCGCCCAGCCGACGTAGCCGCCGTCGCTCCAGGTCGGCTCGCCAAGGAGCTTGGTGTAATAATCGACGAGGCGCTGCGGGTCCTCCGACCCGATCAGAATGCTGTTGAAGTTCACGGTACCTCCTGGGTGCCCCTGCGTTCAGCCGCCGATATGGTGCGCCGCAGGAAGGAGGACTGCAAAGGAGATCTGGAATGAGCGGAATCTCAGAGGTTGACGGCAAGGATCTCGTGCGCCGCTACCTGGAGGACGTCTTCAGTGGTGGCAACGTCGCCGCCATGAACCGATACCTGCGCGGTGATGAATTCATGGAGGGTGTCGCCGAGCTCGTGACGCGTTGGCGGACCGCGTTCCCCGACTTCCGGATCAGCGTCGAGGAGGTCATCGTCGAGGGTGACCGCGTAGTGAGCGTCGAGATCTTGAGTGGCACCCACGACGGCGTGTACCAGAGCCGGATAGGACCAATCGCTCCGACCGGAACCAAGGTCTCGTGGTCGCGCATCTCGATCCGCCGACTCGACGGCGACCGGTTTGTCGACGGCTTCTTCGAGGAGGATGAGGTCGGCCTGCTCACGCAGCTCGGGGCCCTGACCGACCCTGGACAGGTCTCCAAAGGCCGTCATTCGCCGATGGCGCCGGGGCGCCGCCCCTCGGTTCCCGCGAAAGACTCCTAGCAGCGAAGGTCGGCGTCGAACCCCTTCGCGAAGTACTGGGCCAGTGTCACGACGTCGCCGGTAAATGCGGTGCGAGTGCAGTTATCCCTGGCCTGGCGCAGCGTCGTTGCGCCGGCCAGCCAGCTTGGATGAGCGCCGAAGACGAGGGTGCCTCCGGTGATCTGGTTCCACTGCTGCTGTGTCGAGTAGAAACCGATGTCCACGACATTCACGGACTGCAGGTACGCCACTGCACCCTGAAGAGCACCCACGTTGAGCGTGACATCGGACCGCCAGCTATTGCTGGTCTCAACATCCAGCCACCACACGTTCGCCTGCGGCGTGGACGTCGCGCCCGATGGGGCAAGCCCCAGCGAGATGTAGGCGCGGACCGCCGTCTGGTAGGAGTCGGCGGCCGCGTTCCAGCCGTAGTCGTAGGCGCAGTCGGCGGTGTCCGACCCTGGCGACGCTCCCGTGTCGCACTCGCGCGGGAACGTTTGCCCGTTGGGCCAGTGGGTCGAGAGGGCGGGGCCAGGGTTACCGGTATTGGCGTAGAGCTGGGCCTCCAGGCCGCCAGCCCAGGCGAGCTCGGATGGGCCGTTCCCCGTGCCGAGGCACGGATTGGGGCGGAAGACGATCCCCCTGTTCACGCCCACGATCCCAAACGCCGGCTTCGTCGGGAACGGGCCACCGCATTGCGGGTAGGAGATGTCATAGCCGACGCTGGGGCTGCCGCCCACCTTCGCCGTCCCGCCCGGCGGCCTGGCTGCCGCGACGGTCGCCGGGGAAGCCGCGAGCAGGACGAGGCCGGCAATGACCGGCACGATCGTGAGCGCGACGAATCGGATAGGACGGCCTGAAAGGGACATGAGCACTACTCGCTGGGGAGGGCGGGGTTGGTCAGAGTAGGCCCTCCAAAGCGCGTCGTCAACGCGGCGAAGGTGCGGGCACTACCGGAAAAGAAGAGCGGGGGGCGCAGCCGAGACTAGCCGCTTACAGCAGCTTCAATCCGAGCTGCGTGGCCCGCGTGAGTTCCTGCATGACGCCGTAGTCGGCGGATTCCACGGCGAGCATCGAAGCGTCGTTGAGAACCTCGGCCCACAGCTCACTCGCCAGAAACGCCTCGTAAGCCTCGCGGTCCCGCCAGAGGTACAAACCGCCGTAGACATCCCCGTTGGGGCGCTTCAGCCACACCTTGGCGAGCAGCCCGGGCACGCCTGCCATCGCCTCAGCGAACTCCCTGTTCGCCTCGATGAAGTCGGCGTCGCTGACGCCTTCCACGCGGTAGGTGACGATCTGAACATGCATCACCGGCTCTCTATTAGGATTCGCGTCGTTCAGCCATGGTACGGGCCGCGATCCGGGCACGTCGGTTCGCTTGGCCCAAAGTGAGACACTGCCCGATTTCCTTACAGGTAGAGACTGATATTGACGAGATCCTTCGGCGTCAGCGCTGATCATGCACTCGGGCACTCGTGCTGCACGAATGCACGCGCGGCCATGACACCGCAGTGAGAGACCCCCCTGCGCGTCCTTAACCGGCCACAACCCGTGTCCGACGAGCCTCCAGCCCTTGAATCTCTAGGCGGTGAGCCGCCGGAAGGCCCAGATCGTGGCCCCCTGGGTAACGACGAACAGGATCGCCATGGCGAGGAGCGCCTTGCCCATCAACGCTGCGTCGAAGCCGGTCGACATCAGCCCGCGCTGCGCCTCGATGACGTAGCTGATCGGATTCCATTGGTTGACGACCTGCAGCCACTCCGGCATGCGCTCGACCGGCACGAAGGCGGTCGACATGAAGGCGAGGGGGAAGAAGAGGAGCGACAGGGTGCCGGCCGCCTGCTCGTTCTTGGTGAGCAGGGCGGGCACGAACGAGGTGCCGGCCCATGCGATCCCGAAGAGTCCGGACAGCGCCAGGATGCCCAGGGCGCCAGGGATCCCCGTTACGAGGCTCGCCCCCAGCACGATGCTCGTGACGAGGATGACGGCGGCCATCAGCGCACAGGTGAAGAAGAGCGGCACCATCTCCCCGAACAGAATCGAGATCCGATTGATGGGCGTCACGCGCAGCTTGTCCAGGTAGCCGCTGTGGAAGTCCATCAGCAGGTTGATCCCCACCCACGACACCCCCAGGAAGACGGCGAACACGATCTGGCCGGGTGCCAGGTAGGCGAGGTAGCTCGACTCTTCGAAGCCTGGCAGCTGGATGATGTCCTTGAACAGCTGGCTGAAGATGACCAGCTGGATGAGCGGGAAGAAGAGCGTGCTCAGCCAGTTGCCCGGCACGCGAGCCCAGCGCAGGAAGGAGCGGCGACCGAGCAGGAAGGTCTCGTAGGCAATTCCAAGCATCGTTCGGTCTCAGTACCAGCCGGTGAAATGGACGTTGGCCTGCTCCTCGCGGATCGTCTTTCCGGTGTAGCGCAGGAAGACGTCGTCCAGCGAGGGTTGGTGCATCGTGAGTGAACCGATGCGGACGCCGTCCCCGTCCAGACGACGCATCAGTTCCGGAATCGCGGCAGCGGCATTCGAGACGTAGAGCTGAATTCCAGACGGGCTCGGCTTGATCTCGGCGACCGGCTCGAAGCCTTCCAGCATCCGCCCGATGTCGGCGCGCTGCCGATCCAGATCATCGGCGCCGTCGGCTTCCAGCGCGAGCTCGACCACGTCGTTGCCGACCGTGCGCTTCAGCTCCGCGGGCGTGCCCTCGACGACGATCTTGCCCTCGTCGATGATCGCGATCCGCTTGCAGAGCCGATCGGCCTCCTCCATGTAGTGCGTCGTCAGAAGCATGGTCGTGCCTGAGGCGTTCACCGATTCGAGCTCCTCCCACAGGGCGTTGCGGCTCTGCGGGTCGAGCCCCTCCGTCGGCTCATCGAGGAAGAGCACCCGCGGCCGATGCAGCAATGCACTCGCCAGGTCGAGGCGGCGCTTCATGCCACCGGAGAACGTGCCGACGACCTTCTTCTGCGATTCGGTCAGCTTCATGAGCACGAGGAGTTCGTCGATGCGGGTTTGCAACTGGGCTGCTGGAACGCGCCGGAGGCGTCCAATCAGCTCCAGGTTCTCGCGGCCAGTGGCGAGAGGATCGACGGCCACCGTCTGCATCGCGAAGCCGACCTGCCTGCGGACCTCGCCCGGATGCGCCATGACGTCGATGCCCGACACGGTGGCGGAGCCCGATGTCGGGCGCAGCAGCGTGGCCAGGATCCGGATCGTGGTGGTCTTGCCTGCGCCGTTCGGCCCCAGGAAGCCGAAAAACTCGCCCTCGCCCACCGTAAAGCTGACCCCGTCCACCGCCCGGGTACCGCCCTTGTAGACCTTGACGAGGTCGCTGACCTGGATGACAGGGGTGCCGCCTGCCGAGGGTGTTTCCTGCATGCGGCGCACATCCTAGCCGGATTGCCGCGCTACCAGACCTCGCCGGGTCGCCAGTCCACCGCGATCGGCCGGGAGAGGTCGAGGCCGGGCGATCGCTCGAGGCGCCCGTCGCGCTCGCGGATCCAGGTCGGGCCTCGCCAGATGACCCAGCCCAGCCGCGCGTAGAACTCGTGGCTGCCGGTGCCCAGCGCGCCGAGCTCGTAACCCTCGTCGACCATCCGGTTGATGACCTCCATCACCCTGGTTCCGAGGCCCCGGCGCTGCAGGTCCGGCACGACCGCCACGGCCTCGACATAGCCGGCGCGAAGGGTCGCGTCACCCGGGTACAGGAGCCGATCGACAATGGCGGCGTGCGCCACGATGCCGCGTCCCGCCTCCTCCGCCATCACGTGGACGCCCGGCCCGATCGACTCCCAATAGCCGTCCCAGTCCTCGGCGAAAGCCGCCACACACAGGTCGGTCAGGGTCGACCACTCGTGGGTGCTGAGTGCGGCTGAGGGGACGACCCGGATGGAGGCTTCCACCGGTCGAGCATACCCGCGACCGAATTCGGACAGATTTAGATCAGGGCCGCATTATCTGGCGGAAATCCCCTCGTCAGAGACAGATGCAGCTGTGGTCCTGCAGCGCGGCCCATTCCGGCCGCCCAACACGTGGTAACGCGGCCCTGGTCTGAATCTGACCCGTCGAGAGACCGCAGCCCGCGGCGTGTGCCATCCGATCCCGTGACCGATCCCGCCGAGCAGCTGCGCCCGCGGCTCCCTCGCGACGACGTGGTCTTCGACGAGCGCTGGCCGGAGGGTTAGCATGCGAAACTCCAGGACCGCGCCACCGGCCGCCCGATAAGAGAGGTCCGCGCATGCAGTCAGCCGAAGAATCGACGTTCCAGGCCGGGGCCCAAGGCGGCCCGCAACTGGAACTCGAGCTGGTCTCATCCGACGCCCGAATCGCGGGTTCCGTCAGCCTGGGCGCGTATTCCCGCCTCTCCGACCTCCTCAACTTTCACGACGAGATCCTGACCGTCAGCGATGGCGCGGTCCTGACTCCGCAGGCCACGCGGTCCGCCGACGCGGCGCCACGCCTCGACGTCCGGCTGAACGAGCTGACGCTGGTCATCGACCGCTCGAACTACGTTCCGCCGGTGGATGAGGAACAGATGATCGAGAAGCGCGAGCATCGGATGCTGGCCGTCACCGACGCGTACGTCATCACCGCCACGTTCTTCATCTACGCCGGAGCCGAGGCGGTGCCGTACCTGCGCGCGAATGAACCTCGATGGATCCCCGTCACCGATGTCAACGTGCGCTCGCTGGTCGACCGCGAGGTGGAATTCGACGCCAAGTTCGCGGTGCTGCACCGCAAGCCTCTGCTCGCCACGGCGGTCATCTGAGGATGCTGCACGACTTCACGAACACCTCCGTCGAATCGGTCCGCACCGCGGTCACCGCCGCCCTGGCCGAGGCCGATGCCCTCATCGAGTGTGCCGTCGCCAGCGTCGATGCCCCCTCGTTCGAGGCGACGCTGCGCCCGCTCGACCTGGCCGGAGCCGCCGCGCTGGTCGGCTACTCGCGCGGCGCGTTCATGGCCTATGTCCACACCGACGCCGATGTGCGCGACGCAGGCCAGGCGGCCAAGGAGGCGGTCCAGAAGTGGAACGTCGGCCTCCCCTTCCGGGAGGACCTCTTCCGCGCAGTACGCGCCTTCGCCGACACGCCGGAGGCGGCCGCGCTCGAGGGCGAGCCAAAGCGCCTGCTGGAATTCTGGCTGCGCGACTTCCGTCGGGCGGGCCACGAGCTCGGGGCGGAGGACAAGGCCGAGCTCGAGAGCCTGCGCCAGCGCCTGGTTGAGCTGGAGGTGGCCTTCGCCCGCAACATCAATGACGACCAAGAAGGGATCGAGGTCAGCCGCGAAGACCTGGCCGGGCTGCCGGACGACTACGTCGAGCGCCTGAGCCCCGGCAGCGAGCCGGGGAGGTACAAAGTCAGCATCAAGCGGCCGGAGATGGTCCCGTTCATGGCCCAGGCGCACGATCGGTCGCTGAGGGAGAAGCTCTTCCGCCGGAACTGGACAGCGTCGGTCGACACCAATCGGCCGATCCTGGAAGAGGCGCTCAAGCTCCGACATCGGATCGCGCAGCTGTTTGGCCTTCCCACCTGGGCGCATTACGCGCTCGAGGTCAAGATGGCCGGCACGCCCGAACGGGTCGAGGAGTTCTACGCCCAGATCGTGCCGCCGCTGCGAGCCGCCGCCGAACGCGAGGTGGCGACGCTCCAGGCGCGAGCCGAGCGGGACGGCATCATCGGTCCGATCCAGGCCTGGGACTGGACTTACTACGACGACCAGCAGTCGCGCGAGGAGCACGGCGTCGACCAGAACCTGGTCAGCGCCTACCTGCCGCTCGAGCCGGTGATCGACGGGATGTTCGCGCTCACCGCGGAGGTCTTCGGCCTCGAGTACCGCCGCGTCCCGGATGCGAAGGCCTGGCACCCGGACGTGAAACTGTACGAGATCCGCGACAAGGCGAGCGGCGAGCTGATCGCCCACTTCTACGCGGACCTGTTCCCGCGCGAGGGCAAGTTCTATCACGCGGCCGCCTTCCCGCTGGAGCTGGGACACCGGCGCACCGACGGCAGCTACGCGACCCCGGTAAGCGCCATCGTCGCCAACCTGACGCCCCCCGGACCGGATCGGCCCAGCCTGCTGCGGCATGGGCCGCACGGCGAGCTGGAGACCCTCTTCCACGAGTTCGGGCACATCCTGCACGAGAGCCTGACGCGCGCCGAATCGGCCCGATTCAGCGGAGCCGAGACGGAGCGCGACTTCGTCGAGGCACCCTCCCAGATCATGGAGCATTGGGTCTGGCAGCCATCCATCCTGGCCCGTTTCGCACGGCACCACGAGACCGCTGAACCGATTCCGCAGGACCTGATCGATCGCATGGTCGGCAGCCGATACCTGAACGTGGGCCTGCGTGGCGCCTGGCAGGTGAGCTACGGCGCCGAGGACATGGCGATGCACGCCAGCCGCGAGGCGGTCGACCTCGACGCCGCCATGCGCGAGGCGTTCGAGGTCACCTCGCTCCCCTATCCGAAGGGGACGTGCGCGGTCGCCTCGTTCGGGCACCTGATGGGCGGCTACGACGCCGGCTATTACGGCTACCTGTGGGCCGAGGTGATCGGCGACGACCTGTGGGGTCGCTTCATGGATGAGGGGATCACCTCACCCGGTGTGGGGATGGCCTACCGCCGCGCGATCCTGGAGCCGAACGGCACCCGATCCGGCGACGACATGGTGGCCGATTTCCTGGGGCGGCCGGCCGCGGTCGAGAACTACCTGCGCATGCGCGACCTGCTCCCGGTGGAGACCGAGGCTTAGGGGCAGGCGCGGTTCTGCTGCGGGTGGCTGCGGCGGGTGCTCTGCTGTCAGCGTCCTTCGTGCAATCGTGCTTTCGTGCTACGCGAGCGGCCATGACGCGGGGCAGGCGAGCGTATCGGCCTCGCTCGATGCGAGGCTCAACCGGCTCCTTGACAGGTAGCATCTTTATGCTACGGTTCGTCTCATGTTGAAGCAGATTCGCCTCCGCCAGGCCGGCGGCTCGGTGAGCGCGACCCTGCCCAAGGAGATGGCTGATCGGCTCAGCTTGGGCGCGGGCGACGAGGTGCTGGCGGTCGAGACGACCGATGGGATCCTGTTGACGCCCTATGACGCCGCCACACTCGAGGCGGTCAGCGTTGGTCGCCGGCTGGCCAAGCGGTATCGAAGCGCGCTCCGCGAACTGGCCCACTAGCCGGGGGATGGAAGAGCCGACCTGGCTTTCGCGCCTCGCCATTGACGCGCTCCACCTGGACCAGCTCCGTGAGCACGGCGGCCTGCGAGGCCTTCGCGACGAGAACGCGCTCGGGTCGGCGTTGGCCCGCCCGCAACAGCGGTGGCGATACGACCCGAAGGCCGATCTAGCCGATCTGGCTGCGGCCTACGGGTTCGGCCTGGTCCGGGACCATCCCTACGCGGACGGCAACAAGCGCATCGGTTTCCTGGCCCTCGCGACGTTTCTTGACCTGAATGGGGTGGTCTTGAGTGCCGCCGATGCCGATGTCGTGGCCATGATGGATTCCCTTGCCGCCGGCACGTCGAGTGAGGAGGAGCTGGCGGTCTGGATCAGACGCCACACCTGACCGATAGCGACGTGGCCCGGCGGGCCGTGGTCCTCGCCACCCGGCGCAATTGGTGCGGCGCTATTCGCTCGCGGCGGGCGAACATTTCGCACCGGGTACTTCCGGTGTCAGGGTCCTTTGTGCGGCTGTGGGGCCGTGCAGCTGTGTGGCTGTGTAGCTGTGCTGCACAACCGACTGTGACGCGAACGCATTAGCGCGAAGCTACGACCCCTGGGACCCTGCCGGGCGCGGGCGCGGGCGGTCCGGGGTCACATCCTTGGATTTCGGAGACGGCGTGACCTCAACGACGTAGCCATCGGATGAGAGGCGAGCGTACCGGCCTCGCTCAACGCGCGCCTGGACGGGCTTGGGAGGCTTAGGCTTCTTCGTAGGCATGTCGTTCCCGCCTGGTGGCGTCGCGTGCGGAGATGATCCGGATGGTAAAGCCGTCCTCCGACGTTGTCACGTGGAGGACTTGGCCCCTGCGAGACCTTCCCGTCGTGCTCCAGCGTTGCTCACCGGTTGAGTGCTCCACATCTTCCTCAGACCTGGCGAGGGGATCCAAAAGCACCTCGATCGCTTGCCGAAAGTCGACCCCGTGCTTGCGAACATTGTCAGCCTCCTTGTCCTCGTCCCAGAGGAAGCGGGGCGTCGTCATTCCCGAATCGTCGGCAACGCCGCTTACCAGGCAATTACTCGTGCGCGGTACCACGGCGGCCCGGCTCTGCGCGCCGAGTCTGGTTGTGCGGCTGTGCGGCTGTGCTGCACACCCAACCTTGACGCCGACCGAGTGCCGGCCTGGAACGCTCGCGTGCCCAGCTAGCTCTCCAGGAACTCCGTGACGATGCGCAGGAACTCCTCTGGCGCCTCCATTGGCGGCAAGTGCGCGACGCCGGGCATCCTGACCAGCCGCGCGTGCGGAATGGACGCGGCCAGGTGCACCCCCATCTCCATCATGTCCGGCTGATCCAGCTCTCCCACCACCACGAGCGTGCGCGCGCCGACCTCCCCCAGCCGATCCGCAGCCCGCGGCTCGAGCGGCTCAGCGTCGACTGCACCCTCGACGGCCTGGAGCTCAAGGGCGGGGCGGTACATGTCGAACACGGCCTGTCGCAGCTCGGGTGGCGCCTCGCGGCCTCGAAGTGGCCCGTCAACCCAGGTCCGCACATTGGCCCATGCCACCTCGTCGAGGTCGCCTCGCTGCCAGGCGGCCTCTTCTGCCTCCCAATCGGCCTTCAATGAATCAGCCCACTCCCAGCCGGCAAGGCCTGGAGCGACCACTACCAGGCGATCCACCTTGTACGGCTCGCCCAGCGCCAGGTCGAGCGACGCCGACCCACCCATCGAGACACCGATCACGTGGGCCGGCACCGCGGCCAGCGCCCGGAGCAGCCGGGCGAGGTCGTGCCAGTTGGTGAAGGCCTCGGTGGCGGCGATGGACTCGCCGAAGCCGCGCAGATCGGGGCGGATCACCCGGAACCGGGCAGCCAGAGCCTCCCAGACCGGATCCCACATGTGCCGGTTGGCGATCCCGGCGTGGACGAGCAGCAGCGGATGGCCTGAACCAGCCTCGTCGTAGGCGATATCGGCTCCGTTGAGGTTCAGGGTTGGCATCGGTTGAGGATAGACCGTGGCGCGTGCGCTGCTCTGCTGGACCATCACAGCGCCGGCCTATCGCCCCTAGTCAGGGCACAAAGTCGCCTCCGTACCCGGACCGATGTACTGCCCGCTAGGCCGTCGCCGGCTGCGCGACTGGGCAGGTGTTTATCGGGCGCCTATTGCGTCCACCTGCAACACAGCACGAGGATTTACGCTCATGATGAGACTCCATTCAGCTCGGAGTCGTAGGGCACTCAGCAGTCAGTCTCGGCCAGTCCGCTGGCGGTCAAGCCGATCTGCACGCGAACCGACGCCGCGTTGTTCGCATCGTTGCGCTCCGTAAGGTGGACGGTCGGATCCGCGGTGGAGACGAAGCAGTACAGGCCAGCGGCGAGGCCGGTGATGTCGACCCACTGGCCGGAGATCGTGCTGGGGTACTCGTCACTCCAACCGATGCTCAGCCCTTCGGTCGCGTTCCGCCCGCAGCTGCGGTAGTACTTGCTCGACGGCGAGCCGGTGACGCCCGCCTGGGGGTTGTGGACATCGATGAGGCAGAAGGTTGCCTTGGGGCTGCTGGTCAGCGACAGGCCGGTGCGCTCGCCGTCGACATCGGTGGCGTAGAGCTCGTACGACGCGAAGTTGTCGATGTGCCAGTGCCGATGCTGGGCGTGGAACGTCATACAGCCCGCCTCGGCGGTGGTCGAGGAGGTGTCGGTCCCGCGCTCGAACACGCCGTTGCCGTTCGCGTCATGGTAGAGGCGCTGCATCGCGATGCGGTCCTCGCCTCTGGTGCCGCACTTCGTCTTGCTGGGGAAGACCTCCAGCGGCCCGATGTTGGCGGCCAGTGCCCCTCTCCCGTCGCGCGCCGTGTTGAGGACCTCGTTGTCGAATCGCAGCAGGCGGCGACCGGAGACGGTCGAGGTGTCAATGCTGAAGTCCTTCGGCTCGATCGTCACCAGGTCAGGCGTCAACACCACGGGCTCGACCGCGAGGGTTGTTGCGCTGACGAGCACTGCGGCGACGGCCGCTGCGGAAAGCGATACCCATTTTGGTCGTCGCACCGCGAACTCCTCATCTCGTGGATTGACCCAGCGTACTCCCCCATGATCGGCGTGTCGCCGACGGTCAGCGTCGCCCCGCAGTTCAGGCAGACCCGAATCAGTTGCCCCGAATCCGGGGGTGCGGGGACGAGCGAGGCCTGATAGCGTCAGCCGATGATTCGTCGGCTGGTGCGGGTCATCGTTGTTGTGCTGCTGGGAGTTGCGATTGGCGTCATGGCCTATGTCGCCTTCCTGATGATGACCAACCCGCGACCGCGGGACGCGGTGGGCTGGACGCTGCTTGCCCCGCTTCCGTCCGGGCGCGGCGAAACGGCGGCGGCGGTCGCGGATGGGCGGCTGTACGTCATCGGGGGGCTGACGGGCCTCGGAGGCCAGGCCACTGGGGAGGTATCGGCCTACGACCCGGCGCTCGACGCCTGGGAGTCAGCGCCTCCCCTCCCCGCGGCCCGACACCATGCGGCGGCAGCCGGCCTGGACGGCGTCGTTTATGCCGGCGGGGGTGCCGCTGCGGACGGGACACCCCAGCCGACACTCTGGGCGCTCGATCCCGCGACGGAAGCATGGCGCGAGCTGGCGCCGATGCCGGAGCCCCGCCTGGGGCATCGGATTGTGGCCATCGGCGATCGTTTGTACGTGGTTGGCGGGGTCGGCGTGACCGCCAAGGTCCTGGCCTACGACCCCGCGACCGATGCATGGACAACCGGAGCCCCGATCCCGACACCGCGAAACCACCTCGCCGCGGTTGTCGTCGAGGGCGAGATCTGGGCCATCGGCGGCCGATCCGGCAGCCAGATCCATACCCGGGTCGACATCTACGACACGAGCACCGACTCATGGCGCGACGGTCCGCTCCTCCCTGAGGCGACCAGTGGCGCGTCCGAGGGAGTCGTGGACGGCGTCATCTTCGTCTCAGGCGGCGAGGATCCCAGTGGGGCGGGCGGGGTGATCGACCGCCACTGGATGCTCGATACTCGGTCAGAGACGACCCGTTGGGAGCCGCTGTCGCCACCGCCACTCCCCGTTCACGGTGCGCACGGGGCAGCACTCGATGGCCGGTTCCTGATCGTCGGCGGCGCACTGCGGCAGGGTGCCTTCTCGAGGCTCAGCTGGACCATCTCGGCCCAGGCCTACCGGCCCCAGTTGTAAGGACTTTTGCTATTGGAAATTGGCTCGATCGGTATGACAATACTGATTCAGCACACAGGTCCCTGCATTTCGTGAGCGAACAAGACTTTTACAAGGTTCTCCAGGTCGACCCTGACGCCGATGCGGACGTGATCGCGGCGGCGTTTGGCGTGCTATCGGGCAAGCTCAATCCCAGGACGGACCAGACCGGAGTCCACGAGGTCCGCCTGGCGGAGTTGAACCGTGCCTACCTCATCCTTCGGGATCGAGCCGCGCGGCTCGCCTACGACAAGAAGCGGAATACAGAGTTGGTGGCGATGGGTCCGGGCGATAACGGCCACGACTACCAGCGCCTGGGCAGCGGCTCACTCACCGAGCGCGTGCAGGCCGGCCCGAATGGCGAGCACGTGGATTCCCTGACGATCAGCTTCGGGCGATACGCCGGCTGGACGCTGGGCGCACTCGTCCGCCAGGACCCTGACTACCTCCGCTGGCTCAGCCGCCACTCTTCAGGAATCCGGTACCGCGCCGCCATCTTGAAGCTTCTTGGCGAGCAGGAAGAGCAACACGCGTCCCAGGCCAAGAGGTAGCGGCCTGGGGATAGGCTGAGGGTGTGGAGAGACGCGACGCGTATCGCATCCTGCATGTCATCCGGGATGCGGACCCCGATGTCGTTCGAGCCGCCTACCGCGTGCTCGCCCGCAAGCTGCATCCCGATGGCAAGGACGCACCCCTGGACGCTGCCGCCGAGCGGCGCATGGCGGATCTGAACTGGGCCTACGCACAGGTGCGAGACGAGGCCGCTCGCAGGACGTATGAGCGCGAGCGAACGGCAAACCCGCCCCGCACCGCCGCCGAACCGAGAAGCCACGGAGCCCCGCTGGCGGATGGCGACGACGCCACCTTGGTCACGCTCGATTTTGGGCGCTACTCGGGCTGGATGTTGCGTGACGTGGCCAGGCGGGACATCGACTACCTCATCTGGCTGCGGCGGCATGCATCGGGGGCGCGCTTTCGCTCGGCGATCGACCTGCTGGTGCGCGAGCAGAAACCAGTTGAACGTCCCGTCGGCAGAAAGCGCTGACCCGGGGTCAAGCCCCACCGGATCCGCTCAGTAGCCGGGCCGTTCTATCCCCCGCTCAAGGCCGAAATTGGAAGATTGCTTCCTGGACCGATCCGTCGGCGAAGGTCATGGTCAGCTTCCTGCAGCCGGTCCATTCCTTCTGCGTCTTCCAGGTGTAGGTGTAGGTGTCGCTGGCGGCGTCGTAACTGAGACTCGAGCCGCCCGCAGTGACCGTAACCTCCACGCCGTCATACGGCGCGCCCGTATCGCATGTCACCGGCTGCGACGAGGGCGAGCCCGGGGCGAATATCGCCAGGCCCCGGTTCCCGCCGAGGCTGAACTTGAGCGGGACTGCGGTACCCGCCTTCATTCCGTTGCGGACAGGGGCCGCGTCAACTGGCGGACGGAAGCTATCGAAACGCGTAGCCAGGGTCGGACGGCCGAAGTTCCACTTGCTCGCCTGCAGAGTGGCCACCGTGATCGAGACACCGCCCCCGACCTCGTCGACGCGCTGCCAGACGCACGGAGAGGCGACTGCGGCGGCGGCGGCGGGCGCGATGTCGTCGCACTCCGGCACGACCTCGGTGCTGTTGAGTGCTGTGCGCAGGATCACGATCGACTGTGCGTTCTCGCCATCGGGCACCAGGGACGCATCCAGCTTGAAGGTGAGCAGCAGCGGGTCGGCAGCGTCGGTGGCGACCGGCGCGGTGATCACCACCTGTTCACCGAAGAAGGTGTAGCCGGCGGGTGACGGATCCACCGTCACCTCGGCGATGGTGACCGTGCCCGCGATGGGGCTCGTAACCGCCGTCACCAGCGGATCCTCGGGCGAAGGAGCCCCGGTTGCGGTTGAGAGCGTCTCTCCCGCTGCGAGTGCCGCGGTCGCGGTCGTCGGTGGGATGAAGAGGGCGACTCCCGTCTGGGAGAACGAGCCGAGGACCAGGCCGCCGTTCCGTGCCGTGAATCGGTTCCCATCGGGGTCGGCAGTGTAGGTGAAGTCCACGACCTGCCCGCCTTGCACGGGTGTCGCCAGGACGAGGTCGACCACTCCGAGCCCGATGTCCGTAAAGCGCGGTTCGACCAGCGAGACTGCATCTGCGACTCCGTCAACGGTGACCGCGAAGTCGTCAAGCGCAGGAATCGAGTCCAGGTCCACCTGCCCGGTGAAGAGCAAGGTCAGCCGGTTCGTCGCATTGGCAGCATCCACCAGGGCGCCGAGAAACTCGAAATCGCCCATGTCAAGGACCTCGCCAGCGACGGTCTGCGGGGTCAGCGGCGGAGTCAACGACAGGTCGCGCAGCGGGGCGGGTCCCTCCTGGTAGCTGACCTGGAATTCCGACGAGGGCCCGATGCTGGCGCTCGGGGGCAGATCCAGCCGGATCAGCGTCGTGCCGCTCGGATCGAAGGGACCGCCAGTTCCTGCGAGGCCCGACAGCAGGTAGTCGCCTCCAACAGGATCATGCGGCGTGCCGTCGATGGTTACGGTGAAATGGTCGAACGGAACGGGAACGGTCTCGTCGAGCCGCTTGTCGAAGACAACACCGACGTGGTTGTACGAGGTCGCGCTCGCGATCTCACCGACGAACAGGATGGTGGCCGGGTCACCGTCGGCGCCCAGGACCGGGCTGGAACCACCGCCCAGCGCGGTAACCATCATGCTGCTCACGAGCAGCCCAGAAAACCGACGCCGCGTGCCAAGTCTCAACATCGGAGGGCCTCTTCATTGACGCAGAGGTTTGACCGACAGCCCAGCCCTCAGGGAGTGCAGGGTACTCCCGGCAGCGGAATGCGTCCAGATGGTGCGCCGGGCCTGCTGCTCTGGTTCGTCAGTAGTAGTCCGAGCAGGAGAGGAAGTAGCCGCAGCCGGTGCAGATCAGCTTGCACTTGCGCTCTTCCATGGCCGAGCCGCAGTTCGCACAGGTGCGCATCAGCTCGCCCGGGTCGGACTCGTGCAACTGGACCGATGACGCCGGATCCACCTGGCGGAGGCTCACTGGTGCAGGCCCTAGCTGAAGCATGGGCGCCAGGATAGACCGATGACTCCGTCCGCCGCGGCGCGCAAGACCTACGGCGGGGGGGGGGGGGGGGGGGGGGGGGGGGGGGGGGGGGGGGGGGGGGGGGG
>JBBDXT010000004.1:870706-872208 GCA_040902225.1 Chloroflexota bacterium
CCCCCCCCCCCCCCCCCCCCCCCCCCCCGATCGACGCACGAGCGCGCTAGGCTGCTCGAATGGAGAGGCGCGACCCGTATCGCATCCTGTACGTCATCCGAGACGCGGATCCCGATGTCGTTCGGGCCGCGTACCGCGTGCTCGCCCGCAAGCTGCATCCTGACGGCAAGGACGCACCCCTCGACGCTGCTGCCGAGCGGCGCATGGCGGATCTGAACTGGGCATACGCACAGGTGCGAGACGAAGCCGCTCGCAGGGCCTATGAGCGCGACCGGATGGCCAACCCGCCTCGTACCGCGGCCGAGCCGAGGAGCCATGGAGCCCCACTGCCGGATGACGACGACGCCACCCATGTCACGCTCGACTTTGGCCGTTACCAGGGTTGGACGCTGCGTGACGTAGCCAGGCGGGACATCGACTACCTCATCTGGTTGCGGCGACATGCGTCCGGCGCACGCTTCCGCGCGGCAATCGACCGACTCGTGCGCGAGCAGCAGCCCGTGGAGCGTCCTGCCCGCAATAAGCGCTGACCGTCAGCGGGGCAGCTCTGCCACCATTCCGAGCACGACAGGAAGTAACCGCAGCGGGGGCAGATGAGCTTGCATTTGCGCTCTTCCATGGTCGAGCCGCAGTTCGCGCAGGTGCGGATCAGCTCGCCCGGGTCGAACGCCGCGACTGGACCGATGACGCCGGCTGCTCCTCGCGGAGGCTCGCTGGCTCAGGCGTTGACTGAAGCATGGGTGGCAGGACAGACCGATGGTTCGGGCGTCCACCCGGTTCTGCGGCATAGCAGAACCCCGGCAGGGCTGCCCTGCCGGGGTTCGTCCGGTCCCCACCGATTTGGTGGAGGAGCGGTTCAGTCGCCGCTACTTGGAGCAGACGGCATAGATGGTCCAGCCCGCATCAGACACGCTCAAGCTCACAGTCCACGCGTCGGTTGCACTTGGGTAACTATCGATCGTGTACTGCGAATTCTGGGTTCCACCAGTAGCGGCGAGGCCGCTGTAGCCGCCACCGATAACGATCGGGTTTGCGGCTGGACACGTCTGGGTTGCCGTGGTGCCCGTCACCGCCGAGGACGGGTATACGACCAAGCCCGACAACGAGCTGGGGCCGGAAGCACCCTGGGCTCCCGAGGCACCGGAGGCGCCGGTCAGGCCCGAAGCGCCCGAAGCACCGGTCACACCAGAAGCACCGGAGGCACCGGTCAGACCCGAGGCACCCGAGGCACCTGAAACACCGGACGCACCAGACGCACCGGAGGCACCGGACGCACCGGTCAGGCCTGAAGCACCGGAGGCACCGGTCAGGCCTGAAGCACCGGAGGCACCGGTCGCACCAGTTACACCAGAGGCACCAGTCAGGCCAGAGGCACCTGAAGCACCCGATGCACCAGTCTCACCGGAAGCACCGGTCAGACCAGACGCACCGGTCAAACCAGACGCACCGGTCAGACCAGACGCACCGGTCAAACCAGACGCACCGGTCAGACCAGACGCACC
>JBBDXT010000004.1:872308-1047031 GCA_040902225.1 Chloroflexota bacterium
CGCGCCAGAGGCACCTGTCAGGCCAGAGGCCCCGGAGGCACCGGTTAGACCGGACTCACCCGACGCACCAGACGCGCCAGAGGCACCTGTCAGGCCAGAGGCCCCGGAGGCACCGGTTAGACCGGACGCGCCAGAGACACCCGAAGCACCGGAGGCACCTGTCAGGCCAGAGGCCCCGGAGGCACCGGTTAGACCGGACGCGCCAGAGACACCCGAAGCACCGGAGGCGCCGGTCGCACCGGTAAGGCCCACATCATTCCACTGGAGGAAGTAGGAGCCGTTCGGGCACTGCGACGGGAAGTTTCCGTCGATGATCTTGATCGTGCCGCTGCTGTTATTCACGCAGGCGTAAATCTGGCCAGCGCCGAATACGCCGGTGAAGGCGATGAGGCCGAGGACTAATCCTGCGGTTGTACCGACGGCGAGCCTGATTCGCATCCTTGCTCCTTTCCGGATCGAACTCCGATTCGATCGTTTCTGATGAAAGCCCCACTCCCCTGGGAGACGGACTCTTGGTCACTCTGGTCGGGCCCTCGGGCTCAACCTAATGCGCCATCTCCCCAGCCTGGGTGGGCATCAAGAGCCGCTGGTAGGCGACGGGTTCGGCCTGGTGCTTCCCCGCGCTCAGCCTTTTCGCCACCGCGGAGGACAGGCGGGCATGATCCCGGGTGTGGCTGGGCGCACAGGCAGTTAGACATCGGGCCATTAGGCACATGGCGGAGCGTAAGGCGGGCCCTGCGCCTGAACATCAGGGGCTATACGGATCGAGGTACGGATATCCCGGTCAGTATCCCGAGAAGCCCTACGGGATGATCGACTGCGGGGTGGGTGTTTGAGGGCGGTACGGACGGGTACGGATGAGACCAATCCGTAATCCGGTCGGTAGATCTGCGGAGGACGCCGAAGGCTTCCGACCCTACAGTGACAGCAGCGTCAGGGCGGCATGAGCAGGAGTCCGAGCGCGCCTCTACCAGGCGGCCGTTGCTCTTGCCGACGCCGCCTTGACCGGAGGTGCAGTGGCGATTCCTGACGACCCAATGGCGCTTGAGCCGATCGACCGAGCGCCCGGCATTGCGGAAACCACGATCGCCACGTCGCAGGCGCATGGCACACTCCCGAATGTGTCAGCTGCCGACGCCATCGACCAAGAGCCGGCTGCGTCGGACCATGGGTTAGACGGCGGCTCGACAACTGCTGAGGGTCCAGCCGTGCGCGATGCCCAAAGCATCAGGGCCCGGATCGCTGCCGATGAGGCCGCCGCAGATGCGGCTCGCGACTTGTTCGCGGCCGATGGCCTAACGGCCATCGAGCCCGTCGCGGGCTTCGCACCGGTGTCCACATCGGGCGAAGCGCTGCACGCCGTCCGCTATAGCGCGATCCTTGAGCGCGGCCCTGCAGACGAGGGCGCCCCGGAGCTGCGCGGAGGCACCCTGTACCTGACATCGTGGCGCCTGCTGCACATCGGCGAGAGGACGACCGACGTGCCACTCGGCGAGATCGATGAGATGGTGGTCGTCCTGGAACGCCTGGTGCTTATTCGCTTGCAGGACGGGTCGGACCTGGCCGTGGAGGTCGACCAGCCGCGTCTGCTGCGGGTCCAGATCGCCGCCGCCATCGCCGCCTCCCGTGGGAGCGCGGCATACTCCTAGGAGCCTGGCTCCTGGTCGTTGGACTCGAGATACCGCCGTGCAGCCTGCGCGCGGTTGCGCACTCCGAGCTTGTGCAGAATGCTGCCGACGTGCGTCTCGACCGTCCGCGGAGAGATCCCCAGGTGCGTCCCTATCTCCCGGTCGGTCAGCCCATCAGCGAGTTGAATCAGCACCTGTTGCTCGCGATCGCTCAGCTCAGCGAGCGGGTCGTTCATCTCGGCCACGCCGGTCCGTCGCTGGCTGCCGGCCAATGACCGCACGACCTCGCCGGCCCTCGCTCGTGACATGGGCAGATCGCCGGCCCGGATACCTCGCACGGCGCGCTGGAGCGCCTCAGGGCTGAGGTCCTTGGTGAGGTAGCCGGCAGCGCCGCTCCGCATCGCCTCAAGCAGGTCGCGGCGACCTCCTGAGACGGTGAGCATCACGATGCGCGTGTCCGGCAGTCGCGGACCGAGCTCGCGGAGGATGCGGAGACCATCGGTCCCGGGCAGGTTAATGTCGAGCAGAATCAGCTCCGGGCGCAGTTCGGGAGCCAGCAGGAGGGCCTCCTCAGCGGTGGCCGCCTCACCGACCACCTCGATGTCTGGCGCGGTGATGGCCTGGCGCACTGCCGAGCGGACAAGGGCATGGTCGTCGACCAACATGACCCGCATCGGCCCAGGGCCGCTCATCCGGTCGCCTCGAGGAAAGGCACCTCGACCACCACTCGGGTCCCATCTCGGGGTTGGGACTCGATGGTCAATGAGGCTCCGATCAAGACCGCTCGTTCGCGCATGCTGCGCAGACCATACCCGCTCGTCCGTTTCGGGTCTGGGACGAAGCCCCGGTCGTTGTCACCGATCGTCAGGCGCACACCGGAGGGAATCGGCTCAGCGTCGACCCGCCCGCGGGTGGCATCGGCGGGCTTGCGCGAGTTCGCCAGCGCCTCTTGCACGATCCGGAGCAGCTCGGCCTGGGCACACGGGAGTCGCTCGCTGACGATCGCCGGCGCGACCTGTGGGCTCACGAGGAGCAGGACCGTCAGGGCAGTGAGTCCCAGCGGGACCAGGGCGACCGCCCACTCGATGCGACGCGCGCTCATCGCTCCAGGAGCAGAACGAGCGACATGATCAGGCGCCGGGTGATCGGATCTGCCTCGGCCACCGAATAAGCATAAAGCCCATCGTATTTGTCGTCCGCGGAATGCGCCCCGCGCGGCGACCTCGCCTAGGACGGGCTCGGTTCCACCGGCGTTGACCCCGCCGTCGTTTCGGGCTGGAACGTTGGAATGCTGACGTTTGGGTCGAGCGCCTTGGCCTTGGCAAGCTCCAGCGCACCCTCCTCGACCTGCCCATTCGCTCGCAGGAGCAGGCCGAGGTTCAGATGCCCGCTGGCGTCGTCAGGGCGGACATCGATATACCGCCGGTAGATGTCCATGGCCTCGGAGATGGACCCGGCGTCGGTCCGCACGATCGCCAGATTGAAGAGCGCCGACGGAAACTCTGGATCAATCAGCAGGGCCAGTCGGTAATCGTTTTCCGCTTCGAAGGCTCGGCCGGCGTTCTGAGCAATGACCCCAAGGTTGTAGATGCAGAACTGGTTGAGTGGTTCGTGCTTGAGACACGCCTTGTAATGCGCAACCGCCTCATCCGTCTTGCCCTGACTTGAGGAGGCCAGACCGGCGTTCAGCTCGTCGAGCGCCTTCTGGCCTTCGCTCCCACCGCCACAGCCCGTCATGAGAACGACCAGGGCGACCAAGGCCAAAATCCCTCCTAGGCGTGGGCTGACCGGCCCTCTCTGCCGTGGGCGATCTAGCGTGGCCGGAATCATGCAGGCCCTCCGAGATTCGGTTGGCATTCGGCGTTCCGCCCCATCCTACGTGACCTTGATCGAATTGCGGTGGTGTATGGGCGTGCCATCTGGGAAGTTTCGCGGTGGCGCATTGGGAGGTCGATGGCTCCCCGGTACGGGGGCACGAGAGGGACTTCCGTCGCCTCCGGGGACCGTGAGAATCAACTGCTATACTCCCGCCGCGCGATTCAGTTTCGCACCGGAGTGGTCCCATCTTGACGTTGTCCAACGGTGGGAACGAAGCACCTCCTCCGCCCTCGGAGGATCGACCGGCCGGGCTCGCCAAGCTGCTTCAGGCAATTGCCCCTATCCTCCTCGCAGGCCTGCTGCTCCGCGTGGTTATCGCGTATGTGATCGCGCCCGGCCAGGGGTTGCAGGCGGATCTCGACTATTTCAAGAACGCGGCCCTCACGCTGGCCGATTACGGGCCAGGCGGTTTCGTCGCACATAACGGCTTCTACCAGCCGTCACCGGTCGGCTACCTGTACTTCCTGTGGCCCCTGGGCCTCGCCGGCCGGTTCCTCGGCGGACTGCTTGGACAACCGGCCGATGGCATCACACTCGCGCTCCTCAAGGTGCCCGCCATCCTTGCGGACCTGGGCATCGCCATCCTGCTGTACCGAGCTGGTCGGCGCTGGTTCGGCAGCCGGGCGGGTCTTGTGGCTGCGGCCCTCTACCTGTTCGTCCCGATAACCTGGTACGAGTCTGCGGTTTTCGGGCAGGTTGATTCGGTCGGCCTCTTCTTTGTCGTTGCCGCCCTCCTACTTCTATTGGGGGGCTGGAGTGAACCCGCTGTGGCGATGGCCGTCCTCGCAGCGGTCATCAAGCCTCAGAATGCAATCTGCCTGGTGGTGATCGGGCCCATACTGCTGCGTCGTCACCTCTTCGTTGTGGGCTCAGGACCGATACCCGGGAGTAGGAGTCGCAACGCGGTCCTGGATCGCATCCTGGTGGGCTGGTTTTCCAAGCGCCAGGGATTCGAGCGGCTCGTATCGAGCGCAATCGTGGCGGTCGCTGTCTTCGTGATTGCCATCCTGCCATTCGATCTGCAGTTGCTGGCACCCCCGGAGCTGGTGAGTATCCCGGTGATCGGCCAGGTATCGGGCTTCGTGAGCCTGATCGGCTCGTTGGCGGACTACTACCACGTCCTCACGGCGAACGCCTTCAATGCATGGGCCCTGGTCGGTCCCATCCCGCTCTACAGCGAGCTGAGTCGCACCTTCATCTGGACCTTCGACTCGCTACAGGTCATCGGCCCGATCCAGGCGGTGACCATCGGCGCGACATCATTCGCGCTGGTTACGGCCGGTGTGGCAATCGTGCTTCTGCTGAGGGATGACCGAGGGGCAATCCTCGGTAGCTTGACCGTGCTCGCCCTGGCCTTCTTCGCGTTACCGACCCGGGCGCACGAACGGTACCTCTTCCCCGTCTTCGTGACCTTCGCCCTGCTGGTGGCTGGCACCACACTCTCGGAACGCCGCTGGCGATGGTGGTACATCGCCCTGGGAGTGCTGGCGGCCGTGAACCTGCATGCAGTGGTAACGCTGTCCCAGCCAGGATTTGCGTCCCCGGGTCTGATCGGCGCTCCCCTCGGGGATCTATTTCGCAGCGACGCCGTGGTGATCGCGGTCTCGCTGGCCAATACGGCTCTGTTTGGCGCGCTCCTGGTTGCTTGGGCGCGCGGGATCGCGTTGCCCGCCCTAGCATCGGTCTTACTCCGCTCGGCGGGGCGCAGGCCGCCGAGCGCGATGCCTCAGCCGTCGGCCGCGCCGACCAGCTCAGCAGCAGCTCGCGTCGACGCGCCGGAACGACTGGTTGAAGAGAGGGCTCAACGGAGCAGAACATCCTCACCTGGCGCCCTCGATGCCGCCATGCAGTGGATGTCAGGCTTGGCCGATAACCTGTCGAAACCTTTTCGACGTCGCCTCGATGCAGGGTCGCCGCCCGCAGACAACAGTGGCGCTCTGTCCACCGAGGAGGCTGGCCGCCTTGATCGACGGGATATTTGGGTCCTGATCGCGATCCTGGTCGTGACCTTCGCGGTCCGAACGTATCGCATCGATACCCCGCGCGGAGTCTATTTCGACGAACTGTACTACCCGGCGACGGGCACCGAGTTTCTCCAGGACTGGCGGTATGGCATCCACACCGAGATCTTCGAGTGGACCCATCCGCACATCTCGAAGTACGTTCAGGCGCTGAGCATCGCTGCGTTTGGGAACGACCGGGCCACCACCGCCGCAAGCGTCGGAACGCCGGTGCGGGCGGTCGCATTCGACCCGGCATTCTTCGCCCCCGAGACCGCCACCCGATACGGAGGCGACCTGATCGCGATCGCGACCGGATCGGAGCTCCGCATCGCTCCCCGCGGGTTGTTTGCCAGAGCGGTCGTTGCGGCCCTCCCGGGTGCGCAGCTGGTGGCTTTCGATCGAGCCACGCATCGCCTGTACGCGGCGGATGATGATGGCGGCGTTTGGGCAATCGATGGCTCGGCCATCGACGCGGCCCTGAATGGCGGTGGCGCGCCTGACCCGGTCCCAATTGCTGACCTCCAGGGCCAGATCACTACCCTCCGCGTCGTCGTTCGCGACCGCGTCCTCGCCGTTACCGACGGCCATCGGCTCACCCTGCTCACCGGGGCAGGTGCGCCGCTTGCAACCGCGAGCCTGACCGGACTGAGCGGCATCACGACGATGCCGGTGGGCGAACAGACGCAACTCGTTGCCGCCGTCCCGGGAGGTCTGAAGGGGCTCGATGCGAATAGCCTGCAGGAATTCTCCAGCATCGGATTGCCAGCTCGTCCACTTGGGATCGAGTTCGTTGACGGCAGTGACTTCGGATGGCGCAACCAGGCGACCCTGCCCACTCCCACGATTTACGCCACCCTCGACTCCAGCCAGATGGCGGCCGTGCAGGTCGGAGGAGATGGCGGCATGACCCTATTCGATCTTTTTGGGATGCCCGGCCCGGTGGTCGAGGCGCATTGGAATCGGCCTTCAAACATGGTCCACGTGCTCGGTCAGACCTCAACCGGCGACCCAACCATCTATGTCGTCGAACCTCACACCAATTCTGTCTTCGCCGACGCGCGCCTTCCGTTCGACCCCGTCGCCTGGATGCTCGATGTCCAGCCCGACACGCCGTCACTCGATCGCCAGCAGGCGCTTACCTTTTCGGCCTCCGGGACGGTGGTGTACGTCGATGCTGGGAGCCATGCCTCGGCATGGAGGCTGCCTGGCGTCGTCGCTGGGACGCTGACCGCCGCGCTCATGTACCTCCTTGCCCGCATGCTCTTCCGGCGCCGGGTAGTCGCCGTCTTGCTGGCCGTGGTGATGGCCCTTGACGGCCTGCTCTTCATCCAGGGCCGCATTGCGATGAATGACTCATTGCTTGGCTTCTTCATCGTCGCTGCATTCGCGCTATTGCTGGCCCTGATGCAGGCCAGGCCCCGAGGGCCCGGCCGATGGCTGTTGCCGGTTTTCGGGTTACCGGTGGTCGGCCTCCTGCTCGGCCTTGCACTGGGCACCAAGTGGGTCGGGGTGTATGCCATCGGTGGCGCTGTCCTGATGGTGCTGGCGCGGACCCAGGCCGGCAGATGGTTGGCGTTGGCCGGGATGGTGCTCCTGACCGCCGTATTCGGATTCCAGGCCTTGGCGAGCCAGCCGCCGAACGTGACGTTCGTGCTTTTGATGCTCGGCTTGACAGTGCTCATGGGGGTGGTGGTCGTGCGGCCGCTCGACCCCTCCCGCGGGAGCAACTCAGCGAGTATTCCAGGCTGGGTGAATCCGCGTGTTCGCTTCGGCATCCCGTTTGCGTTCGCCCTGGCATGCCTCTTGATCATGCCGCTCGTCGTGTACGTAGTCAGCTACATACCGTGGACCTTGTCGGCGACCGGTGATCCGCAGCTATTCCCAGGCTGGCCGCCAGGTCATACCGGCCAGACATTCCTGGACCTGCAATCGCAGATGTACCACTACCACAACGACCTTCGGACTCCACACGCCGCATCGTCGCCATGGTGGGCGTGGCCGCTCGGGCTGAAGCCGGTCTGGGGTCACCTCAACACGTACAGCGACGGCTCGCAGGTGATCATGCTGCTGACCGGAAACCCCGTGCTGCTGTGGCTGGGGATCCCGGCATCTGTGTTCGGGGCGTGGCAGGCGTGGCGTCGCCGCAGCACCGCCTTGGCGTTCGTCGTGATCGCGATGTGCTCGCTCTGGCTGCCATGGGCGCGTATCGACCGCGTGGCGTACAACTACCACTGGTACACGATTCTGCCGTTCTACTACCTGCTCCTTGCCTATTTCCTGGCCGAGGTGTGGAACGGCCCATCGGGCCGTACCTGGTCGCTTGCGCGGGTGGCCGTTGCGGCCGTTCTTATCCTCCCGGCACTGATGTGGATCTTCAAGGACGGCCTGTGCGCCGTCGCCGGGGTCGCCGAGATCAATCCGACCTCGTTCGAGTGCAATCGGCCACTCCTGGACGTCGCGCTGCCGTTAGGCCTCTGGTTGATCGGCTCCGTCGTCGCCGCCTGGTTCATTCTCGGCATGCAGAAACCGCGACGCTTGGTCGCTGTGGTGGTCGGTGCGGCCGCGATAGGCTTTGCGGTCCTCTATCCGGCGCTATCCGCGTTGCCGCTACCCAACGGCTGGCCGTTCATCTATCAAGGGCTGCTGCCGACCTGGGATATCTCCTTCCAGTTCAACTCCAACACAATTGCAGTCTCCGACGTCCCGCTGCTTGGATTCGGGGCCGGCGCAGTTGGAGTTGCTGCTGCCGCCTTGACATGGATCGTGATGCGGCGGATGCCACTGAGAATGGGATGGCGCACCGGGTCCAGAAGCAACGTGGATTGAGGATGCGCTCGCCGGCCGGTCCCTAGCCAGCTCGAATGAGGGCATGATCGTCGACCAGCGTGACGCGCATCGGAGGCGATGAGCTCATTGGGCTGCCGGTGCCAGCGGCACGTCGACGATCACCCGCGTGCCGTCCATCGGCCGCGACTCGACAGCCAGCGAGGCCCCGATCAGTTCCGCGCGCTCGCGCATGCTTCGCAGACCATAGCCCTTCACGCCGCCGACGCCGAGGTCGAAGCCGCGCCCGTTGTCGGCCACCGTCAGCCGCAGCCCGTCAGGGGTGGACTCGATGTTGACCAGGATGCGGCTGGGATCCGCGTGCTTGCGGGCGTTGGCCAGGGCCTCCTGCGCGATGCGCAGCAGCTCGGCTTGGGCGCGTGGCTCAAGGCGTTCGACGATGGGGTCGATGCGGCGTTCGGCGGGAATCCCGAAGCGATCGCTGAACTCGTCGACGTAGCTCGCCATGACCTCGACGAACGTGCTCCCTTCGGCCGGCCGCAGAGCCAGGATCGCCTGGCGGGCCTCGTCCATGGCCGAGTCGATCGAGCTCGAAACATCGGCTGCTAGCGCCAACGCCTCATCCGAGAGGACGCCCTCCGTCAGCAGGCGACCTTGCTTGAGCCTGGCCAGCCACAGCTGTTGCGCCATCCCGTCATGGATCTCGCGCGCCAGGCGGGCGCGCTCCTCGGCGGTGGCCTGCGTCGCCGCGATGTCGCGCAGGCGGGCCAGCTCCACGTTGGCCGCGTGGAGGTCGCGCACATCCTGCCGCGTCTCAACCGCCACGGCGACCAGCAGGATCCCGTAGAAGGCGACGCGCAGCAGGTCGCCGGTGGTCACCAGTGACGCATATGACCCGGGGTGAATCGCCGCGTGCACCTGGCTGAAGGCGGCCACGATGAAGCCGACCGCCAGGTAGGCATCCACCCTGCGACGGTCGCGCCGGTAGACCCGGTAGCTGAACGCCGCGGCCGCCAGCATGGCCAGCCCGATGAGCGCCTGCAGCGCGATGAGGCCGTTGCTGCTGGCTTCCACCAGCGGCGACGTCGGATCGCTTCGCAGCTGCGCCAGGGCGGTGTCATCGAGCAGCGGCGGCAACGATGGCTGGATCGCGGCCGCCGCCACGATCACCGCTGTCACGAGGAGCGCCGGCAGCGCCAGCACCAGGGCAGCTGGCCACCCGTCGGAGGACCAGCGTCGCAAGGCGGCCACGCCGGCGACGCCCAGCAGGCCCGCGGCCACGCCACGAGTCAGGATGACGGTCCACAGCGGCAGCTGACCGGGTGCCTCCAGCGAGAGTCCAAAGGCGGCGTCGATGCCCAGAACACCGACCAGGATGAGCAGGGCGTTCTGGGCGGCCAGCACCAGGAACGCGCTGGCGCGGATGAGGGCGGAGGGGTCGTTCCCCTCCTGGAAATGGACCCAGCCCAGGATCGCGACGGCGACAGCGACCAGCAGGCCGAGGGCACTGGTCACGAGATCGAGCGGCTGGTTGACGGTGGCGGGCGCGAGTCGCGGGTCGAAGATGATGACGATGGTCATCAAGGCCAGCAGCACCGGCACCATCGCGATGCCGAGCTCCAGGCGCCGTTCGTCTCGCGTCACAGGCTCAGGCCAGGTGCTCGACGATGGCGGCGTGCAGGCGGCCATTGGTGGCCAGCGCCTGGGGGCCGGCGTAGGAGTCGCGACCGGCGAAATCGGTCAGCCGGCCGCCCGCCTCACGGACGATCAGCGCCGGGGCGGCCAGGTCCCAGAGCGTCGGACCGATCTCGAGCATCGCATCGGCCGCTCCTTCGGCCACCAGCATGTAGCCCCAGAAGTCGCCGAAGCCGCGGTCACGCCACGCGCGGCGTCCGAGCGACGCGATCGCAGGCCCGTAGCCCGCCGCCTCCAGGGGTCGGAGGCCGGACCACACCACCTGGGCGTCTGCCAGCTTCTCGACGGCGCTGACGCTGATGGCGCGTTCACCCCGCAGGTCGCGAACCGATGATCCCTCCCCCTTCGATGCGTGCCAGCGCCGCTGCAGCGCGGGCGCCGACACCGCCGCGGCCAGCAGCTCACCAGCGCGCTCGACGGCGACCAGGGTGGCGAAGACGGGGATGCCGCGGACCAGGTTGTGGGTGCCATCGATCGGGTCGATGATCCAGCGCGTCTCGCCGTCCCCCGCCTCATCGGCGAACTCCTCGCCGACCAGGCCGTGGTGCGGGAAGGCAGCCGTGATCCGCTCGCGGAGGAGCGTCTCGACCTCGGTATCTGCCTGGGTGACGAGCGTGTCATCCGGCTTGGAGGAGACCCGCAGTCCGGTCTCCACGTGGCGCATGACGAGGGGATCGGTCTCGTCCAGCAGCTCGACCGCGAAACGGCGCAGGGCGGCGGGATCGCGGTCGTCCGTGTGCTGGGCAGACACCCGGCTAGCATAGCCCGATGCGCTCGCCCTTCACCCGCACCGCCCTCTCGGGGGAGGTCCTGATGGTGCTGGTGGCGATCCTGTGGGGCAGCGCCTTTCCCGTGACGAGGTTGCTGCTGGAGGAGATGCCTCCCCTGGGTGCCGCCGCATGGCGAACGCTGCTGGCGGCTCTTGGTGTGGCGGTGTTCGCCGCGTTGCGCGGCGAGTTTGGATGGCTACGGCCCGCGCCCGAAGACCGCGGGCGGCTGGCCGTGCTGGCCGTGTTGGGCGGTGCGCTCTTTCTGATCTGCATGAACGTGGCGATCTTCCTGACCGGTGCCTCCATTACCTCTTTTGTGGTCGGGACCTATCCACTCCTGGCGGTGGCAGTCGCCGCGTTCCTGCTCGGCGAGCCGCTCGGCCGGCGAGGGCTCGGGGCGCTGGCGGTGGCAGCGCTGGGGCTTGTCCTGCTGGCCCGCCCGGGCGGCGCGCATGTCGAGGTCCTTGGCGTCCTTATCGCCTTAGGCGCCGCGCTTTCGTTCGCGGTCTACCTGGGACTCGCGCGCCTCTGGGCCGACCCCGCTCGCCTGCCGACACTCACGGTGGCTTTCTGGCTGCTCGTCTCCAGCCTGCTGGTCTCTTCCTTGCTCCAGGTCGTCGTGGACGCGGGGGCGTTGCTGCCCAACCTGACTTTGGCTGGCTGGACCGCGCTGCTCTGGCTGGCGTTGCCGGCATCGGCTCTGCCGCACGTGCTGGTGATCGCGACACTGCGTCGCATGCCTGCGAGCCGGGCGGCACCATTCCTGCTCCTGATTCCGATCTCCGGCGCACTGCTCGCGGCCGCGCTGCTCGGGGAGCGCCTCGACCAGATCCAGCTGGCCGGCGCAGGGTTGATCCTCTTGGGCATTGCGGCGGCCACGCTCCGAGCGAGGGGCGAGGCCGTCGAGCCGGCCCTGGCCGACTGACGGACTGGCCGTACCCTGCGCGGATCACCCCGTTGTCAGACCTGACTGCTAAGTGGTCTGGATACCCGCTGAACGAGCCAGGCGCGCGACTCAGCCGCCTTATTGACCACCAGGCGCGTCAATTGGGTGCTTGGTTGGTCGTACTGACAATCGGCTGGTCAGCCCGGGCCTGGGTCAGCTCTCGAGGCGACGGCCTAGCTCCTCGTTGACAAGGCGCGCGTCTGCGCGGCCGGCGGTGCGCTTCATGACCTGGCCGACTGACGGCGCGCTTTGACACGTCCCCGTTTCCGGCTAGCGGGCGTTGGCGGAGGCGAGGAACGGGAGCACCGCCGCTGCGAGAATCTCAGGTGCCTCGGCATAGGCGGTATGGCCCTGCCCTGGCAACATCTCAATTCGGGCGTCAGCCAGGCTGCCGGCAAGCTGCACCGCCCCCAGACCGAATGCCGGATTCTGCTCGCCGTAAAGCAGGAGGATCGGGATCCGAAGGTCGCGCCACCGTCCGTCGCCGATCGGGTGCTCGGTCCAGAACCGGTAATAGGCCCTCACCTCTCTGGGAAAGGTGGCCGTCGCGTCGACCCACGATGGCCACAGCGGGTCTGCATGCAGCCTCTCGATCGTTTCTGGCGTTTCGTCGTACTCCACGCTCTCTTCGTAGCGACCGGCTGCGATGAGCGCCTCCATCGGGAGCACAAAATCAGGTAGGACCGTGAGGTCCTCTTCGGGGCCTGGCCATCCCTCGTAGATGATCAGGCTGGAGATGGCGTCGGTGAGGAGGCCCGCCTCGAGCGCGATTGGTCCCCCAAACGAGTGACCGAGCACGCACATCGGGCCGAAAGCATCCGCAACTGCCGCTACATCCTCGATCTCGCGCTCGATAGCGTATGGCTGGGCATCGCCGCTCGCTCCTCGGCCGCGTCGATCGATGGTCACCACGGTGCACTCCGGCGTGAGCAGGGGCAGCATGGGGTCCCAGCCGGCGTGGAAATTCCCACCGCCGTGGACGATTAGAAGCGTCGGCCCTTGCCCGGATTGCCAGTACGCGATGTTGGTTCCGTCGGCGGAGCGCACGAAGCCGTCCGGCGGTTGGGTCACGTCACCCCTCGAGTCGGTGCCGGAGCTCCTCGTTGACGAGGCGTGCGTCGGCGCGTCCGGCGGTCCGTTTCATGACCTGGCCCACCAGGAATCCGAACAGGGCGGCCTTGCCGTCGCGGTACTCCGCGACCTGTGCCGGAAACTCGGCCAAGACCGCCTCGATCTCGGCACCGATGCTCTCCGCGTCCCCCACCTGCTGCAGCCCCAACCGATCGACGGCCGCCTTGGGCGACTCGCCGCTCAGGAAGACCTCGGCCAGCACCGTCTTGGCGTTCGCGGCCGACACCGTTTCGTCCTCGACCCCGCTGATCAGCTCGGCCAGACCCTCCGGCCGCAGCGCGACGGCCGAGGCGCGGAGACCGGATGCGGCGTGCTGGTTGAGGAGACGGCTGAACTCCCCGGTCACCCAGTTGGCTGCCGTCTTGGGGGCAATTCCAGCCGCAACGACCGCGTCGAAATAGTCCGCCAAGTCAACGTCCGAAGTCAGCACGCCTGCGTCGTATTCGGAGAGGCCCATGCCCTTGACCTCTCCCGTCGCGCTCCACGTCGCTGGGACCTGGGTAAACGTGGCCGACGCCACGTACCGGGCGCGGCGGGCGGCCGGCAGTTCGGGCATCGAGGCGCGGAACTGGGCCACCCACTCCTCGGAGGGTCGCAGCGGGGGCAGATCGGGCTCGGGGAAGTAGCGGTAGTCGTTCGCCTCTTCCTTGGAGCGCTGAGTCATGGTCCGACCCTCGGTCTCGTGCCAGCCGCGCGTCTCCTGCACCAGCCGCTCGCCGCTCTCCAGGGCATCGGCCTGTCGGTTGACCTCGAACTCCATGGCACGCTCGAGCGAGCGGAACGAGTTCAGGTTCTTGACCTCGACCTTGGTGCCGAAGGCATCGGTCCCCATCGGTCTCAGGCTGACATTGCCTTCAATCCGCATCGAGCCGGTCTCCATGTCGCCATCCGAGGCGCCGATGTAGCGGAGGATGTCGCGCAGCGTCTCGCCGTAGGCTCTCGCCTGGGCGGGGCTGCGGACGTCGGGCTCGGTGACGATCTCCATCAGGGGCACGCCGGCCCGATTGAAGTCAAGCAGTGAGTAGCCGCGGCCGCCATGCTGCAAGCGGGCGGTGTCCTCCTCGAGGTGTGCCCGGGTGATGCCGATGCTGACGCTCGTCTCCTCGGCGGGGACGGGCACCTCAAGCCGCCCATGTGCGCACAGCGGCAGGGCGTACTGGCTGATCTGGTAGCCCTTGGGCAGGTCCGGATAGAAGTAGTTCTTGCGCTCGAAGCGGACCGCGGTGGTCTGTATCTCGCAATCGAGGGCAAGCCCGGTCAGCATCACCAGCTCTACGGCTTTCCGGTTGATGACGGGCAGCGTGCCGGGCAGGGCCATGCAGACCGGGCAGGTGCGGGTGTTCGGCTCGTCCTTCGCGCCGGGGGGCGGCGCGGTTGGGCAGGAGCAGAACATCTTGGATTCGGTGCGCAGCTGGGCATGCACCTCGATGCCGATGATCGTCTCGTACTTGGTCGCAACCGCCATGCGCCGATTGTAGGGCGCGGTCTGAGGACGGCGGCAGCCCGCCCGCGGTCTCGTCCGCGTCAGCGTTGATCGTGCATTCGTGCAGCACGACTGCACGAGCGGGTCTGACAGTGACGCAGACACGCGACCGCCGTCGACACCCAGCGGCTATCCTCAGCGGCATGAAGATCGGGGAGTGGGACTCGCTGGGGCGGTCGCGCGCCATCCTGCAGCACCAGCTGGGCGAGCTGGGTGCCACCGAGATCGCGGCGCACGTGACCCTCAACCCGGATAACGGCCGGCTTCGGATCCTGGTCGCGACCGACATCGGCCTCCTCGAGTACTACTACCAGCCCACCGGCGCCGACCCGGAGGGACCCTGGTCGCTCCGCGGCGAGCTGCACCGCTGGGCCAGCGTGAAGGGCCTGCGCCTGCAGACCGATGCCCAGGTCGAGGAGCAGAACGACAGCGTCGAGGCGCGCTGGATCTGGCGGCTCATCGCCGAGGATCCCAGGATCGACCTCACCGCCGAATCGAACGCAACCGGCGAGCACTCGCCATGGGCGCTCATGCCGCTGGCGAGGGCCTGCATGGCGAACGCCCGCTGACGTCGCCCCCCGACGAACGCCGCTACTGGTTGCGGGCGGTCAGGTAGAGCGTCCCGAACGGGATGTGGAGCAGGCCATCGGGGCCGACCGGCGTGGCAGCCAGCAGGTCGGCGGAGAGGGCCTCGAATCGTTCGTCGCTGAGGGCACGACTGGCAATCGAGCGCGAGCCGGTGCGCATCCAGCGCTCGAAGGAATCGGGGCCGGCCAGGCGAATGGTGGTGGCCGGATCGGCCTCGACCGTGACATGCCGCCAGCCGGCGGCGCGCGCCCAGGCCAGGAGCTTGCCGCGGGTTGGCACTTCGACGCGACGGTGCAGCCCATGGCGCCGGTAGATCGGGTCATACAGGCGGTAGTGGAGCGCCGAGTGGGGGCCGGGCACGGAGAGCGAGAGGCGCCCGCCGCCGGTCGTGACGCGCCGCCACTCCCGCAGAGCCGCGACGGGGTCCGCCGCAAAGTGCAGCGCGTGGACCGAGATAACGACGTGGAACGAGCCGGCGGGGAAGGGCAGCTCCGCGAAATCGGCCTCGACGAATCGCGCGCCTGGAACCTCGCGTCGCGCAATGGCCAGCATCCCGGGGGCGGCGTCCACGCCGACGACCTGGCGCCCCGATGTCAGCGCCGCCGAAGCGCCCACCCCCGTGCCGGTGCCGGCATCCAGGATCCGGTCCCCGTCGCGCAGCCGCGCGCGCTGCACGACCGAGACGGCCATGGTGCGCAGGGACGGAGCCATGCTGTGGGCGTAGTTCTCGGCGGTCTCCGAGAATCCCTCGACCACCCGCCGCCACGCGGTCACGGGTGGCGCTTGACGAACCGCTCGATCCGGTCGAGCGCCTCGACCAGCTCCTCGTAGGCGGTGGCGTAGCAGACTCGGACGTGATCGGCACCGGATGGGCCAAAGGCGGTGCCGGGCACGACCGCCACGCGCTCCTCGCGCAGCAGCTCCTGGGCGAACGTCTCGTCGTCCATCCCGGTGCGCGCGATGTTCGGGAAGCAGTAGAAGGCGCCACGCGGCTCGAAGCAGAGCAGCCCCATCTGGTTCAGCCGGCGGGTCATCAGCTGCCGGCGTCGGTCGTATTCGGCCTGCATCTCGAGCACGAATGGCTCACCGATGCGGAGCGCTTCCAGGGCCGCGAACTGGGCGACGGTGGGTGCGCACATGATCCCGTACTGGTGGACCTTGGCGATCCCGACCATCAGGTCCGCGGGTGCAGCCACCCAGCCGATGCGCCAGCCGGTCATGGCATAGCTCTTGCTGAAGCCACCGATGAGCACGGTGCGCTCCCGCATGCCGGGGAGCGCCGAGAACGGCACGTGCTCGTGGCCGCCGTACACCAGCCGCTCGTAGATCTCGTCGCTGATCACCAGCAGGTCGTGCCGCTCGACCACGGCCGCGATCTTCTCCAGCTCGGCGCGGTCGAGGACCGCCCCGGTCGGGTTGTTGGGGTAGCCCAGGAAGAGCGCCTTGGTGCGAGGCGTGATGGCCGCCTCCAGCTGCGCGGCGGTGATCTGGAAATCGGTCTCGTCGCCGGTGGCGATGGCGACCGGGATGCCGCCGGCGAGCGTGATGCACGGCGCGTAGGCCACGAACGACGGCTCGTGATAGATCACCTCGTCGCCGGGGTCGCAGACGGCGCGCAGCGCGGCGTCGACCGCCTCGGATGCGCCGACCGTGATGATCAGCTCGGTACGAGGCTCGTACTGGATCGCGTAGCGCGCCTCCAGGTCCGCCACGATCGCCTCGCGCAGCTCGATCATCCCGCCGTTGGCGGTGTAGTGGGTCTCGCCCGCCTCGAGGCTGGCGATGGCGGCCCGCGTGATCGGCTCAGGCGTGACGAAGTCGGGCTCGCCGATGGTCAGGCTGATCACGTCCTTCATCTCGGCCAGCATGTCGAAGAAGCGGCGGATCCCCGAGGGTTGGAGGGAGCGGACCTTGTCCGACAGGAAGTCGGACGTCGGGCGTGCGACGCGTGGCGCGGCGGGTTCGGTGGTCATCGCGTCCGGAGTGTAATCCTCGCGCTAGGCTTGCGACGTGCAACCGGTCGAGCAGGTCCTGGCGCTTCTGCTGGCGGTCGCGCTGCTCACCGTTGCCGCGCGGCGCATCGGTATCCCCTATCCGATCCTGATGACCCTCGGTGGGCTGGCACTGGGCCTGGTGCCGGGGCTGCCGCACGTCGAGCTGGCGCCCGAGCTCGTCTTCCTGCTCTTCCTGCCGCCGCTCCTGTTCTCCGCGGCCTTCTTCACTTCGCCGCGCGAGCTGGCCGAACACGCGCGGCCGATCGGGCTCCTTGCGGTTGGGCTCGTGCTGGCCACGACCGGGATCGTCGCCGTGATCGTGCACACCCTGGCGCCGGGAATCCCGTGGGCGGTCGCCTTCCTGCTCGGCGCCGTCGTCTCCCCGCCCGATGCGGTCGCCGCCACGTCGATCGCGCAGCGCCTGGGGCTGCCACGTCGCGTGGTGATCATCCTGGAGGGCGAGTCGCTCGTGAACGACGCCACCGCCCTGGTCGCCTACCGGCTCGCGCTGGCGGCGGCGGTGAGTGGCACCTTCTCGCTCGGGGATGCGGCGGTCTCCTTCGTGATGGTGAGCGTCGGGGGCGTGGTCATCGGCCTGCTCGCAGGATGGGCGATCACCTATGTGCTGGGGCTCTTCGAGGATCCGCCGGTGGAGGTCCTGCTCTCGCTGCTCGCGCCGTTCGGAGCGTGGCTGGCGGCGGAGGCGCTGGGGGTATCAGGCGTGCTCTCGGTCGTGACCGCCGGCCTCGTGGTCGGCCGGAAGGTGCCGCGCATCAGCAGCTCGGACACCCGCGTCCTTGGCTCCGGCGTGTGGCAGATGGTGGTCTTCACGCTCACCGGCCTGGTCTTCATCCTGATCGGTCTCCAGCTGCCGACCATCCTCGACACCCTTTCCGCCTCGCGCTCGTTTGGCGAGCTCGCGTTGTTGGCGGTGGCGGTCAGCGTGACCGTCATCCTGGTGCGGCTGGCGTGGGTCTTCCCCGGCACGTACCTGCCGCGTTGGCTGTCGTCGAAGATGCGCAAGCGAGAGCTACCGCCGGCGCCGCGCAACGTCCTGGTCGTGGGCTGGGCCGGCATGCGCGGCGTGGTATCGCTGGCGGCCGCCCTCGCCTTGCCACTCACCGTGGAGGGGGGCGCTCCCTTCCCGGAGCGCGATCTCGTCATCTTCCTGACCTTCTCCGTCATCCTGGCCACGCTCGTCGGCCAGGGGCTCACGCTGCCGTTGCTGATCCGATGGCTCGGCGTGGGCGACGACGGCTCAGCCGCGCACGAGGAGCTGCACGCGCGCGAGGCGGCGGTGCAGGCCGCGTTATCGCGCCTCGACGAGCTGGCCGCGGAGTGGCCGGGCCACCTCGAGCTGATCGAGCACCTGCGCGAACGCCACGAGCACGCCACCGAGCACCTCGATCACGACCATGAGTCCGGCGAGGTACCGCAGGACCAGGAGGCAGTCGAGCACGCCATCATCCAGCGCGCGGTGATCGATGCCCAGCGCCTGGCGGTGATCGACCTGCGCGACCGCGGCGTCATCAGCGACGAGGCACTGCGCCGGGTGGAGCGCGGCCTGGACCTCGAGGAGCTCCGAGCAGAGGGGTAGTGGGGGCGCGGTGCACACGGTCCCCGGGCGGGCTGGCGTCGGCGTCAAGCTCGGTCGTGCAGCCGTGCAGCCGTGCGGTCGTGCTGCACGACCGCACGAACGACCCTGACAGCGGCGGCGCGGGCGAGAACCCCCTCATTCAGCGGCGTGCCACGCCTTCTCCCCCGCCCCGATGCGCAGCGCGAGCTTGTTCTGCGGCGGCGGGAGCGGACAGGTGGCATACGGCGAGAAGACGCAGGGCGGGTTGTAGGCCAGGTTGAAGTCGACCACCACCGTGCCATCCTCGCCAACCGGCTCGGTGGAGAGGAAGCGGCCACCGCCGTAAGTATCGGTCCCGTTGGTCGCGTCGCCGAAGATCAGCCACAGGCAGCCGTCGCTATCGTCGCCCGGCAGGGCTGCAATGCGCCACATAGCCCCTTCACGTTCGAAGGCGACTGATCCGGGCGTCGCTTCCAGGCTGTGCGCACCGGTGATGTCCACGATCTCGAGCATCGCGTCCGGTGGCGCGGCCTCCAGCCGACCGGTGACGCGCCAGCTGGGATCAACCGCGAAGTGCGGCATGCCGGCGAATGTCGCCAGCGCCGGAGCCATCTCGTCACGCACCCGAACGCCGAATCGGTCGCCGCGCCTGATCACGTGGAAGCGCAGGGATCCGAGCTCCAGCACCGTCGGGTCCCCCACCTGGTCGTCCAGCATCATCGTCTCGGGCAGAGATACCCCCTCGTGCGGCACGAAACGCACTCGGCCGTCCTCCAGCCACAGCGACCCGACCCGCGGAGGAATCTCGTGCCCGTGCAGGATCACATCGTTGGACGGGTGCGCCCCGGCGTGGTTCTCCCCCGGCGTCAGCCAGGACAGCCCGACCAGCGCCAGCCAACCATCGGGGCTGCGCAGCCGTTCGTCGCGTCTCGCGCGCCACGATTCCACCTGGGCAAGATGCTCCTCCGGGGTCACGGGGGTCAGTCGTGAGCAGTTGGAGGTCGGAGGTCGGCGAAGCCGGCGGCGCGCTGGTAGGCATCGGCCACGCGCAGCACCGTCGACTCGTCGAAGGCCCGCCCGATCACCTGAAACCCCACCGGCAGCCCATCTGACAGCCCGCATGGGACCGATATCCCCGGCAGCCCGGCGATGTTGACCGGCAGCGTGCACGCGTCGTTGAGGTACATCAGCAACGGGTCATCGGTCTTGGCGCCGATCTTGAACGCGACCGACGGCGAGGTCGGCGCCAGCAGCGCGTCGACTTTGGAGAGGACGCTGTCGAACTCGGCCTTGATCAGGGTGCGCACCTGCTGGGCCTTGACGTAGTAGGCGTCGTAGTAGCCGGCCGAAAGCGCGTAGGTGCCCAGGATGATCCGGCGCTTGACCTCCGGACCGAAGCCGGAGCCGCGCGTGCGCAGGTAGTTCTCGAGCAGATCGTCCTCGCCGGCGGAGAGGCCGTAGCGGATGCCGTCGTATCGGGCCAGGTTCGCGCTCGCCTCGGCCGGGGTGATGATGTAGTAGGTGGCCAGGCCGTGGTCGGTGGAGGGCAGCGAGACCTCGACGATCTCGGCGCCTAGCCCTTCAAGGACGCCGATGGCGGAGCGCACCGCCGCCTCGACCCCCGGCTCCATCCCCGCCACGAAGTACTCGCGCGGGACGCCCAGCCGCAGCCCGCGCACCTCGCCGGTCAGCGCCGAGGCATAGTCGGGCACCGGGATGTCGACGCTGGTCGAGTCGCGTGGATCGTGCCCCGCCAGCGCCTGGAGGACCGCGGCCGCGTCTGCGACGGAGCGCACCAGCGGGCCGCACTGGTCGAGCGACGAGGCGAAGGCGACCATCCCATATCGGCTCACCAGCCCGTAGGTCGGCTTGAATCCCACGATCCCCGAGAGCGAGGCTGGCTGCCGGATGCTGCCGCCGGTATCGGTCCCGGTTGCGAAGAAGGCCTGCCCCGATGCCACCGCCGCGGCCGACCCACCGCTGCTGCCGCCCGGCACCGTGCTGTCGTCCCACGGGTTGTGGACCGGGCCGTAGGCGCTGTTTTCGTTGGACGAGCCCATCGCGAACTCGTCGAGGTTGGTCTTGCCGAGCAGGACGGCACCCGCGTTGCTCAGCCGCTCCTCCGCGTCCGAGGCATAGGCGCAGCGATAGCCCTTCAGGATGCGCGAGCCGGCCGTGGTCGGCAGGCCGCCGTTCGGCTGCCCGTCGTCGTCCAGGGCGCGAGTGACGAAGATGTCCTTGAGCGCGTACGGGATGCCGAGGAGGGGCCTGTCCGCTCCCTCGCCGGCCTTGAATGTGGCGTCCGCATCGTCCGCCGTGGCCAGCGCGCGCTCCTCGCCAACGGCCAGGAAGGTGTTGAGCCGCTCACCGTCGCGGGCGATGCGTCCCAGGCAGGCCTCCGTCAGGTCGCGGGAGCTGACCTCGCGTCGGCGAAGCAGCTCTCCGACCTCGGCGATGGTGCGGTCGGCGAGCGGGAGCGTGCCTGGCATCGCGCTAGCGCCCCTCCTCGAGCACGACCGGGACGCGCAGCAGGCCGCCCTCGCGGATCGGGGCCTCGGCCAGCGCCACCTCGCGGCTCATGCCCGGCCGGGCAACGTCGTCGCGCATCACGTTCTCGAGCGCGATCACCTGCGCGGTTGGTCCCACCGAGCTCGTGTCGACGGCCGACAGCGTGCCCACCGCCTCCAGGATCCGGCTCAACTGTGGCACGAGCCGCTCGATCTCTTCATCGGTCAGGCCCAGCCGCGCGAGGCTGGCGACATGCTCGACATCGGATCGGCTGATCATGGTTCGATCATAAGCCGCTGATAAGCACCCGGTGCCCATCCTGCCGCTGTGCCTGAGCCGACTCCCCGCGTTCCGCGTGATACCAGCGTCACATTCCGCGTTGACAACGATGTCCTCACCTGGGCACGCGCCCGGGCGTACTTCGGCGGTTCCAGTCTCAATGCCGTGATCCGAAGGTTCCTCGAGGAGTACGCCGCTGTCCCTCCCCGTTGGATGGCACGACTCCCGCCGCCATGGACTCCCGAGAATCGGATCCGACCGGTGATGGACCCGATCGGAGCGGGCCATGGTGCGGCAGGGCGCACGGAGTCGCGGGCACCGAGCGACGTGGTCGACTCTGCGATCGCCGAGGTGCTGTGGGTTGAGGCTGATCGCGAGGCGATCCTCCGGCGTCAAGGTTGATCATGCACTCGTGCAATCGTGCTGCACGAATGCACGCGCGACCATGACACCGCGACGACACGCCGCTGCGCGGCCTTCAGCCGCCACAATGACACGCATGTCTGACGACCCGCGTGCCATCGCCATCCCGATACCCGGCGGGCGGATCGAGGCGCTGCTTCTGCCCGGCGGCCCCGGCGTGCCGCTGCTGGTACTCGGCGGGGTTGAGATCGGGCTGCGGCCCTTAACGGGATCCGAGAACGCCCACGTACGGCGGTGGGAGCGTCGAACGGCTCGCCGACCGGTGGTGGTCATGGGGCGCCCGCTGCCGGACGACCCGGCCGATGCCGCCCGAATGCTGCACCCACGGGCAGCGGCTGAGGCGGTTGCGCGCGGGCTGGAGGCGCTGCGCGACGTGGTGCCGCCGGTGGCGGTGGAGGCCGAATCAGGCGGGGGGCGCATCTCCCTGTGGCTGACGGTGGAGCATCCGGAGCTGGTGGCGCGCCTGGTCCTCTCCTCGGTTGCGTCGGAGACTCCTCCCGATTCGCCGATGACCGTGCGCATGGCCCAGTGGCTGGACCTCGCCGAGCGCGGGCAATGGGCCGATTTCTTCGCCCGGCTGGCCCGCCAGCTCAAGCCGGCAGGGAGCGTGCCCGCGGATGCTCCCGCGGGTGTCCCTGCGGTGAGCGGGGCGTTCCAGCCACACCCCTCCACCCCGGAGCGATTCATCGGGGAGCTGCGCGCCACACTCGACCCGAGCTCCTTCGTCACGGATCGGCTCAACGAGATCAGGGTCCCGACGCTGGTGCTGGCAGGCGGCAAGGACCAGGTGGTGCCATTGGCCTCGACGCAGCTGGTGGCCGAGACTATCCCCGGCGCGCGCCTCGAGGTCGATCCGGAGTGTGGGCACACCGTCCGCAGCTCATTCCGCGGCTACGACCAGCTGGTTGAGGCGTTCCTCGCTGAGGGCGACCGACCGCCGACCTAGGCGGGCGCCGCGTCCCGCAGCCACCGCCACAGGATGGCGGCCCCGATCAGCGCAACGCCGGCCGCGCTGAGGAAGGCGATCGGGGTCGTGCTCGCGGCCGCCACCGCGCCCATCGTGATCGGCCCCAGGCCAAACGCCAGGTCGATGAAGGCGCTGAACGTGCCCAGCGCGGCGCCGCGCTCATTGGCGGGCGCACGGGTCACCGTCAGCGAGGCGAGCGCCGGCGTCGTGAACGCCACTCCCAGGCCCAGCAGGAAGGTGCCGGCCAGCAGGCCGGACATCGTCGGCATGAGCCCCATCAGGCCAAGTCCGGCTGCGGTGATGAGGAGCGCCGTTCCGGACAGCCTGCGCGCGCCGATCCGGTCCGGCAGCCGGACCCCGATCAGCCGAGCCAGGATCACCGTGCCCCCAAAGGTGAACAGAAACAGCCTGGCTCCGTCCAGGCCCAGCGGGCCGACCACGTACGGCGGCATCAGGGTGAAATAGCCGCCCATACCCCACACGCCGGTCATCAGGATCAGGCCGGGCAGGATGCCTGCGGGGTGCAACGGGCGTCCCGGGGCAGTCGGCCCGGGCTCCTCCACTGGACGCGTTTCAGGCACGGCCAACGCAACGAGCGCGGCGATCGCCGCCAGGATGGCAGAGGCGATCCAGACCGCCGAGAAGCCCCCGGCCCCGAACGCGGCCTCCCCGATCAGCGGCCCCACCGCAATCCCGACATACAGCGACAGCGAGAAGAGAGTCAGCGCCTCGCCCCGACGCTCGGGCGGAGCCAGGTCAGCCTCGGCCGCGAAGGCCGCCACGAAGACCATCGCCTCGGCCACCCCGAGCAGGAGCCGCAGGGCTACCAGGATCGCCAGCGAATCGGCCAGCAGGTGCGCGAGCATGACGGCGCCGAACAGCAGCGAGCCACCGACCATCAGCGGCCGACGTCCGCGCCGATCCGCCAGGCTCCCGGCCAGGGGCCTCAGCACCAATGCGGACAGGCTGAACGCGCCGAAGGTCAGGCCTGCACCGAAGGCGTCAGAACCGAGCGGTCCGGTGGCGAAGCGCGCAACCAGGGCGAGCGAAGTGCCATCGGCAACGAAGTACGCAAGCGACGCGAGGCTGACCAGCAGGAATGGGCGGGTCAGGATGGGGGGCTTCGTCACTGCGAGGTGGGCAGGATGGGCCTCACGAAGACCTGTCGGGACTCCTCAACCCATTCAGCCGGGTCGGGATCGAGGGCTGCCCGTTCACTGGAGGCGTAGTAGGCCTCATTGATTGCTTCCCACTCCTCCTCGGGCGCATCGTGGGCCAGGATCCACACGAATCGCCGCTCCGACCGGATCGTCCAGGCGCCCTCGATCCGGAATCCGAAGCGTTTGCGCAGCGGGACGACGCCTTCTCGCCAGGCCGCCACAAAGTCATCGAGGTGCCCGGCGGCGATCACGTAGTCGCGCAGCTCGGTCGTCACGCCGGACCGCCGTCGAGCAGCCGGCGGAACCCTTCCTCGTCGAGGACGGGCACGCCCAGCTTCTCGGCCCTGGCCAGCTTGCTCCCCGCCTTCTCGCCGGCGACCAGGTAATCGGTCTTGGCGCTCACCGATCCCGCGGCGTAGCCGCCCGCAACTCGGATCGCCGTCTCCGCCTCCTCCCGGCTGAACCCGGGCAAGGTGCCGGTCACGACCAGTGTCTTGCCGGCCAGCGGCCCCTCCCCCGCCTCGACCGGTGCGCCGGGTTCGGGCGCCTCGGCGACCACGCCGGCGTGGAGCAGGTGGTGAAGCGTGTCGCGCGTGTGCTCATCGGCGAAGTAGCCGGCGATCCCCTCGGCGACGACCTGCCCGATCCCGAACACCGCCGTGAGCTCCTCGGCCGACGCGTCGCGCAGGCGGTCGGCCACGCGGCGCGTCCAGGCGGCCTCGTCCTCGCCTTCAAGGCGCGGCGTATCGCGCGTCAGCCAGTTGGCCAGGTCAATCGCGGTCTGCTCCCCGACGTGCCGGATGCCGAGCGAGTTGAGGATCCGAGCCAGCGGCCGTCGGCGCGCGCCCTGGATGGCGGCATACAGGTTCTCAGCGCTCTTGCGGGCGTATCGGTCCAGGCCCTCGAGCGTCTCGACAGCCAGCCTGAAGATGTCGGCCGGCTCGCGCAGGAGCTCCCGCTTTGCCAGCTGGTTGACGACGGCGTAGCCGGCCCCCTCGATATCCATTCCGCCTCGACCGGTGAAATGCAGCAGGCCGCCGATGCGCTGGGCTGGGCACCACGGGTTTGGGCAGCGCCAGACGACCTCACCCTCCTCGCGGACCGCTGCGGTCCCGCATACGGGGCAGGCGGACGGCATCTCCCAGACCGTCTCCGTGCCGTCGCGGGCGTCCACTACCGCGCTCACCACCTCCGGGATGACGTCGCCCGCCCGTTGCAGGACGACCGTGTCGCCCACCCGCAGGTCCTTGCGCCGGATCTCGTCGACGTTGTGGAGCGTGGCGTTGCGGACCGTGGTGCCGCCCACGACGACCGGGGTCACGTGGGCGACCGGGGTGAGCGCGCCGGTCCGCCCAACGTAGACCTCGATCTGCTCGAGCTTGGTGGTCACCTGCTGGGCCGGGAACTTGTAGGCGGTCGCCCAGCGCGGGGCCCGCGACACGAAGCCCAGGGTCTGCTGCTGCTCGACGCTGTCGACCTTGATGACGATGCCATCGGTCTCGTAGTCCAGGTCTTTGCGGGCCTCGGCCCACTCCTCGACATACCCGATCACGGCATCTGCCCCCTCGATCCGCCGCGCATGGGGGTTGACCGGGAACCCAAGTTCGCGCATCAGGGCCAGCGACTCCGAGTGACTGGCGAGACCGGGAACGCCCACCACCTGGTAGGTCCAGACCGATAGCCTCCGCCCCGCGGTCACGGCCGGGTCCTTCTGGCGCACCGTGCCGGCGGCGGTGTTGCGGGCGTTCGCATACAGCGGCTTGCCCTCGCGCTCGAGCTGCTCGTTCAGCGTTGCGAAGGCACCGCGCGGCATGAACACCTCGCCCCGCACCTCCAGCTTCTCGCCGGGCGGGTCGGCCCGCAGCCGGAGCGGGATGGCGCGCACAGTGCGCAGGTTTGGGGTGACGTCCTCGCCGGTGCTGCCGTCGCCGCGGGTGGCGCCTCGAACGAAGGAACGGCCGTCGTAGCGCAGGCTGATCGCCAGCCCGTCGATCTTGAGCTCGCAGACGTAGGCCACCGCTGGGCCGTCCGCCGTGAGGCCCAGTCCCTTGCGGACGCGGGCGTCGAACTCTCGCAGCTCGTCGTGGCCGAAGGCGTTGCCGAGCGACAGCATCGGGAACTCGTGGCGAACCTCGGCAAAGAGGGTCGACGGCACCGCTCCGACCCGCTGCGTGGGCGAGTCGGGCGACGCGAGCTCGGGGTGCGCGGCCTCGAGCTCGGTCAGCTCACGGAGCATGCGGTCGTAGACCTTGTCCTCGAGCGTTGGATCGTCGAGGACGTAATAGCGGTAGTTCGCGTCGTCGAGCGCGGCGCGCAGCTCTGCGGCGCGCGCGGCAGGATCAGTCGGCATCGGCCTCGTCGGGGGCGTCCTTGCCGTCGAACCAGGCACGAATGTCGAGCGTGTGCTCGCGGTAATGATCGGCTCCGTCAAAGCCGACGATCTCCTCGAGCGTGTCGCCCTCGGCATTGCGATCGCCGAGTGCCTCCGTGTCAACCGCCGTCAGACGTGCCACGAAGGCCTCGTAGGCGCCCTGCTCGCGGCTGGCGACGGTGGCGAAGTCCGTCTCGCGTGCCACGCGCGTCACGACCTCGTTGCGCTCGTCGACCGACAGCTCGTCCCGGCCGAAGTCGGACAGCTCCCCCTGCTCGGCGCGGTGCAGCGACTCGGCTGCGTGTCCGGTCCAGTAGCCGACGTGCGCCAGGAGGTCGCGGGCTGACCAGTCCTCCACAAGGCCCGGGGTGAGGCGCAGCGTGGGATCGATGTCGTCCAGGGCGGCGAGGAACTCGTGACGCGCGGCCTCGAGGCCGTCGAGCAGCACCTGGACGTGCGGGTCCGGTTCCGGCATGCGGCGGATTCTAGTGGTCGGTGTGAGGGGGCGCCGCCTGTGTCGAGCCTGTTCGTGCTGCACGAACGCACAGCTGCACGGTTGCACGAGCAGCCGACGCGAGGAGAGCTGCTTCCGGCCCGGCCCCTACGTTCGCTCCAGCCCGGCGTAGGCGGCGATCAGCTCCTTGACTCCCTGCCCCACGAAGGCGACGGTCACCCACTCATCTCCCTTCTCGAGCCGGCTCGAGACGACGATCCCCTCCCCAAACCGGCGGTGCCGCACCTTGTCGCCTGCCCGCCACTCCACGGTCGTGGCATCGGCGGTCGCCACCGCGTCAGGATGCTGGGCAGCGAAGGCGCCACTGCCCAGGTCAAGCTCCTCACCCTTCTCGTACTGTGACTGCGAGACGCGCTCGCGGGCGGCGTCCAGCTCCTTCCCGATCGGCACCGGGGCAGACAGGTCGGGCAGATTCACCGGCCGCAGGTTCTCGCGAACCCGATGCCCCGGCGAGCGATAGCCGCCCGGCAACCATTCGTCGTCATCGGTGCCGCGTCGCTGCCAGCCACCTTGAGCACCCCAGGCGCGGCGATATGGCGTTGCCGCCTCGCGGTCGGCCTCCAGCAGCTCCTCCGGCAGCTCGGCGAGGAAGCGCGACGGCTCGCTGGCGGCGCCCACCCCCCAGGTGGAGCGATGGTTGGCATGCACCAGGTAGAGCCGATCCTTGGCGCGGGTCATCCCCACGTAGGCGAGGCGCCGCTCCTCCTCCAGCTCGCGGTCATCCTCGAGGGCGCGACGGTGGGGCAGCAGCCCCTCCTCCAGCCCCACGATGAACACGATCGGGAACTCCAGTCCCTTGGCGGCATGCAGGGTGATGAGCGTCACCCGGTCGGGCCGATCCTCCAGCTCGTCCTGGTCGCTCACCAGCGCGACCTCCTCCAGGAAGCGCTCCAGTCCCTCCGGGATGGCCAGCTCGTTGAACTCGGCGGCGTGGTTGCGCAGCTCGAGCAGGTTCGTCCAGCGCTCCTCGCCGTCATCGGTCCCGTCCTGGAGCTGCTCGCGAAGACCGGTGCGCTCGTACACCGCGTCGAAGAGGGCCGAGGGCGGCTCCTTGGCGGCAATCGCCGCGAAGCCGCGCACCAGCTCGGCGAAGCCGGACAGGGCGGTGCGGGCGCGAGGCGACAGGTTCGGGTTCTCACCGGCACGCTCGATCGCGTCCCACAGCGTCCCGCCGCGAGCCTCGGCGGAGGCACGCAGCTCCCCCATCGTCTTGTCGCCGATTCCGCGCGCCGGTACGTTGATGACCCGCTCCAGCGCCACGCGGTCCGAGGTGTTGCGCGACAGGCGCACGTAGCCGAGCGCGTCTTTCACCTCGCGCCGCTCGTAGAACCGCGTACCGCCGACCAGCTGGTACGGGATCCCGAAGCGGACGAACGCCTCCTCCAGCACGCGGCTCTGGGCATTGATCCGATACGTGATGGCGATCTCGCCGTAGCGCAGGGAGCCGGCCTCGTCATCGGCCCGGGCGGTGAGCATGGCGTTCAGCCCGCTGCGTCCGGAGCCCGTCAGGCGCTCGATCTGGCGGGCGACGAACTCAGCCTCCTCGTACTCGTTGTACGCGTCGAAGAGGGTGATCGCGGTGCCTGCCCCGCGGTCGGTCCACAACTTCTTCTCCTTGCGGCCCTCGTTGCGCGACACCACCGCATGGGCGGCGTCGAGGATCGTCTGGGTGGAGCGGTAGTTCTGCTCCAGCTTCACAACCTTGGTGGTGGGGTGGTCGCGCTCGAAGTCCAGGATGTTGCGCAGATCCGCGCCACGCCAGGAGTAGATGCTCTGGTCGTCGTCGCCCACCACCGCCAGGTTGCCGTGCTTCGCCGCCAGCAGGCTGCAGAGCAGGTACTGGGCGCGGTTGGTGTCCTGGTACTCGTCGACCAGGATCTGCTGCCAGCGGCCCTGGTAGCGGGCCAGGACCTCGGGATGCTGCTCGAACAGGAAGACGGCGCGCATCAGCAGGTCGTCGAAGTCGACCGCGTCGTCCTCGTGGAGCTGCTCCTGGTAGGCGGCATAGACGCGGGCGGCCGTCTCGTCGTAGTAGTTCCCCGCCTGCCGGCTGGCCGTGACGGGGTCCGCCAGCTCGTCCTTGCGCTGGCCGATCCAGGCGAGCATTCCCGCGGGCGCAAATCGCTTCTCGTCGAGGTCCAGCCGACGCAGGATCCCCTTGACCATCGCCACCTGGTCGGCCCGGTCGTAGATGGTGAACGACCTGGTGAGGCCGATGGCGTTGCCGTCGCGGCGCAGGATGCGCGCGCAGATGGCATGGAAGGTGCCGATCGTGGCCTCGCGTGCCGCCTCCTCCCCGATCAGCCCCGCGATCCGCTCCCGCATCTCGTTGGCCGCCTTGTTGGTGAAGGTCACTGCCACGATCTGCCACGGCCTGGTGCCGGTGGCGACCAGATAGGCGACCCGGTGCGCCAGCACCCGTGTCTTGCCGGATCCGGCGCCGGCCAGGATCAGGAGCGGGCCGCCGGTATGCGAGACCGCCTCTACCTGGGGCGGATTCAGGCGCGCGAGGATCTCCTCCGGGCTGAGGATTGGAACAGCTTTGGGTTGAGGAGACATCGGTCCCTTGATTCTAGGGTCGGTAGCCTGTGACCGCCTTGTTGTCAATCGAGACAGCCGAGTAGCCGATTTGATGCGTCGGATGGTCAGCTGGAGCCCTGGGTTGCCCCGGTGATACGCCGAAAGGTCATCGGTACCGCCTCGCTGGTCATAGTGACCACCGATCGGCCATCGGCCGATAAGTCCGCCGTAACGTCGCGCGTCGGATCATCGGGTCATGGGCAGTCGCGACGATCGACGCACGGTGGGCCGGCTCAAGGGCGAGCGCCTGGCCGGCGAACTGACGACGGAGTGGCGCGAACTGCGCCTTGGGGCCGGCCTGTCGCAGTCGGCCGTCTCTCACACCGTCGGAATCTCGCGTTCCGCATACGCGCGCATCGAACGCGGCGAGTCGCATGAGATCGGAATGGTGCGAGCGGCGGTCATCACCGCCGCGCTCGGGGGGAACCTGTCAGTGAAGGTCTATCCAGCCGGACGGCCGATCCGCGATGCGGCTCACGTCGGTCTGCTGGCGACTCTCGAGGCGCGGGTAGGCGGTCGCTGGCGTGTCGTGCACGAGGCGCCCGTCGGGCAGGCAGGTGATCTGCGGGCTTGGGATCGGCGCCTGGACGGACCGGTTTCCATCGGCGTGGAGGCGGAGGTGGCACTCCGTGACCTCCAGGCGCTGGAGCGCAGGATGCAGCGCAAGAAGCAGGACAGCGGCGTGGAACGCATGATCCTCGTCGTGCGAGGCACGCGTCGCAACCGCGAAGTGCTGCGCGAGGTGCTCCCCTCCCTGCGTGGGACCTTCCCCCTAGGTTCGCGTGAGCTGCTTCATGCGCTGGCCGTTGGCCGAGACCCAGGAGCCGATGGGTTGCTCGTGCTTGACGGACGATCCGCCTTTCGCGCTGACAGCTGAGCTGTGACTGGCATACGTCCAGCATCCTGCGTGACCACTCGGTTGCCACAACAGCTCGTCGGTTGCCGCCAGGGCTCAACGGGTGATCAGCCACGCCACTGCCCCGTCGGAATGGACCATCTGCTGAGCGGCCCCGGGACGGTTGAGCCTGATTCTAGGGGCTGGCCGCGCGGCCCTTATCTGGCTACAGTGGCCGGACCGTGTCCGAAATGCGGCCTTCGTCCGATCGCCCAAGCGAAGCGACGCTCCTGGCCTTCGGGGCCGTCGTTCTGCTCGGCGGGGCCAACGCCATCGCGGTCAAATTGACCGTCGCCGAGCTCGCGCCCTTCTGGGGAGCCGCCCTCCGCTTCGTCGCCGCCGGCGCCCTGATGCTGCTCGTCGTCGCCGCTACCCGAAGGCGGCTGCCGCGCGGTCGAAGCCTGTCAGGCGCTGCCCTCTACGGAGTGGTCGGGTTTTCGGCCAGCTACGGCCTGGCCTACACGGGTCTGCGTGACGTCCCGGCCGGCACCGCCATGGTCCTCATCGCGCTCACCCCGCTCTTCACCTTTGGCCTGGCCATCGCGCATCGCCAGGAGAGCTTCCACGTCCAGGGCCTGCTCGGCGCGCTGATCGCCGTCGTGGGTGTCGGTCTCGTGTTCGTCGACCAGCTGAGCGCGGACGTGCCGCTCGTCTCCTTGCTGCTCATCCTGGTGGCGGCCGTAGCCATTGCCGAGTCGTCCGTGATCGTCAAGGCGATTCCACGCAGCGACCCGTTCGCGACCAACGCGGTGGCCATGCTGACCGGCGGCGGGCTGCTGCTCGCGCTGTCGTTGGTGTTGGCCGAGCCGTTGGCCCTGCCGCAGCAGACGGAGACCTGGGCCGCCATCGGCTACCTGGTCGTCTTTGGCTCGGTGGTCATGTTCGCGCTGTTCGTCTTCACCCTCCAGCGCTGGACCGCCTCGGCAGTCTCGTACGTGACGCTGTTGATGCCACTGGTCACCGTGGCATTGGCGGCCGTGCTCACCGACGAGCGGATCACGCCTTCGTTCGTGCTGGGCGGTGCCGTGATCCTGGGTGGGGTGTACGTGGGCGCCTTCATGAAGGGCCTGCCGGCTCGCTCTTCAGCGTCCAGCCTGCCCGAGTGCCTGCCGATCGACGCCTGCGCCGAGGCTGAAGCGGAGCCGGCCGGCGCGTAGCCGCGGTCCGCGCAGGGCGGTCAGCCCTCAGCTCAGGTCGACGCAGGCCGCGTACGTGCCCATGTCTTCGCCCGAGACGTGCAGGTTGAGCGCCAGATCCCCGGCCAGCAGCTCCGCCAGCGAGGCTTGCACCACCGTCTGCGACGCGCCATCGATCACGTTCGCAAGTGGGTACAGGGGCTGCGGCACGAGGTCGACGCAGGTGCCGGGGTGAATGTGGGCCGGCATGTTCGGATGGCCCGCCGGATCCACGTCGACGACCACAAGGGTCGAACTGTCGCCGCTTTCGGTGAGGACCGCCGTGCCGGTCACGCCTGACGCATTGAGTGTCTCGAGCTGGAAGGTGCGTGCCTCCTGGGAGCCGCAGGCTGCCAGCGCGATCGCGGCGAGCAGGGTCGCGGCGAGTGAAACGGAGATGCGCGCCGGCCGCGTTCTGCATGTCACCCACGGAGCGTACCCGATTCGATCTCCCGGCGCGCCACCGTGGGGAGGTGCGGCTAGTCGGCGGGAGCCCCGCGACGCCCACGGGCACGCGGCCGCGCCTTCGCCGGTGCGCCACCGGCGGCGGATTGGCGTGACACCGCCTCGCGCGCCTCGCGCACTGCCTGGGCGCGCATGGCCTTGACGAAGATCATGGCCGGAACCGGGTCGAGCTGGCTCCCGGCAGCTTGAGCGATGCGCGCGAGCGCAACTTCGGAGGTCAATGCCTTGCGGTAGGGACGCGTCGTGGTCATGGCGCTGTACGCGTCGGCGACCGCCAGAACGCGGGCGAGCGGCGGGATCTGTTCGCCGGCCAGGCCATCGAGATACCCGTCGCCGTCCCAGCGCTCATGGTGATGGCGGACGCTGGATCGAACCTCGGCGAGCTGCGGAACGGCACCCACGATCGCATCACCCAGGGCCACGTGCTGCTTGACGATCTCGAACTCTTCGTCCGTCAGCGGCCCCGGCTTGCGGAGGATCCCGTCGGGCACCCCCACCTTGCCGATGTCGTGGAGCAGGCCCGCCAGCCGCAGGAGGCGGTGCTCCTCCTCTCCCAGGCGCATTGCGTGTGCCAGGAAGAGTGCATGCGCGGTGACATCCTCGGAATGCGAGCGGGTGTAGTGATCCTTGGCATCCACGGTGGCCACCAGTCCCTCGAAGACGCCGAAGATCGTGTTCTGCGCCGCCAGTGAGCCAATGGTCGACAGGTTGGCGACCTTTGTCACCGCGCCACCGCCGGTCTTCGCCTCGCGCAGGGCAGCCTCGGCGACGCTGATCAGCTCGAGCGGCCGGGAGCCGTCGACGGGTGCCCGCGCCACTCCGATCGAGACGCTGACGGGGAGCGCCTCGGTGCCGGCGAAGCGCAGCTCAACGTCGAGGAGCGCCGCGCGCAACTCGTCGAGGGTGGGCAGCAGCCGGTCGCCGCCGTCGGCGAAGTCCGCCACCAGGAACTCGTCGGGGCCGAATCGCCCGAACAGCTGATTCGGCCGCACCACCGCGGCCAGCGTGTCCGCCACGAGGTGCAGCGCCTCGTCGCCGGCTCGATGACCATGGCCGGCGTTCAGCAGGCGGAATGCATCAATGTCGATGATCGCGATGGCGCCCGCCGCGTTGCGCCGAGAGAGCTGATGGGTGAGCTGCTCCAGGACGAAGCCATGGTTGGCCTGACCGGTGAGCGGGTCGCGCATGGCGCGTTCGCGCAACAGCCGATTCTGACGGTCGACCAGCCGGCTCGTGCCCGCGAAGGCCAGCCAAAGGACGGCAAACAGCGCCGCGGCCGCCGCGAGGGCCGCGAGCCGAACCCCGTCGCGGGCCTCCGATACGGCCAGCTCGATCGGGCGAGCATCCTGGTACACCTCGTACACGCCGACTGGATTGCCGTCGGTCATCCCCCGGATCGGGACGTAGAGCTCCAGGAAGGGGGCCGGCAGCGGAACCGTCTCTAGCGCCAGCGCCTCGTCCTCGGCCGCCTCCCCGAACTCCCACCGCGGCTCGCCGCCCAATGCGGCGCGCAGGTCGGCGGCGACCTCGAACATTCGTCCGCGCAGCCCCGGGTCGGAGCTGTACACCGCCCGTCCATTCGGCGACCAGATGACGACCCGGCTCATCTCGCCACCCTGCACCATCAGCTCCAGCTGCGCGTCGATGGCGGGGTCGCGTGCTGCACCGGGCTGAAGAGCATCGGTCGCCAGCGCGGGGTCGAGGTTGGCGCGGACAACGGATTCGGCGTGCTCCAACGCCGCATCGACGGCGAGCTGTCGAAGCTGGTCGGCCACCAGGTTGGCTACGACGGCCGACAGGGCGACGACGATCGCGAGGGCGGCCCCGGCCACCGCGATGCGCACGCTCGGCCGCCACGCCATGAGGGTCGCCAGGCGGCGGCCGGCGCGGGGCAGGGCGACAGGCTCGGTCCGCGTGCTCGTTGCCATGTCGAGCAACGGTATTGGGCACCCGCCGAAGGCGATATAGACCGATCGGGTAGCCCGCAGGTACTCCAAGCACGACGAAGGCCCCGGCGCAAGCCGGGGCCTTCGAATCGGTTGGGAGGTTGGACTAGTAGTCGCCCATCCCGCCGCCGCCCATGCCGGGCATCGGCGCCTTCTCCTTCTCGGGCAGGTCGGTCACGACCGTCTCGGTGGTGAGCATCAGGGCTGCCACCGATGCGGCGTTCTCGAGTGCCGAGCGGGTGACCTTGGCCGGGTCGATGATGCCGGCCACGAACATGTCGGTGTACTCGGCCTTCTGGGCATCCCAGCCATTGCCGGGCTTCAACTTGCGGACGGCCTCCACGACGACCGATCCCTCCATGCCGCCGTTAGCGGCGATCTGGCGGAGCGGCTCCTCGAGCGCGCGGCGCAGGATGTTGACACCGGTCGCCTCGTCACCGAGCGCCTCGACCTTGTCCAGCGCGGGGATCGCGTGGAGCAGGACCGAGCCGCCACCGGCGACCATCCCCTCCTCGACCCCGGCACGGGCGGCGGAGAGCGCGTCCTCGATGCGGTGCTTCTTCTCCTTCAGCTCGACCTCGGTGGCCGCGCCGACCTTGAGGATCGCCACCCCGCCGGAGAGCTTGGCCAGGCGCTCCTGGAGCTTCTCGCGGTCGAAGTCGCTGGTGGTGTCGTCGATCTGGAGCTTGATCTGGGACTTGCGGGCCTCGATCGCGTTCGAATCGCCCTTCCCCTCGACGATGGTTGTGTTGTCCTTGGTGGCGGTCACGCGACGCGCCTGGCCGAGGTCCTCGAGCTGCACGCTGTCGAGCTTGCGGCCGACCTCCTCGGAGATGACCCGCGCACCGGTCAGGGTGGCGATGTCCTCGAGCATGGCCTTGCGGCGATCCCCGAAGCCCGGAGCCTTGATGGCCAGCACGTTGATGGTGCCGCGCAGCTTGTTGACGACCAGGGTGGCGAGCGCCTCCCCGTCCACGTCCTCGGCCACGATCAGGAGCGGCTTGCCAGCACCGACGACCTTCTCCAGGGTCGGCAGGATGTCGGCCACGGCGCTGATCTTCTTGTCGGTGACCAGGATGAAGGGCGCCTCGAGGGTGGCCTCCATGCGCCCTCCGTCGTTCGAGGTGACCATGTAGGCACTGACGTAGCCCCGATCGAGCTGCATCCCCTCGACGTACTCCTTGTCGAGCTTGAGCCCCTGGCTCTCCTCGACCGTGACCACGCCGTCCTTGCCGACCTTCTCCATGACCTCGGCGATGATCTCGCCGATCTCGGTGTCGCGGGCGCTGATGGCGGCGATGTGGGCGATGTCGTCCTTGGTGAGGACCGGCTTGGAGAGCCGCTTGATCTCGTCCACGACGGCGGACACGCCACGCTCGATGCCGCGCTTGAGCGCCATCGGGTTGGCACCGGCCGTCACGTTGCGCAGGCCCTCGCTGATGATTGCCTGGGCCAGCACGATGCTGGTGGTGGTGCCGTCACCGGCAATGTCGTTGGTCTTGGCGGCGACCTCCTCGAGCAGCTGGGCCCCCATGTTCTCGTATGGGTCCTCCAGCTCGATGTCGCGCGCGATGGTGACGCCGTCGTTGGTGATCGTCGGCGATCCGTACTTCTTGTCCAGGAGCGCGTACCGGCCACGCGGGCCCAGGGTGACCTTGACGGCGTCGGCCATCTTGTCGACCCCGCGCTTCAGCGCGCGTCGTGCCTCTTCGTCGAACAGGAGCTGCTTTGCCACGATGTTGTTCGTCCTCCGAAACTACTTGATGACTGCCAGGACGTCCTTCTGGGAGAGGATCAGCAGATCCTCGTCATCCAGCTTGAACTCGGTCCCGGCGTACTTCTGGAACAGGATCTTCTCCCCGACCGCGACCTCGATCGGCTCACGGCTGCCGTCGTCCAGGGTGCGCCCCGGTCCGACCGCCAGGATCGTCCCTTCCTGGGGGCGCTCCTTGACCGTATCGGGCAGGACGATGCCGCTCTTGGTCATCTCCTCCCGGGCGCTGGGCCTGACGACCAGGCGGTCGCCCAGGGGCTTGAGCTTGGTCTCCGATGCGACCTTGGTGGCCATGTGTGCGTGATGCCTCCTCAACCGATGATTCGCGGGCGCTGCCTTGGTTCATCTCAGCGGGAGAAGCCGGCAGGGCCGATGCGACCGGGGTGCTGGCACTCAACCGCTGAGAGTGCTAACGGATCGTAGCCCGCTGGCAGGTCGCGTGTCAAGACGCTGACAGCCTGCTCCTGCAGGCCGCCATCGCCGGCGGCATCAGCGCGCCCTGGATGCTGCGCTCCAAGCTCCTGGCGCTGGTCAGCCGGCTCCGCGGCCGCCCAACGGCGACCGCTCCCGATGACGCCGCCTGCCCGCTCCCCTACCCAGGGGCTGACGAGCCGCCGACCAGCGAGCGGTAGGCCGCCGCCACCTCCGAGGCGATGGCCTCCGGTGACGTCCCGCGAAGCCGCGCCAGCTCAGCTGTCACCCGCAACGCCGTGGTCGGCTCGTTCCGCTGTTCGCCGCCTCCCGGCGCCAGCCAGGGCGAATCGGTCTCGACCAGATAGGTTCCTTCGGGAAGCGCCGCAGCCGCGGCTCGCGGACCTCGGGCCGACGCGAAGCTGACCGGTAGCGCGAAGCTGATGAGGTAGCCGCCCGCGGCCAGGTCCCGCGCCAGGATCGCGTCGCCCGAGAAGCAGTGCAGCACTCCGCGCAGGGTGCCCGCTCCGAGACCCTGCCACGCCAGGAGGGCGGTCCGTACCTCGTCGTGTGCCTCGCGGTCGTGGACCAGCACCGGCTTTCCGACCGCCGCCGCCATCGCCAGCTGACGCTCGAGCGCCGCACGCTGGGCCTCCCGCGGCGACAGGTCCCGATGGAAGTCGAGGCCGATCTCCCCCACCGCCACGACCCGCGGTTCGGCGGCAAGGGCGGCCAGCTCGTCCCAGTCGGCAGGCGTGGGAACGGCCGAGAAGTGCGGATGCACGCCCACCGCCGCGTCGATCAGCCCCGGATGCGCCGCGGCCAATGCGACCGCCGCCCGCGACGAGGCAAGGTCGTAGCCCGGGACCAGGATGCGGGCGATCCCCGCCTCGACGGCCCGCCCGATGACCGCCTCGCGATCGGCGTCGAAGGCGGCGTCCTGAAGGTGACAATGCGAGTCGATCAGCCCGGGCAGGTGGGCCGGCGTGCGGTGGCGACTCAGGGAGGGTCTCCGGCCTGCGCCTCGTCGCCCTCAGATAGCTCGACGCGCGGGAAGAGCGGCTGCGCGTCACCCGTCTCCCAGCCGACGGGTACCGAGCCCCATGTCAGAAGCCGATCCAGACCCGGGCCGCCAGCGCCACGATCGTCGTACGGGACGGACACGCCCAGCTGGGCGTGCAGCTCCGCGGCGGCAGCCGGGGTGAAGGGCGCCATCAGGTGCCCCAGGATGCGGCACGTCTCCGCCATGGCGGCCAGGATCGCCCCCACCCGCGCCTGGTCCCCCTCCTTGTTGCGTGCCCAGGGCGCCTGCGACTCGGCGTAGCCGTTGGCGGCGGAAGTCAGGTCCATGATCGCCCCGAGGGCCTCGTCGAGGTGGAGGCGCCCCATGGCGCCGTGATAGGACTCCACCGCGGCGGCGGCGGCGGCCCGCAGCTCCTGGTCCGCTGCAGCGTCAGCGCTGGCAACCGGCGGCAAGGCCCGATCCAGGTAGCGGGCGCTCATGCTGACCGTCCGGTTGACGAGGTTGCCCAGGTCGTTGGCGAGCTCGGCGTTGTAGCGCCGCATCAGGCTCTCGGCGGTCACGTCGCCGTCGCGATCAAAGGGAATCTCGCGCAGGACGACGTAGCGCACGCCGTCGACCCCGAACAGCGCCGCCGCCACCTCCGGATCGAGGATGTTGCCGCGTGACTTCGACATCCGCTCGCCGCGCATCAGCATGAAGCCGTGTGCGAAGACGCTCTCGGGCAGTGGCAGCCCCGCGCTCATCAGCATCGCCGGCCAGTACAGGCAATGGAAGCGCGTGATGTTCTTGCCGATGACGTGGAGGTCCGCCGGCCACCAGCGCTCAAACGAGCCCAGGTCGTCGGGGAAGCCGGCGCCGGTCAGGTAGTTGGTGAGCGCGTCGAACCAGACGTAGATGCGGTGCGACGGGTCGTCGGGGAAGGGGATCCCCCATGTCCCGCCGGCGCGACTGATCGAGAAGTCGGTAACCCCGTCGTTGAGCCAGCCGAGCACCTCGTTGCGGAAGTGCTCCGGTTCGCAGAAGGACGGGTGCTCGAGATACAGCTGTTCGAGCGCGCCCTGGTAGCGCGACAGGCGGAAGAAGTAGTTCTCCTCCTCCAGCCACTGCAGCGCCAGGGTGGGATGGTCCGGGCAATGCCCGTCGACGATCTGGCTGTCGGTCTTGAACTCGTTGTCGCCGGGGCAGAACCAGCCGGCGTAGGTGCCCTTGTAGATGTCGCCGGTCGCCAGCGCGCGGCGCACCATCTCGGTCGAAGCGGCGGCGTGGTCGGGGTCGGTGGTGCGGATGAAGCGGTCGTAGCTGATCTCGAACCGATCGAACCCGGCCCGCCAGCTGGCAGCCCATTCGTCGACCAGGGCGCGTGGCTCGACCCCGCGCTCACGTGCCTGGCGCTCGAGGTTGGCGGAATGCTCGTCCATGCCGGTCAGGAAGCGGACGTCCTTGCCCAGCAGCCGCTGGTAGCGGGCAATGGCATCCGCCCCGATTGCCTCGAACAGCGAGTGCAGCGCCGGTCCGGCGCTCGGGTAGAAGATGGCCGTGGTCAGGTAGAAGCGATCAGCCACCGCGCTCAGTCCTCCCTTCCCTTGGGCCAGTACAGCTCCTTGCGGACCTGCTCCGGCGGGAAGCCACGCGCCGATGCCATCGCCTCGACCGCCTCGATCATGTCGGGGTTGCCGCACAGGTAGATGGTGGTGTTCTCCGGCGTGAGCCGATGCTTGTCGAGCTGACCCTCGACGATCGCCTCGACCCGGCCGGTGAGCCCGGTCCAGTCCGGGCAGTTCTGCGGCCGGGATACCGTCCCGGCGTACCTGAGCGGGAAGCTCCCCGAGGCGACGAGCTCCTCCAGCTGGCCGCGCCAGGCCAGGTCGAAGTCGTGGCTCGCGCCATGCAGCAGGACCAGGTCGCGCGTCTGACCGCGGGCGCGCAGCGTCTCGATCATGCTCATGAACGGCGCCAGGCCGGTGCCGCTCGCCACCAGCAGCCCGGTTCGCCCATCGTCCTGGAGGACGAAGCGGCCCTTGGCGCCCTTGATGTTGATCGGGTCGCCCACCCGCCGCTCCCAGAGGAGCGGCGTGAACTCGCCACCCTCCACCAGGCGGATGAAGAACTCGTACTCGTCCAATCGGTCGGCGGAGGAGGAGATTGACATCGGGCGCTGCACCAGCTTCTCGGGACCCATGAGGCCCAGGGTGGCGTACTGGCCCGGATTGAAGGGGAACGGGTTCTCGAGCGCCTGCACGCCGACGATCGCCAGGCCCTCGGCGATCTCCTCCCAGCGGCTCAGCCGCCCGGTGTACGGGTAGTCGGTGCTCATGCGCGCGGCGTCCTCGACTCGCCGGCCGCGCGGAGCGGCCGATTTCGTGCTCGAAAGGGGCCAAGTATACCGATGGCCACGGCTTGCCAGCCGCCGCCGCATGGGTGAGAGTTGCCCGCGTGCCACCGCCCAACGCCCCCCGAAGCATGAATGTCGCCGGCCTGCGCCTGCCAGTGCGCGAGACGATCGTCGTGCTGGTCACGACCTTCGTGCTCGTGATCGACTGGTACCACCCGCTCCTGGTGGGGATCGGTCCGGAGCTGAGCCAGGGACTGGCGCGAGTGGCGCTCTACCTGGTCGTGCCGATGCTGACCCTCCTCCTCCTCGGAGAGCGCCTGCGGGACTACGGCCTGCGCATCGGGGAATGGCGGATCGGGCTGCCGGTCATCGTCGGCCTGGCCGCACTGGCGACGCCGATCGTCCTGATCGTTTCCGGGCTGCCCGACTTCGACCTCTACTACAGCCAGGTGCCCGCCTCGCTGCCCGGCGCCCTGGTCGGCAACGCGCTGGACGTTGGTGCGGCCGAGTTCCTGTTTCGTGGCTTCCTGATGTGGGCCCTGATCGGCCTTGCCGGACCGATGGGCGTCGTCCTGGCGACGTTCCCCTTCGTCTTCAGCCACCTCGGCAAACCGGAGCTCGAGACCCTCTCGACCTTCTTCGGTGGGCTGACATTCGGATGGATCGCGTGGCGAACTCGATCGATCCTGTACGGCGCCCTCCTGCACGCCTACCTGATCAGCCTGATCGTGGTGGTCGCCTCGGCCTAGCTGCGCTTTCCGCGCAGGGAGGTGAGCGCCTTGGCGATGTTGCGATCACGCGTCTCGGCCGTCTTCGCGTTCGCCACCGGGTCCACCAGCGTTCGCTGCCTGCTGTAGGAGAGCGCCTCGAAGGCCTGGTGAGCTGCCGGGTCGCCGGCCAGTTCCTTGGCCAGTTCGGGCGGGACGGCAACCTCCCGCGGCGCCGTATCGAGCTCCAGCTCGACGTCGACCTCATCCCCCGCCGCAACGCCAGCGCTGGCTCGTACCTCGTTGCTGACGCCCACCATGAAGCGGCCCCCGACGGTCGCAACCGTGCTTCGGTAGGTGTAGCCGTTGATCGTGACCCGCACCGGGGGCCGCTTGGTCTGCCCGAGGGCTGTGACAACCTCCGGGGGAACCTCGATACCCGCCGCCGTCTTGCCGGCGCCCTCGATCAGGGCGTGGAATTTCATGTTGCGCCGGCCTACTCGCCGGGCTTCACCTCGTAGAGGGTGTGCGCCTCGAGACCGTGCGCCTCACGGTGCGTGCGGGCGGCGCTCTCCTTGTCGGGCGCATCGACGAGGCAGAAGACCTTGCCATCGGCCTCGTCAACCCAGTACTGCTTGTAGTTGACGCCGTACTTGTCCTGGACCTTCAGATCGGCCTCGTGGGCTCCGGCGACATCCTCGGCCTTCACGCCCGGAATGTCGTGCATGTTCATGTAGGTTGGCATGACGTTTGTGCTCCCTGACTACTGTCTGCCACGGCGGGTGTTGGTCCGCGAGCGGTGGCGGCACACGGCACCACGAAAGTCTAGCCATCTAGACTCGGATCGTGCGACTCCCAGTGTCTCTCGACGTGCTGAAGGAGCGGAGCTTTGCCCGCTACCTGGCGGCCGTCGCGGTCGACCACCTCGGCTCGGGCATGGCAATGGTGGCACTCGCCTTCGCGGTGCTCGAGTTCGGCGGCGCCACGGACCTGGGGATCGTGCTGCTGGCCCGCGAGGTTCCGCTCATCGTCCTCCTGCTCCTCGGCGGCGTCTTCGCCGACCGCGTGCCGCGTCGGACGATCCTCGTCGTCAGCGACCTCGTGAAGGGCTCGGCGCAGGTCGGCACGGCGACCCTCCTCTTCACCGGCACCGCCGACGTCTGGAATGTCGCCTTCCTGCAGGCGATATTCGGCATGGCGGGCGCCTTTTCCCGGCCCGCCACGACCGGGATGGTTCGAGAGGCGGTCAGTGATGCGCGGCTCCAGGAAGCCAACGCGCTCCTTGGGCTCTCGAGCAGCATCTTCTTCATCGCGGGGCCAGCCATCGGGGCCATCATCGTCGCCGCTGGCAGCCCGGCCTGGGCAATTGCGGTCGACTCGGTCACGTTCTTCGTATCGGCGGCGCTGATCGCATCGATGCACCTGACCGCAACGGTTCGGATCGCCTCGGCCTCGATCCTCGGAGACCTTCGCGACGGCTGGCGGGAGTTCGTCGAGCGCACGTGGGCGGTGGCCATGGTCGTCTCCTTCGGCCTGTTCCAGCTCACGTACTTCCCTGCCCTGCTCGTGCTCGGCCCGCTCATGGCCAAGGAGCAACTGGGTGGCGCCGGAGCGTGGGGCACGATCCTGGCCGTCGAATCGCTCGGCGCCGTCGTCGGCGGCATGTTCGCACTGCGGCTCAGGTTCCAGCGGCCGCTCGTCGCCTCACAGCTGATGGTCCTGCCTGCGGGGCTGATGCTGGCCTCCCTCGCCGTCCCGCTCCCATTGATCGGGCTCGCCGTGGTCAGCTTCGCCAACGGAGTCGGCTTTGCCGTCGGCAGCACGCTCTGGATGACGGCGCTCCAACGGAACGTGCCCGAGCACGTGCTGTCAAGGATCAGCTCCTTCGACTGGCTTGGCTCCGTGGCGCTCAACCCGATCGGCTACGCGCTGATCGGGCCCATCGCCATGGCCATTGGGACCGCCGAGACACTGGTCGTCGCCGCAATCCTCAATGTCGCTGTATGCGTCGGCGTGGTCCTGGTTCCGTCCGTGCGCCGCATCGGAATGCACGCGCGTTCTCCGATCGCGGCGCCGGAATCGGGCGGGTAGGATGACGCCATGCCTGAGCCACGTTCAAAGACGGCACGGCCGCCCTCGCCACGACCACCTTCAACCGTTCGCCCGCAACCTGACAGGCCGACCCCGACCAAGCCGGAGATGAGCCCGACGGACGAACGACCGATTCCGCCACGTGCACGCCGACCAGGCGGAGGGTCGTCGCCCAAATAAGCAGGTGAGTTGCCGAGGCGGGCTCTTGGCACGTCGATGCAATGACGAGGCCGGTCCCTGCGGCACGTGTGCTTCCGGCGGCACGACAGGCTGCGTCTGATCCGACGCAGCGGGCGCTGTCACGCATGCGAGGAGTTGTGAGGAACGAGCGATGTCGCGCTTTGAAGAATCGATCGAGGTGGGCGTCCCCATCCGGGTGGCGTATGACCAGTGGACGCAGTTCGAAGACTTTCCGAAGTTCATGGAGGGCGTCGAGCGCGTGGACCAGCTGGACGACAAGCACCTGCGCTGGACCGCATCCATCGCGGGTCAGCGGAAAGAGTGGAAGGCGGAGATCGTCGACCAGACGCCAGACACGCGCATTGCCTGGAAGAGCATCGAGGGTGCTGAAAACGCCGGCGCCGTCCTGTTTCGGGCGCTCGATGAGCATCGGACATTGGTGACACTCCGCATCGATGCCGACCCTGAGGGGCCGGTCGAGGCCGTCGGGGATGCGTTGGGCTTCCTCCAGCGGCAGGTTCGTGGCGACCTCGAGCGGTTCAAGGAGCATATGGAGCGCCGCGCGCGCGAGAGCGACGGCTGGCGAGGCGAAATTCACGGAGACGAAGTGCGTCCGGATCCGGCCTCCACATCCGGAGCGCCGAAGTAGCGGCCGAATGTGCCGTCCTTGGGCAGGTAGGCCGAGGGAGCCTACGGGTTGGCCCCGCCTAAGATTGAACCGATGGGCCCCGCCTGGACGCCATAGGGAATGTGATGAAGCAGCCAAAGGCTCGCCTCGTGATGGTCGCTGCGGTTCTTCTCGCTGCCTGCACGGGAGCGCCGGCAGGGAGCGGCACTGAGAGCCCGTCGCTGGGTTCGCTCGAAGCATCGGCGACTCCCGATCAGTCAGACCAGTCGGCGAGCCCACCGCCATCCTCGACGCCCAGGAGCGAGCCGACGGAGATCGATGGCAATCTCGTGCTCCGGGTCGATAGCATCAACCCGGAGACGGGGCCGACCTACGCGATCCCGCTCCTCTCGGTGTACGAGGACGGCAGCGTCATCCAAGTTGTTGACGACCCCGACACCAGCTACGACCGCGCTCGGTACGCGCGCCTGACTGCGGCCGGGCTGGAGAGGGTGCTGGCCGAGGCCGGTGGCACGACGATTCTCAGGACAGGCGACCCCGCCGGCGACCGCCTGGCGAGCCTGGACACGTGGCTGACCGCGAGCGCGTGGGACCTCCCACCGGACGACGAGATCACGTGGATTCCCGCTCGCTACATGCTCGCGCTTCGGGTCTACGAGGAGCCGCGTTCGTGGCCAATCGACATCGACGACGTCTGGCCGCTCTCGGAGGCCATCGCGACGTTCGGCGAGCCGGTGGCCGGCGACCAGCCCGCCCCCGGGGATAGCCAAGCTCGGTGCGGCGTGGTGACCCTCGACGAGTGGCTCGCGCTGCAGTCCGGGATCAGCGAGATCCGTTCGATCGGGATTCCCCGAGAAATCACGACGTGGGTGGAGCTGGGCTGGCAGCGGGAGGCCGCCTGGGTCGCGCTGGTCTTGGAGCCGCTGCTCCCGGACGAGCCTGTTTCCTGCGAGATGCTCAACTTTTACCCGTAGCCGGTGGAATGCGGCGGGCGTCTGCCCGCCGCACCTGGGTTCACATCGCGACGAGCGCTTCCTCGGCGCCGTTGGTCTCGCTGGCGATCGCCGACGGGAGGCCATCCTCGCCGGTTGCGGCGACGGTCTGCGCCTCCTTGGCGTACTCCTTCTTGCCGCGTCCGGAGAGCATCTCGAGCTGGTTGATGACGATCTCAGTTTTCCAGTGCCGGACGCCACCGTCATCGTCCCACTGGCGAGTCTGGAGACGCCCTTCGACGTCGACCAGCTGTCCCTTCGAGAGGAACTGCCCGCAGATCTCCGCCAGCCGGTCCCACGCCACGAGGTTGTGGTACTCGGTCCGCTCCGGCGCTCCACTGCCACGGAACTCGTTGGTGGCAATCACGAAATTCGCCACCGGCTTGCCCGACGGCAGCGTTCGCAGCTCAGGGTCACGGGTGAGCCGCCCGACCAGAAATACCTTGTTCATACTGACCAATCCTCCTGCCCGATCTCGGGCTCGCGGCGCACCGGGCGAGGCGGCCACCGGATGAAGGGAGGCTAGGGCGGCGCCCTTATCGGAGGATTAGTCCGCGCTTATCGCTGACGCTGACTGCACTGCCCGGTACGCCTCGCGACGTGGGACTCCGGCTGCGCGCAGCAGCTCGACGCTGGTGCGCGGCGACAGACCGGCACGGACCGCGGCATCGACAAGCGCGCTCACGGCCACGGCTGCCGCCGGCTCCGGCCTCGGGACGCGGCTGATGACCAGGGTCAGCTCGCCCCGCGGCTCGCGCAAGAGCCTCCGCACTTCCTCGGGGGTCCCGATCAGGACCTCCTCGTGCAGCTTGGTCAGCTCGCGGCAGACGGCAACCCGCGCCGCTGGGACCAGTTCATCGAGCGCGCCCAACAGTGACGCGATGCGGTGTGGCGCCTCGAAGAGCACCAGCGGCAACCCGGCAGACCCGGTTGCGTCGAGCAGACGGTGCAGCGCGGCCAGCCGCGCAGTGGCGGGACGCGGGGGCAGGAAGCCACCGAACAGGAAGCCGAGCGACTCGACCCCGGCCGCCGCCATCGCCGCCGTCACCGCCGACGGCCCGGGCACCACTTCGATCACGGCCCCGGCCGTTCTGGCGGCCTCGACGAGGCGCGCGCCGGGATCTGAGACGGCGGGCATGCCAGCATCGGTCGTGAAGGCGAGCGTGGCTCCCGTGGCGAGGCGATCCAGGAGCTCGCCCATTCGGGTATCGGGCGAATGGTCGTTGTAGCTGACGGTCGGCCGCTTCGCCCCGAGGTGCGCGAGGAGGCGACGGGCCATCCGGGTGTCCTCGGCGACAACCAGGTCAGCGGAGCGCAGCGCGTCGGCCGCGCGCGGAGTGAGGTCCCCGAGGTTGCCGATCGGTGTTCCCACCACCAGGAGGCGGCCCGCCACGCTCGCTTCAGCTCCGGCGCCGCGAGCCGGGCCGCCGGCGCGGGTAGAGGTGGTCGACGCCGGGCGTGCGCAGGCTGACCTTGGCGACCGGCGGGGTCTGGCGCTTGAACTCGTTGCGGGCCACGCGCTGCACGACCCATGCCACGAGCTCGGCATCGAGGCCGGCCGCGACGCAGCGCTCCACGCTCCACCGCCGGTCGACGAGCGCATAGAGAAGCCGGTCCAGGTCGTCATAGCTGGCTCCGAGCTCGGCCTCGTCGGTCTGGTCCGGCCACAGGTCGGCCGATGGCGGCTTGGCGAGAATCTCCTCGGGCACGCCAAGGGCATCCGCCACCGCGCGCAGCTGGCTCTTGTACAGGTCGCCGATCGGCGCCAGGGCGCTGGCCATGTCGCCGTAGAGCGTGCCGTAGCCGAGCAGCGCCTCTGTCTTGTTGCTCGTCCCCACCACCAGGGCGTCGAACGCGGCTGATCGGTCGTACAGCACGATCATGCGCTGGCGGGCCATCACGTTGCCGCGCCGCACCCGGAGCGCTGCCTCGTCATCGCCGCTGATCAGGGCGAGCATCGGGTCGACCATCGGGGTGATGTCGACCCGCTCGGTCCGGCAGCCCAGGGCGTTCACCACGCGCATGGCATCGGCCTCCGAGTTCGGCGACGAGCTGCGATAGGGCATGCGGACCGCCAGCACGTTGTCCGCGCCGATCGCGCGCGCCGCCAGGAAGGCGACGGTCGCTGAATCGACGCCGCCGGAGAGGCCCACCACCAGCCGTTGGAAGCCGGTCTGCTCGGCCTGCGAGCGGATGAAGGCGGTGATGACCTCGAGCGCGGAGGGCGCGTCGATCTCCGGGAGCGGCGCGCTCACGCCTCGCCCTCGCCGGGTGGCGACGGCAGGCCAGCGCGCTCCGCGATGATGCGGTCCAGCTCGCGACGGACGAGCTCGACGCGCTCATCGGAGAGGAGCGGAAGGCCATAGCGCTGCATGCGCAGATCGTCGGTGTCGATCGAGCCGACCACCAGTGCCTCCTCGTACAGGGGGCCCTCGGCAATGGTCGATCCATCGGCTCCGAGCAGGCGCGAGCCACCCCAGAAGGTGAGCCCCTCCTCGTTGCCGACCCGGTTGCAGAACGCGACCGCCACCGTGCCGAGCAGCGCGTAGGTGTCCTGCATCTTGTGCCAGCCGGCGATTGCCGCCAGCCCGGCCGAGCTGCCGGGGGCGCGGGCCGGACCCGCCGCCAGGTTGACGAGCAGGCTGGCACCGTCGAGCGCCTGGAGCATCGGCAGGCTGGCATGCCAGAAGTCCTCGCAGATGCTGACCCCGATGCTGCCCAGCGGCTCCCCCACCGCATGGGTCCGGATCCGATCACCCGCCCGGGTGAATCGCCCCTCGTCGAACATGCCGTAGGTCGGCAGGTAGACCTTGCGGTGCAGGCCGATCAGCTCGCCATCGCGGAGCAGCGCGGCGCTGTTGCAGAAGCGGTGCGCATTGGTCTCCTCGACGAAGCCGATGGCCAGCACGACGCCTGGCGCATCGCGGCTGAGGGCCGCCAGGCGTGGGTCGTCCGCCCGCATGGCGACCTCGGGCACCAGGTCGGAGAGGAGGTAGCCGCTCAGCGCCAGCTCGGGGAAGGCGACGAGCTGTGCCCCCTCGCCGGTGGCACGACGCATCCAGCCGCGAGCGAGCTCAAGGTTGCCGTCGACCTCGCCGAGGCGGGGGGCATATTGCGCCAGCCCGATCCGGTATTCCACGCTGGAAGCCTAACGCGACGGCCGCCCTGTGTTGCGCGTGGCGCGCCAGGACTCAGGCGCGGGGCTCGTTCAGGCTGACGCCCTCTGCCGCTTCCTTGGCCGCCTCTTCCTGGGAGACCACCTCGACATCGGGCGTCGCCTCCTGCGGGGCGTCGGCAGCGACCGCCTGGACTTCGACCCTGGCCGGCAGCTCTTCGACCGAGATCGGGAAGTGGCAGGCAACGTGGTGGCCCGGTGCCAGCTCGACGAGCGGCGGCACTTCGACCGCACAGCGCTCCTGCGCCTGGAAGCAGCGAGTTCGGAAGACGCAGCCACTCGGCGGATCGATCGGACTCGGCAGGTCGCCGTGCAGCACGATCCGGGACTTGCGGTGCGCCTGGCGCTTCGGGTCGGGGATCGGCACGGCCGAGAGCAGGGAGTGCGTGTACGGGTGAAGCGGCCTCGAGTAGATCAGCTCTCGCGGCGCGGTCTCCATGATCTTGCCGAGGTACATCACGGCGACTCGGTGCGAGATCTGCCGCACAACCGCGAGGTCGTGGGCGACGAACAGGTACGCGATCCCGAACTCTCGCTGGAGGTCCCGCAGGAGGTTGAGGATCTGGGCCTGGATCGAGACATCGAGCGCCGAGACCGGCTCGTCGCAGACGATCAGCTTCGGCTGCAGCGCAATCGCCCTCGCAATCCCGATCCGCTGGCGTTGCCCACCGGAGAACTCGTTCGGGTAGCGGTTGTAGTGCTCCGGATTCAGGCCGACCCGCTCCATCAGCTCGAGGACTGCCTGCTTGATCCCGCCCGGAGGCGTCACCTTCTGGACCCGGAAAGGGGCGCTGATGATCGCGCCGACGGTGTGGCGCGGGTTCAGGGCGTTGTACGGGTCCTGGAAGATCATCTGCGCCTTGCGCCGGATCGGCATGAGCTTGCCCGAGGAGAGATTCGTGATCTCCTGGCCCTCGATCTTGACGCTGCCACCCGTCGGGCGGACCAGCATCAGGATCGACCTGGCCGCGGTCGTCTTCCCCGAGCCGCTCTCGCCGACGAGCCCGAGGGTCTCGCCCGAGTCGAGGCTCAGGCTCACGCCGTCGACGGCCTTCACCGCACCGATGGTGCGCGAGATGAGACCACGTGACTTGACCGGGAAGTAGGTCCGGAGATCGGTGACATCCAGGACATCGTTGCCTGGGGTCGTCACTGGGGGCCTCCAGCCAGGATCTGCTTCACGTCCCGCGCGATCTGCTTGCGCTCTTCGACCTTCAGGTGACAGCGGACCCAGTGATCAGGGTCAGACTCCAGGAGCTCGGGCCGAACGGTGAGACAGGCCTCGCCGGGGACACGCTGCCAGTAGTCACAGCGTGGCTGGAAGACGCAGCCTTTCGGGAGCCTGATGGGCGATGGCGGGTTGCCGCGAATCGGGTCGAGCCGCTCCGGCAGCTTCTGATCCATGCGGGGAACAGAGGAGAGGAGCCCCAGCGTGTAGGGCATCTCCGGCAGATCGTAGAGCGTGGCGGTCGAGGCCAGCTCGACGATCCGGCCGCCGTACATCACCGCCACGTCGTCGGCAACGTCGGCCACGATCCCGAGGTCATGGGTGATCAGGATGACGGTCGTCCCGAATTCGCTCTGCAGGCGCGCGATCAGCTCGAGGATCTGCGCCTGGACGGTGACGTCAAGTGCCGTGGTCGGCTCGTCGGCGATCAAGAGCTGCGGAGAGTTGATCAGTGCCATGGCGATCATGACGCGCTGACGCATCCCGCCCGAGAGCTGGTGCGGATACGCGTCGATGCGCCGCTCGGCCGCCGGGATCCCCACGTGCTGCAGCATCTCCAGCACCTCGCGACGGGCCGCCGCCTTTCCCATCGACCGGTGGGCACGGATCGCCTCGACGATCTGGTCACCGATTCGATAGAAGGGATGGAGGCTCGACATCGGATCCTGGAAGATCATGGCCATCTCGGAGCCCATCAGCTCCTGGACCTCGCCCTGCGGCAGGTGGAGGAGCTCCTGTCCGTCGAGCCAGATCTCGCCGGTGACCTTTGCGGACTTCCGGTTGACGAGGCCCATGACCGCCTGGGCGGTGACGCTCTTTCCTGAGCCTGACTCGCCCACGATGGCGAGCGTCTTGCCGCGCTCCACGGAGAGCGAGACGCCGTCGACGGCCTGGACCAGGCCGTCCTCGGTGGGGAAGGCAACGTGCAGGTCGTTCACGGAGAGGAACGGCCGGTCGAGGGAGGGGGCTGTCGGCATGCCGCCGACCGGGATTTCGCTGGTCGCCGTCATGTGACCCGCACCCGCGGGTCGACCACGGCGTAGAGCAGATCGACGACCAGGTTCGCGAAGATGATGATCGAAGCCGTCAGGATCGTGATCCCGGTGATCAGTGGCAGGTCTGAATCGATGATCGAATTGACCGCGAGCGCGCCGAGCCCGGGGAGGCTGAAGATGTTCTCCGAGATGATGGCGCCACCCAGCAGACCGGCGAGGTCAAGCCCGGCCGCCGTGACGATTGGCGTTAACCCCGCTCGCAGGGCGTGCTTGACCACGACCACGCGCTCTGGCAGGCCCTTGGCGCGGGCGGTCCTGACGTAGTCGTCACTGAGGACCTCGAGCACCTGGTTGCGGGTGAGACGGATGTAGAACGCTGCGTACAGGGTCGCCAGGAGGATCCAGGGCAGGATCATCGTCTGGAAGAACTGGAACGGGTTCTCCCACGGCGGTACGTACGAGGGGAATGGCAGGAACTGCCATTTGATGATGACGAAGAAGACCAGGAGGAGCCCGAGGAAGAACGACGGCATGGAGTAGCCGATCAGCGAGATCCCCATGATCAGCCGGTCGCCCAACCGTCCGCGATTGAGGGCCGCAAAGATGCCCAGCGTCAGTCCGACGAAGATCCAGATGACGAACGCCCCGATCGCGAGGAAGAAGGTGACTGGCGCCGAGCGCGCGATCAGCGACATGACCTGCTCCTGCCGGTTGAACGAGTAGCCGAGACAGGGGGCGTCGCATTTGATCGGCTCGGGCGAGTCGGCGGAGAAGGTGCGGCCGACGAAGATCCCCGACACGAACTTGACGTACTGGGTCAGGGGCGGCTCGTCGAGCCCGAGGCGATGTCGGTTGGCCTCAATGATGGCCGGGGTGCAGGCCTTCCCGCATGTGAGCCGAGCCGGGTCGCCCGGCAGGATGCTGAAGAGCAGGAAGACGCTGACGCTGAGGAGGAAGAGGAGCATGAGCATCAAGAGGACGCGGCGAACCAAGTATGCGAACACCCTGCATGCCCTCCGTCACCGAAAGGTTGCGTCCCCGGGGGAGCGGCATCGCCACTCCCCCGGGGACCTGAACGCTAGTTCCTAACTGACGCTACGTCCGACCTACTGGGTGACTGACATGTCACCGTACGGCCAGGAGCCGTATGGACCCCAGAGGTAGACCCCGTCGGAATTGATGCTCGTTCCGGCGAGACGCTGGGTCAACTCGAAGAAGGTGGGGATCACGTAGACGTTCTCCATGGCCTTCTTGTTGAGCGCCTGCCAGAGCGCGCTCTGCGCCGTGCGATCGGTCTCGGCGATGGCCACATCAACCTCCGCGTTGAAGGCTGCGTCGTCCACCTGGGAGAGGTCCCAGCCACCCTTCTGGGTGAAGAGCGGTGGGATGACGGTCGAGGCGTTCGGCCAGTCAGCTCCCCAGCCACCGGTTCCGAAGTCGCCGGCCTTCAAGGGGTCGAAGACGATGCTGTAGTACTTGCCGCGCTCGAGCGGGGCAGGCGTCACGGTGAAGCCAGCCAGCCCCAGCGAGGAGATGACGATTGCAGCGTTCTTCTGACCTGTCGGGGTATCGGCGAAGTTGAAGGTAAGCGCCGGGGCCGCCTCGCCAGATTCGGCGATCAACGACTTCGCCAGCTCCGGGTCACCGTTATCCGGGACGGCTGCCCCGAACATGTCGGTCCACATCCCGCTCTCTGCGTAGTCAGGACCGATGTTCGGCTTGATCACGCCGTCGGCAAAGTCGCCGAGGAAGTCGCCACCGGAGTTCTTCCGGATGGCATCTCGGTCAAGGGCGACGGCCATGGCCTGGCGGTGCTTGACGTTCGGGATCTTCTGGACGTTGACCCAGTAGTACAGGGCGTAGATGTCGTAGCCGCTGACCGCGCGGCCCTCGAACTGAGCCTGCGGAGTCTGCGGGTCCGTGAACACGACGGCGAGGTTCTCAGGCTGGATGCCTTCGCGCTCGATCGCGGTCACGTCATTGCCCGCACTCGTGATGAGCCGCTGGTCGATGACCTTCGGGTCAAGACCGAAGTGGACCTCCCAAGAGTCGGGATACGGGGTGCGGTACTCATCGCTCTCCTGGCTCCAGTTCTCGTTCCGGGAGAGGATCATCTTGCCACCGTTGCCGGTGGTGTAGCTGTCGATCTTGTAGGGACCCGAGGAGACAGGAGGCTTGGCGATGCCATAGGTCTCGCCCGTGTCGGCGGCCTCGGGGACTGGAGCGAACCCGAGCGTGGTCGTGTAGTTGAAGTCTGGATGCGGCCCGCTCAGGTTGAACGTGATCGTGGCTCCGTCACAGACGACGGCCGCATCGAACAGTTCCTGGCCGGTGCCGTCATACGGACCGTAGTACGCCGACAGGAACACCGACTTTGGATCGGCCTCGTCGGTGATCGGGTTGGCGGGAACGTCGAGGTACTGGATCGCGTAGGTCGGACCCTCACTGATGATGTCGTTCGCGAACGTCCGCGAGACGCCGTACTTGACGTCCTCGCAGGTGATCGGCGAGCCATCCTCCCAGGTGATCCCATCACGGAGGGTGAACGACCAGGACGTGGCGTCCGCATTTGGCGTGCCAGTGTCGGTCGCCAGGTCAGGGACGAGTTCCGCGGCTACTACGTCGTCCGGGTCAACCTTGTATGCCACCAGCGCCCGCAGCCACGTCGCTCCGAAGAACGCGAGGTCCTCGCCGGTATAGGCGCGCTGCGGATCGACGCGGTTGAACTCAGCTGATGCACTGAGCATGTAGATCGTGCCGCCGTCCTTGTCGGCCGCTGCCGAGCCGGTTGGCGCGCCACTTTCCGCGCCGGACTCTCCGGGGCTCGTGCCCGGTCCGCAGGCCGCCAGCGTAATTACCGCTGCCAGACTGAGGGCCATGGTACGGAGCACCCGTACGTTTAATCTGACCAATGTTTCATCCTCCAACGAGTTGGGCCCGGGGAGGTCCCGGCGCAAGTTGATGCGTGATCATACACGCTGACGCGCTGCGACTGCGAAATCGCCGGCGGCTCCTACCTCGCCGGCAGCTGGCATCGCGAACTCAGTGAATAGCCTTTGGATCGAGTGCGTCCCGGAGCGAGTCGCCCAAAAGGTTGAACGAGACGACCAGGATGACGAGTGCTGTGCCCGGGATGAACAGATACGTCGGGACGACGTTGAAGTAGCTCACCGAGTTGGCCAGCATCGCGCCGAACGTGGTCTCGGGCGGGAGCACGCCAACGCCCAGGAAGGAGAGGGCGGCCTCGGTGCCGATGTACGCCGGCAGCGTGAGGGTCGCATACACCAGGATCGGCGCCCACAGGTTCGGGAGGATCTCGGTGAACAGGATTCTGCGCTTGCTCGACCCCATCGCGACTGCCGATTCCACGAACTCGCGCTCGCGCAGGCTGAGCACCTGCCCGCGCACGATCCGGGCGAGGTACGGCCAGCCGAACACGCTCAGCACGAGGATGAGGTAGAGGATCCGCGATGGGTTGCCTTCGGGGACTCCCAGTTCGGTGAGCCGCTGGGTGAGGACTCCTGAGAGCGCCAGGACGATCAGCAGGAACGGAAAGGCGAGGACGAGGTCCATAAAACGCCCGATGATGGTGTCGGTCCAGCCACCGGTGTAGCCGGCGACGATGCCGACGGTGGTCCCGATCGCGACCGTCATCAACGTGGCGCTGGTCGCGATCACAAGCGAGATCCGAAGTCCGAACAGAAGCTGGGCCATGATGTCTCGCCCAGTCCCCCACTCGACCCCGAGGGGGTGCGCGGCACTGATGCCGCCCCAGTCCAGGACGGGCTTACCACCGGAGTCGCTGATCGCAGCGCCGTCGAATTTGTACGGGTCGATGCCCACGAAGCCGCTGACGACCGGACCGAAGATCCCTATCAGATAGAACACAATCAGGACGATCAGGCAGATCATCGCAATACGGTCGCGACGGAGACGCGCCCAGATGATCTGGCGCAGGCTTCGGCCGCCCGTGAGGGCCGCGCTCTGGAAGCCGGCAGCCGTGTCCTGAACCGCGGTCATGCGGGGAGAGTATCCCTCCTGTGACGGCTATCGAGACGAATCCGTTGGTGGCTCGCGCGCATCTTCGTGCGCACGCCACGATTCGGTCAAGTGGGTCCTTGATCGCGCCCACTACGCCTCATATGTATTACTCCCCTGCAGCCGGCGAGGTTCACTTCTCGAGTCCCACGGTCACCGCATCCCTGCGGGGATCGGCAGCTCGCCATTGAGCAGTGCAGCCTCATCCGCCTTATGCGTCTGCATGGGCCAGCCCGGCAGCGGGGGGTACGTCTGGGGCGCCACGTACGTGCTCGAGTGCGCCGGCGTCCAGGCTCTGGCTTCCTCGGCGGGCGGGACAACCCGCCTGGCGGCAGAGGCGACGAGAGGTGACTGGGTAACGGGGAGGAGCGTGGTCTGCGGAGTGGTGGCAACCGCGAACATCATGATGCCGGCGGCAGCGGCGGCGGACACCATGCCTCTCCAGTGCGCTACGCGGACCGTCCAGGGCGGCACCGGGCGGTCAACGGTCCGACTGCGCACCAGCCCCCAACTGGCTGCAGACTGAGCGCCGCCCACCACCCGCTCTCGCAACGCACGACGCAGGTTCTCGACCAACTCGCGGTCGATGCCCAACTCCCGGCGACAGTCCGCGCAGGATTCCAGGTGGGCCAGATGCGGCCCAGAGCGAGACCCGAGCTCTTCGCCGAGGGCGAAGTACTCCAGCAGCTCGCTTCGTGCCCGGCTACAGCTCACTGACCGACACCTGTGCACCGGCTGGCGCGCGCCGCTCCTCCGGGAGCCGCGACCGCAGGGCCTTGAGCGCGTAATGCACGCGCGACTTCATGGTGCCCACGTTGCAGCCCGCTATCTCGGCCGATTCGGCGAGCGAGTACCCATGCAGGTAGTAGAGGATGACGGCGGTCTGCTGCTTGGGGGGCAGCGCGTCGATGGCGCGCTGGAGCACCTCGATGATCTCACGCGACTCGACCACCTGGTCCGGTCGCGAGGTCAGGTCGGCCACCAGGTTGCTGATGAGCGCGGTGATCGGCTCCATGATCAGCCTGCGGCGGGCGATACGTGTGTAGCACAGGTTGGTGGCGACGCGATGGAGCCACGGCAGCGGAGAACGATCGGTTCGCAGCCGATGCCTGGCGCGGTAGGCCTTGACGAAGCAGTCCTGCAGGATCTCCTCGGCCAGGAAGGGGTCGCGGGTGATCGCCAGCGCGGTGATGTAGACCGGCCGCTGATAGGTTGTGAAGAACTCTTGGAACGCGTCGGGATCCCCCGACCTCATGCGCGCGACAAGTCCGTCCGGCTGCTCCGTGACCACGTCTACCCCGTTTCGATGCGCCGCTGGTGCGGAATCCTACCCCTTTCCCGTGGCGAAGTCGTGCCGCAGATCGGGGCGGCGCGCCGCGGCAGCCTCGTCGAGGCGACCGACCGGCGTGGTCCGTGGCGCCTGCTTGAGCTCGTCCGGCGCTGTCTCGGCCAATGCGGCGATGCCGTGCATGATCTCGACGAATTCGTCGAGCGTCTCGAGCGACTCGGTCTCGGTCGGCTCGATCATGAGCGCCTCCTCCACGATCAACGGGAAGTAGATCGTTGGCGGGTGAATGCGGTGATCGAGGATGGCCTTGGCGATGTCCAGCGTGCTGATCCCGTGCTGCCGCTTCTGCCGTCGCCCGGAGAAGACCACCTCGTGCTTGCAGATGCGGTCGTAGGGCAGGTCGAAGGCATCGGCCAGTCGAACGCGCAGGTAGTTGGCGGCGAGGACCGCGTCGTTGCTCACCTCGCGCAGGCCGTCACCGCCGTTGCTGCGGATATAGGTGTAGGCGCGCACGAACATGCCGAAGTTGCCGGTGAAGGCGCGCACCTTGCCGATGCTCGTCGGCCTCTCCGCAGCCTCCTCCAGGGCGAAGCGTGCCCCGGGTGTCGGACGGCCCGACCAGGCATTGCGACGAACCTGCTCGGCGTCGCCTGCGACCAGCAGCGGCAGCGGCGTCGGCAGGAACGGTGCCAGCCGCTCGCTGACGCCGACCGGTCCCGCCCCCGGGCCGCCTCCGCCGTGCGGCGTCGAGAAGGTCTTGTGCAGGTTGAAGTGCATCACGTCGAAGCCCGCCTCGCCGGGGCGGAAGCGGCCGAGGATGGCGTTCAGGTTGGCCCCGTCCATGTAGGCGATGGCGCCGGCCTGCTGGACCGCCGCCACAACCTGGTCGATCTGGTCCTCGAAGATGCCAAGGGTGGAGGGGTTGGTGATCATCAGCGCCGCGGTGTCCGGGCCGAGCGCCGCGCGAAGCGCTTCGAGGTCGATCCCGCCGCGCGGGTTGGACGGGATCGTGACGGCCGTGTAGCCGACCATCGTGGCGGTCGCCGGATTCGTCCCATGCGAGCTGTCGGGAACGAGCACCTTGGTGCGCTGCTCGCCCTCCCCATTCGACCGATGGTAGGCGCGCGCCATCAGTAGCCCGGTCAGCTCGCCGTGAGCGCCGGCCGCGGGCTGCAGGCTGATGGCCGCGAACCCGCTGATCTCCTTCAGCAGCTCGGCCAGCAGCCACTCCAGCTCGAGGCTGCCCTGGGCCAGCGCATCGGGATCCAGCGGATGCGAATCCGCCAGACCCGGAAGGTGGGCCGCCCATTCGTTGACCTTGGGGTTGTACTTCATCGTGCACGAGCCGAGCGGATAGAAGCCCAGCTCGATGGCGTGGTTCAGGTGGCTGAGCCGATTGAAATGGCGCAGCAGGTCGAGCTCGGCAACCTCCGGCAGGCGGGGTGCCGTCAGGCGCGCCGCTGCCTCCGGGATCGCTGGCTGCCCACTGGCGGCGGCCCGCGCCGTGTTCGACGGGGACGGGTAGCGGACTGCACGGCGGCCGGGTTGCGAGGCGTGAAAGATGAGCGGCTCGATGACGGTCAGCTCGTCCCCGGCCTCGGGCGAGGTGAAGGCCGCGCCGCGACCCGAGGCGTCGCCGGTTGCCGGTCGCTCGAGCACGCTCACCGGGTGGACCCCAGGCCCTCGACAAGTGCCTCGACATCGGCGTCGGTGGTGAGCTCGGTGGCGGCCAGCAGGAGCGTGTCCGCCAGCTCGGGGTAGTCGGACCCGAGGAGGTGGCCAGCGACGATCCCCTGCTCCGCCAGCGCCTCGTGCCGGCGGGCGGCGTCGGGAACGCGGATCGCCACTTCCGCGAAGTACGGGGCACTGAAGCGACGCTGGCCGAGGCCGGCCGACTCGATCGCTGCTGCGACATGGCGAGCCTGGGTCGCGGACATGTCGGCCACCTCGCGGAGCCCCTCCGGGCCCACTGCCGACAGGTATGTCGCGGCGGCGAGTGCGCAGAGCGCCTGGTTGGTGCAGATGTTGCTGGCCGCCTTCTCGCGGCGGATGTGCTGCTCGCGGGCCTGCAGGGTCATTACGTAGCCCTTGCGTCCCTGCCCGTCGCGGGTTGCGCCGACCAGGCGGCCGGGCATCTGCCGTACCGACTTCATCCGCGCTGCCATGAGTCCGACGTACGGTCCCCCGTACGAGGGCGGGATGCCCAGCGGCTGGCCCTCGGCGGCCACGATATCGGCCCCGTAGGATCCGGGAGCGGCGAGCAGCGCAAGCGAGGTCGGCTCCACCACCGCCACCATCAGCGCGCCGACCGCATGCGCCGCGTCGGCCAGCTCGGCCATCGGCTCGATCCCGCCGAACATGTTCGGCTGCTGGGCGATCAGGCAGGCGCAGTCGTCGGCCAGCGCGCCGGCGGCCGCGTCAAGGGCCGTCAGGCCGGTCCCGCCCTCCGATGTGTCGGCGGGAACCTCAACGATCTCGATCCCCGGTCCGGCGCAGTAGGTGGCGAGCACGCGACGAACCTGCGGGTTCACGGCTGTCGAGACGGCGACCCGGTGGCGACCGGCCAGGCGGCAGGCCATCAGCGCCGCCTCGGCCGTCGCAGTCGCCCCGTCATAGTGCGAGGCGGTCGCGACCTCCATTTCGGTCAGCTCGCAGATCAGCGACTGGAACTCATAGATGCTCTGCAGGGTCCCCTGGCTGACCTCTGGCTGGTACGGCGTGTACGAAGTCGAGAACTCGGCGCGACCGATCACCTCGTTGACCACCGCGGGGATCAGGTGGCGGTAGACGCCGGCACCCAGGAAGCTGACGCGCGGTATCCGGTTCTGCCCGGCGAGGCGAGCAAGCTCGGCCCGGACCTCCTGCTCGGCGAGCGGTGCGGGCAGCTCGAAGCGGGTGGCGCGAACGCCCGCCGGGATGTCGGCGAAGAGGTCGTCGACAGACTCGACCCCGATCGCCGCGAGCATCCGGGCGCGGTCGGCGGCGGTGTGCGGGGAGTAGGACATCAGCCGGCGGTGAGCTCCGCATAGCCGGCCGCATCCAGGAGCTTGTCCATCTCGGCGGGGTCGGCCAGCGTGACCTTCGCGATCCAGCCGGTCCCGAACGGATCAGTGTTGAGCAGCTCGGGGCTGGTGCGCAGGTCACCGTTGACCTCGGCCACGTCGCCCGAGACGGGGGCGAACAGGTCGCTCACCGCCTTGACGCTCTCGACCACGCCGAAACTGGCGAACTGGGCGAGGCGTGCCCCGATCTCCGGCAGCTCGATGTAGACGATGTCCCCCAGCTCGTCGGTGGCGAAGCTGGTGATGCCGATGACGGCGACGGAACCATCGACTTGCACCCATTCGTGCTCACGGGAGTAGCGCCGGTCGTCTGGGGGAGTCGTGGACATCGGGCTCCTTCGGGGGATGCGGCGCTCGCGCTCAGGCGGGATCCGGCTTTGGGCGGCGGTAGAACGGCAACTTTACCTGCTCGGCGGGGTGCGGGCGATCGCGGACGACCACCTCGACCTCGGCGCCCACCGCCGCGTCGGCGGCGGGGAGGTAGGCCATGGCGATCCTCTCGCCGAGCGTCGGCGAGAGCGTCCCGCTCGTCACCACCCCGGACTCCGCCCCATCGACCAGGACCGGATACCCATGGCGGGCGATCGCCTCGTCACGCATCATCAGTCCGACCAACCTGCGCCGCGGTCCGGTCTGCTGTACCGCCGCCAGGGCTGCGCGCCCCACGAACTCGCCCTTCTCCAGCTTGACGACGCGGCCCAGGTTTGCCTCATACGGGTTCACCGATCGGTCGAGCTCGTTTCCGTACAACGGCATCCCGGCCTCGAGTCGAAGCGTATCGCGGCTGCCGAGGCCGCAGGGCCGCAGCCCAAGGTCCGCGCCGGTCGAGATCAACGCGTCCCACAGGCGCTGTGCGCGGCGCGCGGCGCAGAAGAGCTCGAAGCCGTCCTCCCCGGTGTAGCCGGTGCGGGCGACCAGGCACTCGGTGCCGGCGACTCTGCCCGGGACCGAGCGATAGTTGCCCAGCTCCGAGAGATCGAGGTCGGTCAGCCGGCCGAGCAACTCCGCGGCCCGCGGGCCCTGCGGCGCGATCAGGGCGGTCTCGTCCGAGCGGTCGGCCAGGTGCACGTCGAAGTCGCCGTGGGCGCTGAGAGACTCGAGCTGCGCCAGCACGGCGTCGTGGTTCGCGGCGTTGCACACCATCAGGTAGCCGTCGTCGACGCGGTACACGATCACGTCGTCGATGATCCCGCCGTCGGGGGCGCACAGCATCGAGTACTGGGCCTGTCCGGGCTCCAGCAGGCCGGGGTCGCTGACGACGGCGTACCGAGCAAAGGCGAGGGCCTCCGGTCCCGACAGATGGAGCTCGCCCATGTGCGAGAGATCGAAGACGCCGACCGCGCCGCGCACGGTACGGTGCTCGTCGAGAATCGAGGTGTACTGCACCGGCATCTCGTATCCGGCGTAGGGAACCATTCGGGCGGAGAGCGCCAGGTGGCTGGCATGCAGCGGCGTATGGCGCAGGGTCGCGGGCGCCTCGGTCACGACGGCGCCCTGCCGACGGACAGCTCCGCCACTCCAGGACGCGCGGCCAGCAGCTCGGCGGCGCACTGCACGACGGCACGCTCGGTGGCGTGGGTCATCAGCTGCAGCGCCTCGTCGATTTGGAACCAGCCGACCTCGTCGAACTCGTGGTCATGATCCTCGAGGCTGCCGCCGATCGGATGCATCAGGAAGAAGTGGACGGTCTTGTGGAAGCGCGTCCGCCCATGAACGAAGAAGTAGGTGATCGCGCTGATCGGGTCCTCGATCTCGACCAGCAGGCCGGTCTCCTCGCTCGTCTCGCGGATGGCGGTCTCCGCCAGCGTCTCGCCCGCGTCGGGGGTTCCCTTGGGAAGCGCCCACAACGGTGGCTGGCGACGGCGAACGAGAACGATCTCGAGCCGACCGCCCTCGGTGCGGTGGACGACCCCGCCGGCCGACGTGGCTCGAGCGGAACGCAGCGCGGACACCCGCGCCGCTACGCGCGACGGGCGCGCGGTAGCCCGAGCGACAGGAGGGCGCGACGCGGGCTGGCGCGGCCGACGCTGCCCACCGACGGAAACCGGAAGCGGCTCGTCGGTGAACGCAGGGCGGCAATCGTCGGGGCGCGCTGATGCGCGGGCGAGGAGGCGTGGTAGATCAGCGACGGGCTCTGCAGGCCGAGGTTCCGCTTGCGACCGGCGGCGCGGCGCGCTCCGAAGTCGATCGCGGGATGGGAGACGAACCGGGCCGTCAGACTCGCGCGCATGGCTGGCATTGTACGCGGCGCGGCAGCCGGTGCAAGCAATCGGAGACGTACGTCAGCCCGGTTCGGCGAGAAGCTCCCGGTAGAGCGAGACCATGCTGTCAATGCGAGTCGCCACGTCGAAGCGATCGGCTCCGGCCACCGCCGCGTGCGCCAGCATCGAGCGGCGCGCGGGGTCGCGAACCAGACCGCGCAGGGCGGCCGCCAGACGGGTTCGTCGCTCCGCCGCCGGATCGACCGGGACGACCAGCCCGTCGACACCGTCACGCACCGAATCGGTGACCCCGGGGCCGGCGAGGGCAACCACAGGCAGCCCGAGAGCCAGCGCCTCGGACAACACCAGCCCCTGTGTCTCGGTGCGCGATGCCGCCAGAAGAAGGTCCGCGCCCTTGGCCAGCGAGAGCGCCTCGCGCCGCGGCAGCTCACCGGTCAGGTGCACCCGGCCGGCCAGGTCCGACTTCGCGGCTCGCCGGCGGAGCGACGGCTCGGAGGGCCCGCCACCGATCATGAGCAGGCGGATCGCGGGCTCATCGGCGGCGACCTCAGCGAAGGCATCGACGACGAGGTCCACGCTCTTCTCCGGTGCCAGCCGGCCGAGGGACGCCACGACGATCGCGTCAGCTGGCCAACCGGCCGTCGGTCGAGGGTCGACGGTAGGCAGCGCCGCCAGCGCGGCCACCTCCAGGCCGGTCGGGATCGTGCGTACCAGCGGTCGGGACCGCCGGCCGAGGCGATCCGCGATCTCCCCCGCCAGCTCGTTCCCCGGAGCCACGATCGCCGCGCAGCTGCGCCAGTAGCGGCGCAGGTAGGCGTCCATCAGCACGGAGCCGGGCAGGGCCAGCGGGCCAAGGTAATGACGGTAGTCGCCGAAACGGGTGTGATGGGTGAATACGAGCGGCGCGCCGCGCCGGCGGGCCAGCCGTCGTGCCATCAGCCCCGAGGTGAACGGCGACTGGGCATGGACGATCTGCGGCGCGAAGGCCGAGGCGGCCGCGAGTGCCTCGGATGGGACTGGCGTTGGCACCCGGTAGCCGGCCGGTGCCGGACCCGGGACCTGGAACGACGGGAGCCAGGCCACGCGGGGGTCGGGCCCCGAGGCGCCGGCGGTCCCCGGCTCGACGCCCTGGGCAGGCCGTGGCACCACCAGCAGCACCTCGTGCCCCGCGGCGCCCAGCCCCCGGGCGAGTGCCTCGGTCGAGACGGTCACCCCGGAGAGATAGGGCAGGTACGACTCGCCGAAGATCGCGATGCGCAGCGACTGATCGCCGGTCATGGCACCTTCCCGGCCAGCTCCGCGAGCGGGATCTGGCCCCGCTCCGGATCCCGAACGCCCGGAACGAAGAGGAGGACCCCCATCAGCAACGAACCGATCAGCCCGGCCGCGATCATGGTTGGCCCCGGGCCGAGCAGCGCCGCCACCGGGCCGGTCAGCGCGAATGAGACCGGCACGAGGCCGATGGAGACGAGCCAGTCCAGGCTCGACACACGGCCGAGCATCTCACGCGGTACGAGCGTCTGGAGCAACGTGATCCAGATAATCTGACCCACCTCGAAGAGCGCCGCTGTTGCGAAGCCGATGACGAAGGCCTGCCACAGGGAGTTCATGACGCCGTATCCGGCGAAGAGCGCCACGCCACCCGCCCAGACGGCGTACATGACCGTGATGCGTCGCCGGGGGAGGCCCAGCTGCCCGACCGCGAGGGCCGCGGCGATCGAGCCGACGCCGCCGACCGCGAAGATCGCGCCGAGCGCGTCCGGCCCCAGGCCGAGCTCATTCTTCACCAGGAACGGGAGCAGCACCTGGACCGGCCCGGCGAAGACCAGCAGGCTGAACATCGCCGACAGGAGGGTGGCCCAGCACCATGGGTTGCGCCGCACGAAGGCGAGGCCATCCCCCACCTCCGCGATCGTCTGGCGCGGCCCGTGCGCGACGACCTGGCGGGTGGGACGAGTGGTGATGAAGGCGATTGCGGTCGCGGACACCACGAAGCTGGACCCGTCCACCAGGAACGCAATTCCCGGTCCAACACCGGCGATGACGAATCCGCCGATGGCCGGCCCGGCCAGCCGGAACATGAGCGGGCGCACCAGCGCCTGAAAAGCATTGGCCTGCGGCAGCTGCTCCTCGCGGAGGAGGTCAGGGACGATCGCAGTGGAAGCCGGGTTGAAGAAGGCGTCTCCGAGGCCGACGAAGGAAATCAACGCGACCACGTGCCAGATCTCGATCAGGCCCGAGATGGACAGAACACCCAGCATGCCAATCGCCGCGGCCCGCACGCAATCGGCGCCGATCATCATCCAGCGGCGGTCGTATCGGTCCGAGAAGACGCCGCCGAGCAGGACGAAGAGGATCAGCGGCAGCGTCCACGCGACGCCGACGAGCGAGAGCGCGGTCGGCACGTTGCTGATCTCGTACACCTGCCAGGCCAGGGCCACGACGAAGAATCCGTCCCCCAGGAGGGACACGAGCGATCCGGCGGTGAGGAGCGCGAAGTCACGCTCCTGCAGCGGCTCGAGGAGCCGGGTGCGCAGGATTCGGGCGCGCAGAAAGCGAGGGATCAGCGGCATGGATCAGCCCAGGCGGGGAGCAATGGTGGGCGATACTGGATTCGAACCAGTGACCTCACGGATGTGAACCGTGCGCTCTAACCGGGCTGAGCCAATCGCCCACGCGGGGTTCGCCAGTATACCGATGGGCTCCCGAGCCCTCAATCGGCGAGCCGAATGACCAGGCGGAGCAGCAGCCCCAGCACGAGCATCGCGATCAGCGGTGCCCAGTCGAGCCCGCCGCTGGGCGGCACCACCCGTCGAATCGGGGCCAGGATCGGCTCGGTCGCCTGGTAGATGAAGGCGACCAGCCCGCCGCCACCACTCGGGGCGAGCCAGCTGACCACGACCCGGGCGATCACCAGCAGCATCAGGACGCTGATGAGGAGCTCAAAGAAGTTGAGGATAACGAGCGGCATCTCGACTTCGAGGATAGCAGTGCGCGTTCAGGTGAGCCGGGGCCCAAAGATCGCCGTGCCGATCCGGACGAGGGTCGCTCCCTCGGCCACCGCCGCATCAGCGTCCGCGGTCATCCCCATCGACAGCTCGGGGAGGGGGTGGCCGGCCAGCTGCTGCAGCTCGTCGCGCAGTCGTCGCAGCGTGGCGAAGACGCGCCGCGACTCCTCGGGCGGGACGCCGGCCGGCCCGATCGTCATCAACCCCGCCAACCTGACCGCGGTGAGATGGCCGATCGCGGCCGACAGCGCGCCCGGTCGCCGCACCGCCTCGTCGAACCAATCCAGCGCGAAGCCAGCCTTGCTCGTCTCCCCTGTCACGTTGACCTGAAGGAAGGCCATCGGGGCACGAGACTCCTCCGCGGCGATGCGGTCGAGGCGACCCAGCAGGTCAAGCGAATCGACCGAGTGGATGGCGGCGAATGCGCGCACCGCCGGCCGAGCCTTGTTGCCCTGAAGGCGGCCGACGAGGTGCCACTCGGCGTCGGGCGCCGCCGCCAGCTTGGGGATCGCCTCCTGGACCCGGTTCTCACCGAAGCGACTCAGTCCCGCGGCGGTCGCTTCGCGAATGACACCGATCGCGAATCCCTTCGTGACCGCCACCACCCGAACCGCGTCCGAGTCCCGCCCTGCCGCATCGGCCGCGGCGCGCAGTCGTGCGAGCAGCGCCTCGTGGCGGGAGCGGATCAGCTCGACGCTGAGCGCCGGCTCGTCGATCGGCAGCATCGCGAACGGGTGTCGGGGGGATGCGAACGCCCCGGCCGCTCGGCCGGGGCGCATCGGTCCATGGGAGCGCTATTCGCTCTTGCGGCGCAGGAAAGAGGGGATGTCCAAATCGGTCTCGCCGTAGGTGGGGCGATCGAGCCCGCTCCCACGCACCGGGATCGGCTGCCGCTCGCTGGTGCGCGCGGTCGTCTCGGCTGGCCTCTCGCTGGCGGCGAAGGGCGATGCCTGGGGCATCTGGTCCTCAAGTGCCTGGCGCTCGGCGCGGTCGCGCTCGATCTCGGCCAGGATCTCGCGGCTCCGATCGTCGAGCGATGCCTCGATCCCAGTGGCGACCTCGCTCGCGGCAGTCACGGCCCGGCTCGCCGGTCGTGGCTTGCGCGTGGCGTCGAAGCCGGTGGCGATGACCGTGACCTTGACCTCGTCCCGCATCCGGTCGTCGATCACCGTGCCGAAGATGATGTTGGCCTCCGGATCGGCGGCCTCCTTGATCACCTCGGCCGCCTCGTTGACCTCGAACAGGCCGAGGTCGCTGCCGCCGGTCACGTTGAACAGGATCCCGCGCGCCCCGGTGATGTTGACCTCGAGGAGCGGGCTCATGACCGCGGCCCGAGCGGCCTCGACGGCGCGGTTGTCGCCGGTCCCGATGCCAATTCCCATCATGCTCGAGCCAGCGTCGCGCATGATCGTCTTGACGTCGGCGAAGTCAAGGTTGATGAGGCCCGGCACGGTGATCAGGTCGCTGATCCCCTGCACGCCCTGGCGCAGCACGTCGTCGACCACCCGGAAGGCGTCGAGGATGCTGGTCTTCTTGTCGACCACCTCCCGCAGCCGGTCGTTGGGGATAGTGATCAGCGTGTCGCACTTGTCCTTGAGCAGCTCACTGTATTGCTCGGCGACGAGCTTGCGGCGGACCCCCTCGAAGCTGAATGGCTTGGTGATGACGCCAACGGTGAGGGAATCCAGGTCCTTGGCGATCTCGGCGATGACGTGCGCGGCGCCGGACCCGGTGCCACCGCCCATGCCGGCGGTGATGAAGATCATGTCGGCGTCCTTGAGGGCCTCGTAGATCTTCTCGCTGTCTTCCTCCGCGGCCCGCTGGCCGACCGCCGGGTCGGCGCCGGCGCCGAGGCCTCTGGTGATCTTGTCGCCGATCCGGATCTTGTGCGGCGCGTCGCTCTGCAGGAGGGCCTGGGCGTCCGTGTTCACCGCGATGAACTCGACCCCCATCATCTCGGCGCGGATCATGCGGTTGACGGCATTCGTCCCGCCGCCACCGACCCCGATGACCTTGATCAGTGCGAAGTGCTCGGCGTCGGAACGGAGCGGCATGGGGGGTTCTCCTGCACAAGGTGCTGGCTGCTTGGCTGGGCGAACCCGGAGCTCGCGCGGGTCTGACCGATTCTACCGACCCGGCGGAGGCGGCGTGGCCGATTTATCCACATACGCCTGCCGAGTTGTCCACAGGCCTCGAAATCACGGTGGAGCGATTGGCGGTTGCTCCACATCCGTTGCGTGGCCCGCGACCGATCAGCCCGGGAAGAGGCCTCGGAGCCAGTCCACGAACCGCCCGACGCCGCCGCCGATGGGCGACCCGGTGGTGAAGCTGATCGGCTCGCTGCCGATGTGGTGCGCGCCCCACAGGAGCAGCCCGATCGAGGTGCTGAAGGCCGGGTTTGAGAGCTGGTCCATCAGCCCGCCCACGCCCTGCGGCGACGCCACCCGGACCGGCATCTGGAGCACCTCGCGGGCGAGCTCCGCGACGCCGCCGAGACGCGCGCCGCCACCGGTCAGCACGACCCCCGCGGGGAGGGGGCCGGCGTGGCCCGAGCGCTTGATCTCCTCGCCGATGAGCGAATAGATCTCGCCCATGCGCGCCTCGATGATCTCGCACAGCTTCTTGCGCTGGATCGTCTGCCCGCCGCCCTCGCCGAGCACCGCCACGTTGAGCAGCTCCTCCGGCGCGATCTCGGCCAGGTTGGCGGAGCCGTGCTTGATCTTGATCTCCTCGGCCAGGTCGAGGCTGGTGCGCAGTCCGATGGCCACGTCGTTGGTGACATTGATGGCCCCTACCGGCAGGACGGCGGAGTGGTAGACGGCGCCATCGGTGAAGATCGCCAGGTCGGTGGTGCCGCCGCCGATGTCGGCGACCATCACGCCCAGCTCCTTCTCCGTGTCGGTCAGGGTTGCCTCCGCGGCCGCCAGCGAGCTGATCACCAGCTCGTCGATCTGGACGCTGGCGTTGGCGATGCACTTGGACAGGTTCTGGACCGAGGTGGCTGCTCCGGCGACGATGTGCGTCTCGACCTCGAGGCGCACCGCGCTCATGCCGAGCGGGTCCTTGATCCCTTCCTGTCCGTCGACGATGTAGCCGCGCGGGATGACGTGCAGGATCTCGCGGTTGGAGGGGACCTGGATGGCCTTGGCAGCCTCGGTCGCCCGCGCCACGTCCTCGCGGCTCACCTCGCGCTTGTGGCCGGAGACGGCCACCACGCCGCGGCTGTTCTGGCTGCTGATGTGGCTGCCGCCGACGGCCACGAAGGCCGAGCTGATCTTGTAGCCCGACAGGCGCTCAGCCTTCTCCAGGCTGGCGGCGATCGAGTTCACGGTCTGGTCGATGTTGGCGACCATCCCCTTCTTCATCCCGGCCGAAGGGGCGATCCCATAGCCGATGATGTTGACGTCGCCACCTCGGCTGACCTCGCCGATGAGGGTCGTCACCTTGGTCGTGCCGGCATCGATGCCGACCAGGACCGTCTCCCTGTCCAAGCTACCTCCCGTACGTCCCGTCGCGCTTCCGTGGCACGGGTGCGTCCGAGCCTACAGGAAGTGGCGGCGAATGAGTGCCACGTTTTGGAAGATGCGCAGCCCGAACGCGAACAGCGCGACCAGGTACAGGTCGATTCCCAGCCGGTCGCCGACGAAGGTGAGGGCCGCCGCCACGATGGTGTTCGTCACGAAGCCCGAGATGAAGACCCGGTTGTCGTAATGCGCGTCGAGCTCCGCCCTGATCGCGCCAAGGACCGAGTCGAGGCCGGCCAGGATGCCGACCGCGCTGTAGCGCGCCAGGTCCGGGCTGACGTTCACGTTGAGCGCCAGGCCGAGCGCCACGCCTAGGGCCAGGCCTCCGAGGGCAAGCCACATCAGAGATGCATCCTGCGTGCGCCGCACCGGCCGGTCTCGACCGAGCTGCGGATTTTACGGGCGCCAATATACCCTCCGTGGATCGCGAGCATCCACCCAGCCGACGGTCGCCTCCCCCTCGAAGGAGAAGAGGGTGCGCACCGCGCTGACCTGCGCCTCGACCCGCTCCTGGAGCGCTCCGGGCTGACCGGAATCGGAGTCGGGATAGAAGCCGAAATCAGCCTGCCAGCTGGGCTGATCCGACACGAGTAGGAAGCCGTCGTCGTCGGTCAGCCGCAGATCGAGGTCGGCCGCCGTCGACCCGAGCTCCGCCGGCTCCACCTCGGACAGGCGCAGCGCCGCGGCGAGGGTGGAGGAATCAATTCGATCGCCGACGATCATGCGCCGGCTCGCGACGCGACTATCGTCGATGAGCGGCAGCGCGGCGAGGTCGGCAGGCAGTTCGCCATTCAGCGCCGCCTGGCCGATCAGGGTGCCGTCGGCGTCGCCGATCAGGCGGACGGAGCTCGTCTGCCAGACGAATGCCGCCACTTTTTCCACGATGCGAACGTTCACGGCGTCTGGGAGGACCGCCTCCACCGTTGCCCGGGAGATGGCCGGCAGCCGCTCGAGCTTCGCGGCCACGGCGGTCGCGTCGATCGTCAGCAGGGCCATCCCGTCGAGCGATGCCAGCGCGCGCTGCACCTGAGTGGCCGGGGTGTACCGCTCGCCGGCCCACGCGACCCTGGCGACGCGCAGCCATGGCCCGTTGATGAGAGCCAACAGTCCGCCGATGAGGACCGCGGTCAGCACTCCGGCGGCGATCCGGCCAGGAGCCGGCAGCGCGCCTCTCACACGCCTGCGGAGCGGCGGACCGGGGCGGCGCGCATGGGCCGACGGGCGCTTCCGAGACGTGGTCGAGCGACGCGTCATCGGTCCGCCGGCGGGTCGCCGTTGCCCGGCGTTCGCCCCTCCCGAGCGGATTCCAGCCCAAGCTCGATCAGCCGCTCGATGAGCTCCGCGAATGTGAGGCCCGCCAGCTCGGCCTGCTTCGGGTACATGCTGGTCGTCGTGAACCCCGGCAGCGTGTTCATCTCCGAGAGGTAGACCGCGCCCGGTGGCGCCAGGAAGTCGACGCGCGCCAGGCCGGCGCAGTCGACGGCGCGATACGCGGCCAGCGCGAGCTCCTTGACGCGCGCCGCCAGGTCGGGGTCGACCTGCGCCGCGGGCACCACGTCGGCCAGCCCGGGGACGTACTTGGCCTCGTAGTCGTACCACTCGTGGTGGCTGATCACCTCGCCCGGCTCGAACACGAGCGGGTCGTCATTGCCGAGCACTCCGCATTCGAGCTCCCGGGCGCCTGCGACATACGCCTCGACGATCACCTTGCTGTCGTACCGGAACGCCTCGTCGAGCGCGGCGGCAAGCTCGCCAGGGCCGTGGACCAGGGTCATCCCGACGCTGCTCCCCAGCCGGGCCGGCTTGACCACGGAACGTTCCCCGACTGCATCCGCGATGTCACGCAGGACTCGCTCGGGCGCGCTGCGCCATGCGGTGCGACGGAACCAGGCATAGCCGACCACCGGCAGGCCGTGGCCCCGCATCAGGTCCTTGAAGACGACCTTGTCCATCGCCACCGCACTCGCCATCACCCCCGCGCCGGTGTACGGGATGCCGGCCATCTCGAGGAACCCCTGCAGGGTGCCGTCCTCGCCGAATGGCCCGTGCAGGGCAAGGAATGCGACATCGATCGCGTCGGCCAGCGAGCGCAGGACGGCGCGCGGCGCGAGCTCGGCGCGATCGTCGGCGACGGCGACCGGCAGGTCGGAGTGCGCGCGCAGCAGGCTCGTCTGCTGTGCCGGCGTCGCGGCTCCCAGCAGCTCAGCCAGCGGCTGCTCGCCCAGGAGCGGCGCCGGGCCGGCCGGCAGATGCCACCGCCCGTCGCGATCGATGTACACCAGGTACGGCTCGAACCGATCGCGATCGATGGCCCGCAGGATCGCGTCCGCCGAGCTGATGCTCACCTCGTGCTCGGCCGATTGGCCACCGGCGAAGATGCCGACCCTGAGACGTCCGCTCACCTTCCACCATCCCCGGCGCGGGCGGCTGCCCAGTCGCCGACGAACTCGATCTCATAGGCGAGGCCGATGCCGAAGCGCGCGCTGACCTCGGCGCGCACGCGATCGCCCAGGGCTCGGACATCGGCTGCGCGTCCACCGCGATCGGTCACGATGAAATTCGCGTGCAGCGTGCTCACGCTGGCGGTGCCCACGCGCAGGCCCTTCAGGCCTGCCGCGTCGATGAGGCGACCAGCGTGGTCACCCGCCGGGTTGCGAAAGACGCTGCCGGCATTCTGGTCGGCGAGCGGCTGCGTCGCCACGCGCTGCGCCTGGTGGTCCGCCACTCGTCCCGCGATGGCATCCGGCGCGTCGTTGTCGAGGGCCAGCGTCGTGGCGACGACCACGGCTGGGCTGTGCTTGAAGCGAGATTCGCGATAGGCGAAGCCACACGCGTCCGCGTCGAGCGTACCGATGCTGCCGTCTGCCGGCTCCCAGGCCTCGACCGCCACGACCACGTCCCGCATCTCGCGACCATGCGCGCCGGCGTTGGCCCAGACCGCGCCGCCCAGCGTGCCAGGGATGCTGGTGCCGAACTCCAGGCCGCCCAGGCCAGCGGCAATGCTGCGCCGGACGAGGAGCGCCATCGGCGTGCCTGCGTCGGCGTGCATCCGCTGCCCGTCGATCGCCACGCTCCTGGCCCGGTTGCGGACGACGAGTCCGCGGATCCCCGTGTCGGCGACCACCAGGTCGCTGCCGTTACCGAGGACGAACCACGGAACCTGCGCGTCGCGCGCCAGCCGCAGCGCCGCCAGCAGCTCATCCCGGCTCTGCACCTCGACCAGCCGGTCGGCCGAGCCCCCCACGCGCAGCGTGGTGAGCGGGGCCATCGGCGCATCCGCGGCCAGGGCGATCCCGCGCTCGGCAGCCAGGTCGTCGAGGCGCTCGAGGTCGGCCGTGTTGATCGGCGCCACGACCATCAACCCGCCGTCCCGGTCAGTGACGGCAGCAGCCGTCCCTCCGCCATGGCCAGGAGCTCCTCGGCCAGGAGGCGCGCGGCGTCTGGCCGGGCCAGCGCCCTGGCGGCCTGCCCGATGCGAGCCCTCTGCTCGTCGTCAAGCAGGGCGGTGGCCTCGGCCACCAGTCGATCCCCGTCAAGCTCCGCGTCCGGCACCATGACCGCAGCGCCCTGGTTGGCAAGCCACGCCGCGTTCGCCTGCTGGTGGCCGGCCGCGTGGGGATATGGGACCAGGATCGAGGCGACCCCGACGGCTGCCAGCTCGGCGCAGGTCGACGAGCCGGCACGCCCCAGTACGAGGTCGCTGGCGACCAGCGCCTCAGCCATGCGATCGGTCAGGAAGGCCATCGGCTCGTACCGCTTGGCGAGGGCCTCGGGAAGTCGGTCCCGCATGGCGAGCGCAGCCGGCATCCCCGCGGTCCCGGCCAGGTGCAGGATCCTCCATTCAGGCAGCAACTGCTCCAGCGCCGCATCGAGGGCGGAGGTGATGCGGGCGACCGCCTGCGACCCCCCGAAGACGAGCAGCAGGCGCTCGTCCGGCGCCACCCCGAACGTCGAGCGTGCCACGGCGCGGTCGATGCCGGCGAAGGAGCGAATGGGCGTCCCCGACACGAAGCTGCGGCCGGGAAACGAGTCGAGCGTGGGAGGGAAGGAGACCGCAACGCGGGTAGCCAGGCGGGCGACCGCCGCGGTCGCGCGGCCCGGGATCACGTTGCCCTCCCAGAGGAGGCTCGGAATGCGGCGAGCGCGCGCCGCGGAGACAAGGGGAAGCGCCAGGTAGCCGCCGGTCGTGAAGATCGCGGCCGGACGCAGCCGGCCGAGCAGCCGCCAGGCCTGAGGCACGGACGCAGCCAGGCGGAGCGGGTCGAGCACGAGATGCAGATCGGCACCCGAGCTGCGCAGCGACCGGACCACCAGCTGGTGGTAGGGCAGCTCGCCATTGGCGACCAGGGTGCGCTCGAGACCGCGCGCGCCGCCAATGTAGCTGACCTCAAGCTCGGGCTGCGCGTCGCGCAGTGCCCTTGCGACGGCCAGCGCGGGGTAGATGTGCCCGCCTGTCCCGCCGCCCGACACCGAACACCGCATCAAGCAATGATCCTGTCTGCGTGGTCTCGCGGGAGATCGACAGCAGAATGCCGACCGCCACGAGGTTGATGATGAGGGCCGAGCCACCGTAGCTGATGAACGGCAGCGGGATGCCGGTGACCGGCAGGAGCGCGGTGACGACCATCATGTTGATGCAGGCCTGGGCGAGCAGCCAGGTCGTGATCCCGGCCGCCAGCAGGCCGGAGAAGGTGTCGGGAGCCTGGATCGCGATGCGATAGCCCTGGTACGCCACCATGACGAAAAGGGCCAGCACGGTCAGGGTCCCGATCAGCCCCCACTCCTCGCCGATGATCGCAAAGATGAAGTCGGTCGAAGGGGCAGGGAGGTAGAGATACTTCTGGCGGCTGGCGCCGAGACCGGCGCCGGTGATGCCGCCCAGGGCCAGCGCCATCAGCGACTGCACCGCGTTGTAGCCGGTGTGCAGCGGGTCGCGGAACGGGTCGAGGAAGCCGTCGACCCGCTGCAGCTGATACGCCGTGGTCGTGATCATCAGGTAGGCCGCGCCGAGCACCGCCGCCCCGATCGCGCCGAGGTAGAGCAGGTTGGCCCCGGCCATGAAGAAGATGGCCAGGGAGGCCGCCGCAAAGACCCCGGCCGTCCCAAGGTCCGGCTCGAAGGCGATCAGCAGGAACCCGGGCGCGACGAGGATCACGAACGGCAGCAGCCCATTCCACAGCCCGTGTGCCTCGGTCCCGCGCCGATCCAGCCAGTGGGCGAGGTAGAGGCAGACCGCCAGCTTGGCGAGCTCGGCCGGCTGGAACCCGCCGATCCCCGGCAGGAACAGCCAGCGGCGCGACCCGAATGCCGATGTGCCGATGCCGGGGATCAGGACGATCGCCAGCAGAACCATGGTCAGCACGAAGACGGGGATCGCCGCGTAGCGAAGAAGCCGGAAGTCGGTGCGGCTGGCGGCGAACATGAGCAGCAGCCCAAGGGCCGCCCAGATCCCCTGCTGAAATCCCTGGCTGCCCGGGTCTGAGGTGGAGATGTAGGAGCGCACGCTCGACGCCGAATAGACCATCACCACGCCGATGGCGACCAGCGCGATGACGGAGATCAGGAGCGGATAGGCAATCTCGTGACGCTCGCGCCGCACTCCGGCTCGGGCGGTGCGGCGAGTGGCCGTCGCGGCCATGGCCGTCATGCTTCCGGCTCCGCGGCATTGAGGGCGCGGACGGCCGCGCGGAAGGCGTCTCCCCGGGCGGCGTAGTCGTCGAACATGTCGAACGAGGCGGCCGCCGGGGCCAGCACCACCACGTCGCCCGCCACCGCCCAGGCGGCCGCCGCCGCGACCGCTTCGCGCATGCCCTCGGCCCGGACCACCGGCACGCGGCGGTTGATCAGCTCCTCGAGCCGGTCTGCCGTCTCGCCGATCAGGACCGCCGCGCGACAGCGGCGGGCGACGGTGTCGGCAAATGCCCCGTAGTCGAGCCCCTTGTCCTTGCCGCCGGCGATCAGCACCACCTGCGCCGGCGCGAAGGCGTCCAGCGCGCCAATCGCCGCCATCGGGATCGTTGCCTGAGAGTCGTTGACCCATGCCACGCCCTGGCGTGTGGCGACCCGCTCGAGCCGGTGCGGCACGCCGCCGAAGTCGCGGATGCCGGCCGCGATCGCCTCGTTCGAGGCTCCGGCAAGCGAGGTGGCGAGGGCCGCCGCCAGGGCATCGGTCAGCGTGTGCCGTCCGGGAATGGGCACCTCGGCAGCCGCCAGCACCCGCTCGCCGCGGATCGTCAGCCAGCCGTCGATCAGGCGCGCCGCCATCCATGCGTCGTCGGCCGCGAGCGCATACCACGCGATCGAGGCGGCAGGCAGGCGCGCGCCCAGCTCCCGGCAGCCCGGATCGTCCGCGTTGAGCACGACGTGCCCATGGGTCACGCTCAGTTCGGCGAGGCGAGCCTTGACCGCGCGGTAGGCCTCCTCGGTCCCGTGCCGATCGAGATGATCGGCGCCGATATTGGTGTAGACGGCGATCTCCGCTCCGCGGGAGATGGTCGGAAGCTGCAGCTCGGACAGCTCGAGCACCGCCCAGTCATTCGGGCCGAGGCGCTCAACCTCCTCGATCAGCGGCCGACCGATGTTGCCGCCCAGCAGGTGCGGCATGCCGGCCGAGTCCATGATCGCCCCGATCAGCGAGGTGGTCGTGGTCTTGCCCTTCGTGCCGGTCACCGCCAGCACCCTGGCACGCGTCAGCCGCAGGAAGAGCTCGACCTCGCTCACCAGCTCCACGCCGCGCGCCACCGCCTCGTTGATCGCGGCGCGCAGCCACGCGTCTGTGGTGGGCATCGAGGGCGAGATGCTCGGGCTGGTGACCAGCAGGTCGGCCGCCTCGATCAGGGCGCGTGCGTCGTCAGTGCTGACGCCCAATGCCAGCCGAACCGGCCGGCCGCCCAGCGCCTGGACCGCCTCTGCCAGCTCGGTCGGGGGTCGCCGATCGTAGGCCGCGACGTCCGCGCCGGCATCGGCCAGCAGTCGTGCCACCGCGGTCCCGGAGCGTGCCAGGCCCAGGACCACGGCGTGGCGCCCCCGCAGGTCGTCGAGAGTCGCGATCGGTGCAGTCATGGTTTTCATCGGTCTCACTGCAGCCCGCGCACGGTCGCGAGATAGAGGCTGAAGCCAAGGAGGCCTGCCAGCGCGCCCACGATCCAGAAGCGGACCGTGATCTTCTCCTCCGCCCATCCGATCAGCTCGAAGTGGTGGTGCAGCGGGGCCATCCGGAAGATCCGACGTCCACGCAGCCGGAACGAGGCGACCTGCAGGACGACACTCATGATCACTGCGAAGAAGACGGCGCCGATGATCGCCAGCAGCGGGAGCTGGGCGGTGATGGTCGCGACGACCGCCAGGGTGGCGCCCATCGAAAGGGCGCCCGCGTCGCCCATGATCAGCTGCGCGGGATGGACGTTGAACCACAGGAATCCCATCAGCGCCCCGATGATGAGGGCGCAGAAGATGGCCAGGTTCGGCTGCGACGGCTTGCCGCCGGCGGCCACCAGGGCGATCAGCAGATACGCCACGAAGCTGAAGATGAGGACGCCGCCCGCCAGCCCGTCGAGCCCATCGGTCAGGTTGACGGCATTGCTCACGCCGACGATCACGAAGGCAACGAACAGGACGAAGAGGAGGCCGCCGATGACGACCTCGCCGCCGAACGGGATCGGCACCGAGATGAATGAGATGTCCACCCCCGGGATCGCGAAGTGGCGCTGGATGTAGAACGCGGCCAGGAGGCCCACGGCCGTCTGCCAGAGCAGCTTGACGCGGCCCCGCACTCCGATCCCGGTGTGCACGTTCACGAAGTCATCGATCGCGCCCAGGATGGCGACGCCGACGAGCGCCAGCATCGGGGTCAGGGTGTAGCCGTCCTCGATCCGCATGGCCATGGCCAGGAACATGACCACCACCACCAGCAGCATGCCACCCATGGTCGGGGTCCCCGCCTTTCCGAAATGCCCCTCCGGACCGTCGGATCGGATCTGCTTCCCGAAGCCGAGGCGCTGCAGGAGGCCGATGTAGACCGGGGCGAGCAGGACCACCCCGGCGAAGGCCGCGAGCAGGGCGACGACGATCGGCAGCATGGTCAGGGATGCCCCGCTGGCTGGCCGACGAGTGCCCCCACCAGTCGGTCGAGCTCGATCCCGCGCGATGCCTTCACCAGCAGCAGGTCGCCGACGCCGGGCGCCAGGTCACGCTCGACCGCCAGCACGGCCTCGTCGGCGTCGCGAACCGTGGTCACGCGGCCGAGTCCGGCCGCCCGCGCCCCCTCGGCGATCCAGCGGCCGCGCTCGCCGACAGTCACCAGCGCGTTGGCAACACCCGCCGCCATGGCCCCGACCTCGCGATGCAGCTGCTCCTCACCTGGCCCCAACTCGAGCATGTCGCCGAGGACCGCGTAGCGCGCGCGACCCGGAGCCAGCGGACTCTCGCCCAGGAATTCGAGCGCGGCGGCGACCGAGACCGGCGAGGCGTTGTAGGTGTCGTCGATGATGGTCGCTCCGGCCGTGGCCTCGACCACCGCCATGCGATGCTCGGCGTGGCTCCCCGCCGCCAGCGCCTCCCCCACCTCGTCGAGGGGGACGCCGAAGTGCTGGGCCACCGCGGCCGCGGCCAGCGCATGCGGCACCAGGTGGCGGCCCGGGGTCGCCGAGCGCAGCCGCCGCCGCCCCCAGGGCGCCTCGACGTTGAAAATCGTGCCGTCCACCCCGTGCGACTCGACCTCCGACGCGCGCACGTCGGCGTCCGGCCCGAGGCCGAAGGTGAGCACCGCTGCCGTGGTGACGTCGCGCATGGCCCGGACCCTGGGGTCGTCGAAATTGAGCACTGCCAGCCCATCGGCCGGCAGCGCGGCCGGAAGCTCTGCCTTGGCACGGGCGATCGCATCGAGGCTGCCGGCACGCTCCAGGTGAGTGGGGTGGACGGCCAGCACCACGCCCACCTCCGGGCGAGCGATCTCGGCAAGCCGGGCGATCTCGCCCTCCGAGTACATGCTCATCTCGAGAACGCCCACCTGGTGCGAGGGCTCCAGCTTGAGGAGGGTCATCGGCAGGCCAGTCTCGCTGTTCAGGTTGCCCTCGTTGCGAAGGACGCGCAGGGTGCGGGAGAGGACATCGGCGACGATCTCCTTGGCGATCGTCTTGCCGGTCGAGCCGGTGATGCCGACCACGCGAACGCCCGAACGGGCGCGCCACCAGGCGGCCATCTCCTGGAGGGCCATCAGCGCGTCTCCGACCTGCAGCACGGCAACGTCCGCCCCGGCCGGGAGCTCGACCGGGCGCTCGATGATGAGGACCGTGGCGCCGGCGCGCACGGCATCGGCTGCGAAGCCGTGGCCGTCGGTCCGCTCGCCCCGGAGAGCAACGAAGCAACAGCCCGGAACGACATTGCGAGAGTCAACCGCGGCGGTGGCGAAGGAGGTGATGCTCGTCGGCCCGAGGAGACGGGCCCCGGTGGCAGCCAGGAGATCGTCGAGCCGGATTGACGGTGGCACGCTGCTCCCTGCAACGGGGTCGGCCGAGTCTACCAGCCTCATTTAGCGGCGACCGGCGACACGATTCTGTCGGGAGCGATGGCCAGGTAGTCGAAGATCTGGGGCGCCATGGTCCGGAAGACGCTCACCGGGGTCTGGGCCATCCGATAGAGGCCCCAGGTCACCGGTCGGTGGATCAGGATCAGGGTCACGAACTGCGGGTCGTTGGCCGGCATGATCGAGATGAACGAAGAGTCGATCCAGCCGTGCTGGTAGACGAGGTGGGTCCTCATCTCGTAGATCGGATCCCCGGCGGCATCGGTCCCCACCCGCACGCGCTCCGTCTTTGGCCCGGCGACCTCGGCCGTCCCGGTCTTGCCGGCGATCGAGTAGCCCGGGATGGCGGCCGGCTGAGCCCGGCCGTTGTCGACTGCGTCGGTCAGGAGCCGGACCATCGTCGTGGCCGTCTCCTCGCGCATGATCCGCTCGCCCCTCTGAACGTCGGTGGCGTGATACATGCCATCGGGTCCGGTCCAGCCGGCGATGACGTGCGGCGTCACCAGCGTCCCGCCGTTGGCGATGGCGCAGTAGCCGGCGACGAGCTGCACGGCGGTCACGCTCAGGCCCTGCCCGAACGCATTCTGGGCGGCCGTCAGGTCGCCGGTCGCGTTCGGCCCATCCGGGTTCCAGACCACGCCCGGGGCCTCGCCGGCGATATCGACACCCGTCGGCGAGCCGAATCCAAAGCGCTTGAATGCCTCGTACAACGGCTGCCTGCCAAGAAGGAGGCCGATCTTGGCGGCGCCGACGTTGTCCGACAGGTTCAGCACGTCACCCGCCGTGATTTCGCCGTTGCCGTGGGGCTTGGTGTAGCGGTCGGCGTTCTGGATGCGGACGCCCGCGATCCGCAGGTTGTTGTCGTCGAGCACCGTCGTCCGCAGGTCGATCGCGCCGGCATCGAGCGCGGCGGCGACGGTGAAGGCCTTCATCACCGATCCGGGCTCGTACTGGCGGCTCACGGCCGGGTCCGTGAAGAGGGCCGGGTCGGTGTTCCCATACGTATTGGCGTCAAATGATGGGAACGACGCCATCGCCATGATCGCGCCGGTGTGCACGTCCATCACCAGCCCGGTCACCCCCTGGGCAACGTTCTTCCGATAGGTGCCCCACATCGTCTCCTCGAGGATGTGCTGCAGTCCTGCGTCCAGCGTCAGCTGCAGGTCTGCGCCATCGACGGGGGGCCGCAGCTCATAGACCGAATCGGCGATTCGCCGGCCGATGACATCCTCTTGCGCGCTCACCGATCCCGGCAGCCCTGCCAGGAGCGCATCCTGCGCGCCCTCGACCCCATACTGCCCGTCGCCGTCCACGTTCACGAAGCCGAGCAGCTGTGCGCCGAGCGTGGTCCTGGGTGCCACTCCGTTGATTGGATAGACCCGCTGCGTCTCGGGGAGCATCCCGACCCCGGGGATGTCGAGGGTGGCAACCCATTGAGCCACCTGCGGATCGATGCGCCGCTGCAGCCAGACCCATGGATCCTTGCTGGCGAGCCGGTCCCGCACCTCGTCCGCGTCCATCCCCAGCACTGATGCGAGCAGGCTGGCCGCCCGATCCCGATCGCCCGCCTTGATCTTCGGCGGGATGGCATACACCGACTGGACCTCGACCGAGGTCGCCAGCAACACGCCGTTGATGTCGCGGATCTCGCCCCGCTCGGCAGGGATCTCCTCGTTCTGAGCGAGCTGATTCAGTGCGATCGCCGCGACCCGATCCCGGTCCACCACCTGCCAGAAGACGAGACGCCCTCCGACGAGGCTGGCGAGCATGGCCGTGATGAGCAGCAGGAACAGGGCGCGGGCACGGCTGTCAGTCCTGGCGAGCACGGCTACTCCATCGACCGGGGCATCCCGGCCGATTACTTCAAGTGGGCTGGGTCAATCGATCTCGTGGCAAAGCGGACGACGGCTGGATCGAGCGCCACGAGCTCCAACTCGTTCTGAGCTTTCAGCTTGATGGTGCTCGGCGAACGGGCCACGCCGATCTGGTAGGTGAGCTGCTGCTGCTCCGCCCGCAGGTCGGCGACTCGCGCCTGCAGATCGTCGATCTCATAGCCGAGCGCTGCAACATGGGTCGACTGGCTCAGGTAGAAGAGGCACAGGCCGGCTGCGGCCGCGATCGCCACCAGCATGGTCGAGAGGCTGGCGACCGTTCCACGCCTGCGCGTCGCGCGACGAGCCCTCGCGCGTGAGGGGGAGGCGGGACGCACGCGAACGCGAGATCGACGTCGGACGAGGCCGATCCCAGTCGCTGGACGCGCCCCGACTATGGCCATCTAGGCTGCGCTGGGTCGCGCGTTGAGCTGGATGCTCCAGCTGGTCGTCGTCTCGGGCTCTCGCGCGTCGTCCGCCTCGAGCGCGCCATCGTGGTCGACGGCGCGCGGTGCATCCCATTCCTGGTGCGAGCGCCGCTCACGCAGGTCGCGCTGGCGGCCGCTGTACATGCGTCTGCGACTCGACTGATGACGTGGGCGTCCTCGGCTCATGGGTAACCTCCTGCAGCTGCTTACGCGCCTGCCGGCGCGAGCTTGATGGCCGCTCGCAGACGAGCGCTGCGAGCTCGGCGGTTGCGACTCACCTCGGCGGCGGTGGGCGTGATGCCCCTCCTGGCGATGGGACGGAGCTGTGCGCGGTGCCCGCACAGGCAGACGGGCGGGAGCGGTTCCTCCACGCAGTCGCGGCTCTCGCGGGCCATGAAGCGCTTCACGATCCGATCCTCGCCGGAGTGGTAGCTGATGACGGCCAGGCGGCCCCCCGCTCGCAGTGCCGCGAGGGCCCCGGCCAGTGCCGGCGTCAGCACCTCCAGCTCGCGATTGACGGCGATGCGGAGCGCCTGGAAGGTGCGGGTGGCGGGGTGGATCCGTCCGGCATCGGCGCGGCTGGTGGGAACGGCGGCGGCCACGACCTGCGCCAGGTCGGCGGCTGTCACGAGCCGCCCTTCCGCACGCGCCGCCAGGATCGCCGTCGCGATGCGGCCTGCACGGCGTTCTTCACCAAACGTCGCGAGGATTCCGGCGAGCTCTCGCTGCGACGATCGGTCGATGAGTTCGAGGGCCGATAGACCACGATCTTCATCGAATCTCATGTCCGGCGGCGCATCGGCCGCGAAGCTGAAGCCGCGTCGAGCGTCGGCCAGCTGGTAGCTCGAGAGGCCGAGGTCGAAGAGGACGGCATCGAGGGGGATGAGGTCGGCCGCGCGGGCCTCGTCATAGAGCGCCGAGAAGTTCGCCTGGCGAAGGATGACCCGATCGCCGAAGCGGGCGAGCGTGCGTTGCGTCTCCAGGATGGCCGCCCGATCGGCGTCGAGGCCGAGCAGGCGGCCATCCGGGGACGAGGCCTCCAAGAGCCGCTCGGCGTGCCCACCGCCGCCGACCGTGCAGTCTGCGATGGAGCTGCCGGGACCCACCGCCAACGAGGCAAGAACCTCGTCGACGAGGACCGGCAGGTGCCCTTCTCCCATTCGCGGTCGCACCTTTCGTGTCGGACGACGGGCCGATCGGCCCGGAGACGCATGAATGGAGGGTTCGCGGCGTGCGTCATTCGTCGCGTCCTCAGATCCCGAGATCGGCAAGGTGTTCGGCGAGCGCCTCTGGCTCGTCCTCGATCTTGGAGCGATACGGCAGCCAGGCAGCCGGCGCCCAGATCTCGAGTCGGTTGAGCGCCCCCACCACCACCACTTCCCCGTCGGAGAGGCCGGCGTACTCGCGCAGGTATCCCGGCACGAGGATCCGACCCTGCTTGTCGAGCTCGACCTCCACCGCACCGGACGACATGAAGCGCGCGAACTCGCGGGCGCGGGGGTTGGTCAGCGGCAGCGCCGAGATCTTCCCGGCGAGCTCATCCCACGCGTCGTGCGGGAAGAGGCCAAGGCAGTGGTCGAGCCAGCGAGCGAGCGTGGCTCCCTGTGCCAGGCGCTGCCGAAAGCGCACGGGGACGGCGACGCGACTGCGATCGTCGAGCGTGTGCCGGAATTCGCCGGTCAGGAATGAAGACTGCATGCGAGTCTGCTACCACTGCTCCCCATTTGTCCCCACTTTGGGCCACCGGGCGCCATTGTACAGGGCAGCAACGCGCCGTCAAGGGATTTCTGCACCCAAATGGACCGGACGATCGTTCTGGGACCCGGATTGAGGGGACGCACTCGCCCCTCGGATGGCGAGCGATCTGGTTCTGCGGGCCTAGGTGTCCTCTTGGTCGAGGACGAAGTACCGCTTCTGCCCGTCCGAGCCCTCGTAGACCTCGCGAATGAGGAAGGCGCCCGATCGATCGCGAATGTAGGAGAGGCCGGTGAAGAAGCCGTCACTCGTCCGCCAGTGAAGGAGGCCGTTGGACGCCTCGATTCGGTCCACCGGCGCCTGCGAGAATCGGTCGAAGTGGGCGGTCTCCGAGCGCAGGATGTTGCCGTCGGCGTCGACCTCGAAGAGGGTGTTTTCCCCCTGGAGGACCGTCACCTCATACCCCTTGAAGGTGTCATCCGGTCGTGGCGTCGGGTCCGGCTTGGGGGTCTCCGGGAATGGGGTCTGACTCGCCTGTGGGGTGGGCGACGGCTCCTGGCTGGGAGTGGCGCTGGCGCTCGGCGGGGTGCTGAGGGACGCCTGGGGTGTTGGCGTCGGTCGGGCGGCCACCCCCGGTCCGCTCAGGTAGAAGATGGCTCCGCCCGTGGCCGCGATGGCGAGCAGCATCACCAGCCCGATCAACAGGGGGGCGCGCCGGCCGCCACCACCATCACCGGGTTGCGTCGGAGGAGTCGGTGCGACAGGCGGCGCCGGCGGCACGGGAGGCAGCGGCCGGCGAAGCGCCTCGAGCTCCTCGGTTGGGATGACCAGCACGCCGCGCAGGTAGCGGGGACAATTCCCGTAGCCGCGCCCGAGGCAGACCCGCTCCTGCTGCTCGGCCGAGAGCTCGACCGGGTCGCCAAACGCATAGCAGCGATGCTCGCGGGTGAACCCGTCGTGATATTCGGTCTGGGAGCTGGCGAGGCCCAGAAACGGGCAGATGTTCGCGGGCCGCTTGGCGAGCTCCTCGAAGAGGGCGCGCCGGCTCTGCTCCCGCTCGGCCGCCTCGCGGCTCTCCCGGCTTCGGTTTCGACGCCCGAACAATGCCTGGCGACCTCATCTCGATCAGCGCTGTGGGGATCCAACCCCGATCGAGTGTAGCGCGGCAGAAGCACCGGGCGCGTTACAGCGGGCTGGGATGGTACCAACGCCCCATTGAGGAGGCGCGTGCACCGACCGTAGGCTGCGGGACGACCGGTTCCAACGCCACCCCGGTCAATCGAGGGGAAGGTCGACGCATGGCGGTCCAGAAGCTCGAGCCCAGCACGCGGATCCCGATCCCCCGCCAGGGGCGCATCCGCCGCTGCCGCGTGCGCCATGTTTCGATCCTGCCGGCCGGCGACGGCCCGCGCGTGCAGGTCGACTGCCTGCTTGGCGGTCTCGAGCATCCGCTCCCGCTGGGGACCATGGACGAGGCGCGTTCCATCTGCAACGCCTGCACCGCGACCACGATCTGGCGGGCCGACGAGGACTAGGCCGATGTGGGCGCGCATGCGTGCCCTACACCGATCCGTTGGGACGGTGCGGCGCCGCCAGACGTCGCGTGAAGAATCCCTGGAGAGCGGCCTGTAAGCCGAGTTCTGTGCCGGCGCCCGCGGCGCCGCGACGGCCATCCATCTGAGCGACCTACCCGAGGGCTGAGCGAGCAGCCTGCTGCGGCGCGAACGCCGCCTTGCGCCCTCCTATTCGGTCTTGCTCCGGCTCGAGCTTGCCGCGTTTCACTCCCGCTTGCGCGGGCATCGTCACTGTGGCGCTGGTCCTCGCCTCACGGCGGACGGGCGTTACCCGCGAACCTGCTCTATGGAGCTCGGACTTTCCTCGGACGCCGCCTTTCGACGATCGCGCCCGCGGCCGTCCGGCCGCCTCCAGGGACGAGCATTCTATCGCCGTTCGTCGATGGCGACGTTCGAGAGCCGATCGGCGTCCTTGTTCAGCTCGCGCGGCACGTGGCCGACCGTGTAACTGCTGAGCTGGCCGAGCATCGCCATCACACGAGCATGGATCGGCTTGAGATCGGGATGCTTGACGCGATAGCGGCCGCTGAGCTGGCGCGCCACCAGCTCAGAGTCCATCCGCAGGTCGACGTGGCTGGCGCCCAACAGGAGCGCTTCGCGCAGCGCTTCCTCGACCGCCGTCCATTCGGCGTAGTTGTTGGTACGAACACCCAGGAAGCGCGCGAGCTCGGCGAGGACGGCGCCGGTCTGCGCGTCGCGGAGGACCGCGCCCAGGCCGGCTGGGCCCGGGTTGCCGCGGGCCGCGCCATCGGTGTAGATCAGGAGGCGCAGAGGGTCATCCGTCGTCACGGGGAGGCGGCTTCGCCGCACCCGACTCGGCGACTCGTCGCCAGAACGCCTGGACGGGGTCGTAATAGGCATCGGCAACGCGCTCCTTGAGGGGGATAATGGCGTTGTCGGTGATCTTGATGTGCTCGGGGCAGACCTCGGTGCAGCACTTGGTGATGTTGCAGTATCCGATCCCGCCGTCGTCCTTCAGATCGCGCCGGCGGTCGGCGCGATCCATCGGGTGCAGCTCCAGGCCTGCGACCCGAACCAGGAAGCGCGGCCCCATGAACGGATCCTTGGTCTCGTGGTTGCGCAGCACGTGGCACACGTCCTGGCACAGGAAGCACTCGATGCATTTCCGAAACTCCTGGACTCGCTCGATGTCCTCTTGCTGCCAGCGCCACGCCTCCTCGGGAGCGTCCTCCGGCGGGGTGAATGGCTGGATTCTGCGGTTGACGTCGTAGTTCCAGGAGACGTCGGCGACGAGGTCTCGGATGAGCGGGAAGGTTCTCATCGGCTCGACCCGGATCGGCTCGCCGGCCGGCAGGTCGCTGAGCCGCGTCTTGCAGGTGAGCGTCGGCCGGCCGTTGACCTCGGCACCGCAGGACCCGCACTTGGCCGCCTTGCAGTTCCAGCGCACGGCGAGATCCGGCGCCTCGTGCGCCTGGATCCAGTGGAGGGCGTCGAGCACGACCATCCCCTCCTCCACCGGCACGGAGTACTCGACGTACTCGCCCTCGTCCTCCGGGCCGCCGCGAAAGACCTGGAGGAACCGGAAAGCGAAGGTGCGGGCAGTGGACAATGCGGCAGCTCCCTCAGGTCGTGATCAGGCGGCGCAGCTCGTCGGGCAGCTGGGGAAGTGGCTCAGCCGTCACTCGCATCTGCTCGCCGTCCCGTGCCACCGTGCTGTTGCGACTCCCCCAGCCGGGGTCAAGGTCCGGATGGTCGAGCCGCGCGTGCGCGCCGCGGGTCTCGGTCCGCTGCAGGGCGCTGCGCGTGACCGCCTCGGCACAGACCAGCATGTTCCGCAGCTCAAATGCCAGGTTCCAGCCCGGATTGAAGGCGCGCAAGCCAACGACCTGGACGGTCTCCCAGCGCTCCCGCAGCTGCGCGATCCGCGCGAGCGCCGCCTCCAGGTCGGAAGCTGTCCGGAAGATGCCGACCAGCGACTGCATCGCGGCCTGCAGATCAGCATGAAGCCGATACGGATTCTCGCCCGCCGGTCGGTCGAACGGTGCCGCCAACTCCGCCTCGGCATCGCGGAGCTGCTCCTCGTCGAGCGCACCGGCCGGCGGCGCGTCCGCCGCGAACGCGACTGCCCCGGCACCGGCACGCTGGCCGAAGACGAGCAGGTCAGAGAGCGAGTTGCCGCCCAGGCGATTGGCGCCATGCATGCCTCCCGCCACCTCGCCGGCGGCGAAGAGGCCCGGGCGGGTACTGGCCGCGGTCTCCGCGTCGACCCGTACGCCGCCCATGACGTAATGGCAGGTTGGGCCGACCTCCATCGGTCCGGCGGTGATATCCACGTCGGCAAGCTCCCGGAACTGCTCGTACATGGATGGCAGCTTGCGTCGCACCAGGTCCGGCGGGAGGTAGCTGATGTCAAGGTAGACGCCGCCGTGGCCCGATCCGCGACCCTCGCGCACCTCGGTGTGGATCGCGCGGGCCACGTTGTCCCGCGTCGACAGCTCAGGGGGCTGACGCGCGTCGGTCTCGCGCCCCTCGCTGAGCGCTTCGACCCAGCGGCTGGCCTCCTCATCGGTCTCCGCATACTCGTGGCGACGCTCTTCGGGCAGGTACCGCCACATGAAGCGCTCCGCGTCGCGGTTACGGAGGATGCCCCCCTCCCCGCGCACCGCCTCGGTGACGAGCAGGCCCCGCACGCCAGGCGGCCAGACCATGCCGGTCGGGTGAAACTGGACGAACTCCATGTCGATCAGCTCCGCGCCCGCCTGGTAGGCGAGCGCGTGACCGTCGCCCGAGTATTCCCACGAGTTCGAACTGACCTCCCACGCACGGCCGATGCCTCCCGTGGCAAGGATCACCGCCTTTGCCGCGAAGGCCACCGGCTCGCCGGTCGTGCGCCAGTACCCGAATGCCCCGGTGACCCGGTCGCCGTCGGTCAGCAGCCGGGTGGTGGTGCACTCCATGTAGACCGCCAGCCCCGACTGCACCGCACGATCCTGCAGGGTGCGGATCATCTCCAGGCCGGTGCGGTCGCCGACATGTGCCAGGCGCGGATGCGTGTGGCCGCCGAAGGGGCGCTGAAGAATCCGCCCGTCGCGGGTGCGATCGAAGACGGCGCCCCAGCGCTCGAGCTCGCGGACCCGCTCGGGGGCTTCCTGGGCGTGGAGCTGGGCCATCCGCCAGTTGTTCAGCATCTTGCCGCCGACCATCGTGTCGCGGAAGTGGGTCTGCCACGTGTCGGCGGCTGCGACATTGGCCAGCGCCGCGGCGACGCCCCCCTCGGCCATCACGGTGTGCGCCTTGCCAAGGAGCGACTTGCAGACCAACCCAACCGACACTCCCGCCGCCGCGGCCTCGATTGCGGCCCGGAGCCCCGCGCCCCCGGCGCCGATGACCAGGACGTCGTGCTCGTACGTCTCATAGCTCGGGGTCGCGGAGGTCACAGCCGGATTGCCGGATCCACGATCACCCCGGCCGCCAGGAGCCGGATGTAGAGATCGGCCAGCGCGACCGAAACGAGGCTGACCCATGCCCACAGCATGTGCCGCTCATTGAGGCCGGTGAGTCGCTGCCACGCCCCATAGCGCATCCTCGCGGCCACGCCGCAGGAGAAGGAGTCGAGCCGCCCGCCGGCGAGGTGGCGCAGCGAGTGACAGGAGAGCGAGTAGCCCGTCAGCAGTGCGGCGTTGACGAGGAGGAGGGGGGTGCCCAGGCCGATCCGGATCTGCCCGGTATTCCAGAGCGGGATCACCGCGTCGACCCACAGGAAGAAGAGCGGGATGAAGGCCAGGTACAGGAAGTAGCGGTGGATGTTCTGGAGGATGAAGGGGAAGGCCCGCTCCATCGCGTAGCACCGATGAATGCGCGGCTCACCTACCGCGCACGCGGGCGGATCGGCGAAGTAGGAGCGGTAATACGCCTTCCGGTAGTAGTAGCAGGTCGTCCGGAACCCCAGCGGGACCCACAGGATCAGGATCGCGGGCGAGAACCAGACCGGCAGCGACTCCTTAAAGAGGAGTGGCGAGAAGAGCGGCGAGAGGTAGCCGTCGACCTCGTACGGAACGTGAAAGAGCGGCTCCCAGATCAGCGCGGAGAAGAGCGAGTACGCGATGAAGGTCCCGAAGCCGCCGGCGATGATCCCCGGCACCAGCCACCACGGGTCGCGCCGGCTGGTGGCCCCGAGACCCTGCCGAGCCGTTCCTTGTGGGTTACTCAGGCGCGTGGCGGTCATGCTGGCAGCGGTCTCTCCTGTTTCGGTCTCAGAGTCCTGGCGGGCCGATCTGAGGCTGCCGCCGCAACGCGGCTCGGCCTTCGCCGAATTCTAGCCACAGCTCACCGGGTCCGTAGAGCGCGCCGCTACCGATCTACAGCCGCTCGATGACCGCCTGCGCGAACTCGCGGGTCCCGGCGCTCCCGCCGAGGTCGCGCGTTGTGGTCCGACCCTCCGCGATCACGGCGCGAACCGCGGATTCGACTCCGGCGGCGGCATCGGTCTCACCCAGATGGCGGAGCATCAGCGCGGAGGAGAGGATCAGCGCGGTCGGGTTGGCGCGGTTCTGACCCGCGTATTTGGGCGCCGACCCGTGCACCGCCTCGAAGACGGCCGCCGTCTCGCCGATGTTCGACCCCGGGGCCACGCCGAGCCCGCCCACGAGGCCGGCAGCCAGGTCGCTCACGATGTCGCCGTACAGGTTCGGGAGGACCAGCACGTCGTACAGGTCGGGCTTCTGGACCAACTGCATGCACATGTTGTCGACGATCCGGTCCTCGAACTCGACGCGGCCGGCGTATTCGGCCGCCACCTGGCCGCAGCTCTCCAGGAAGAGGCCGTCCGACAGCTTCATGATGTTGGCCTTGTGGACGGCGGTGACCTTGCGCCGCCCGTTGCGCACCGCGTACTCGAACGCGTAGCGCGCGATCCGCTGCGAGGCGGCGCGGGTGATGATCTTGATGCTCTCCGCCGCATCGGGCCCGACTCGGTGCTCGACCCCCGCGTACAGGTCCTCGGTGTTCTCGCGCACGATGATCAGGTCGACGTCTGTGTAGCGCGACTCGACGCCGACCATGCTGCGGGCCGGGCGGACGTTGGCGTACAGCTCGAGGGCCAGCCGCAGCCCCACGTTCACGCTGCGGAACCCCGTGCCGACGGGCGTCGTGATCGGTCCCTTGATCGCCACCCCGTTGCGACGGATGCTCTCGACCACGCGCTGGGGGAGCGGTGTCCCCTCCGTTGCGATGGTCGCCTCGCCGGCCTGCTGCACCTCCCAGGCGAAGCCGATCCCGGTCGCCTCGAGGACACCGACGGTGGCCTCGCTGAGCTCCGGGCCGATCCCATCGCCGGGGATCAGAGTGACGGTGTAGGTCACGAACGTGGTCTCCGGTGCGCGCGCCGGTCACAGCGCCGGCGGTAGGGATGGCAAGTGTAGGCTGATGGGTGACCACCCGTTCTGCCCGCAGGAGGGCGAAGTGAAGCTCCAGGAATATCGTTCGAAGGAGATCCTGGCGCGCTTCGGCGTGCCGGTCTCCGGCGGCGAGACGGCCACCAGCCCGGACGAGGCGCGCGAGGCCGCCGCCCGGATCGGCGGGCCGGTGGTGGTGAAGGCCCAGGTGCTGGTGGGCGGGCGTGGCAAGGCCGGGGGCGTGAAGCTGGCGGCCACCCCGGACGAGGCCGCCGCGCGCGCGAAGGAGATCATCGGCCTCCAGATCAAGGGCGTCACCGTCCGAACCGTGCTGGTCGCGACGGCCGCCCGGATCGCGAAGGAGTACTACCTGGGCCTGATCCTCGACCGGGGTGGGCAGGCAGTGACTATCATCGCCAGCGCCGAGGGGGGCGTGGAGATCGAGGAGACCGCCAGGACCAACCCCGAGGCGATCCTGCGCGTGCCGCTCCACCCGCTGATCGGGCTCCAGGAGCACCAGGTGCGCCGGGTGGGGTTCTTCCTAGGCCTGCCAGTCGAGCTGCGCAAGGAGTTCGGGGCGACCCTGCGCGGCTTTTACGCCGCCTTCATGGAGTCCGATGCGGACCTGGCCGAGATCAATCCGCTGGTGGTGACCGAGGACGGGCAGCTGCTGGCGCTCGACGCCAAGATCGTCCTCGATGACTCCGCCCTCTTCCGTCACCCCGACCTCGAGTCGCTCCGCGACCTGGGCGAGGAGGAGCCGTCCGAGATCGCCGCTCGCGAGGCGGGCATCAACTTCATCAAGCTCGACGGCAGCATCGGCTGCATGGTGAACGGCGCCGGGCTGGCAATGACCACCATGGACCTCGTCCAGCTGGCGGGCGGCGAGCCGGCGAACTTCCTCGACATCGGGGGCGGCGCCAAGGCGGACCGGGTGGCGGCCGCCTTCCGCATCATCCTGGATGATCCCCACGTGCGGGCGATCCTGATCAACATCTTCGGAGGGATCACCCGCGGCGACGAGGTCGCCCGCGGGATCGTCGAGGCGCGGGCGTCGCTCGGCCGGCAGGTGCCGATGGTGGTCCGCATCGTCGGCACCAACGCGGCGGAGGCAGCGGAGATCCTGCGCGCCGCCAACCTGATCACGGCCGAGAGCCTCGACGACGCGGCGCGCAAGGCGGTTGCCGCGGCCGCCTCGCCCGTATGAGCATCCTGGTCGGCGCGCAGACGCGTCTGCTGGTGCAGGGCATCACCGGCCGGGAAGGCGAGTTCCACTCGCGGGCGATGCTGGAGTACGGAACCAACATCGTGGCCGGGGTGACCCCCGGCAAGGGCGGTCAGGCAGCGGTCGACGGGCGGGTTCCCGTCTTCGACACGGTCGCCGACGCGATGGCCCAGTCGGGGGCCGATGCGGCCTGCATCTTCGTTCCCGCACCCTTCGCTCCCGACGCCATGCTGGAGGCTGCGGATGCGGGCGTGCCGCTGGTGATCTGCATCACGGAGGGGATTCCCGCACTTGACATGCTGCGCGTGCATCACGTGCTGCGCTCGAAGGGCGTGCGCCTGATCGGCCCCAACTGCCCGGGCGCCACGACGGTGGGAGGTGCCAAGGTCGGGATCATCCCCGGCGACATCCATCGCCCCGGGCCGGTCGGCCTGGTCAGCCGGTCCGGCACGCTGACCTACGAGGTGGTGCAGGCAATGACCGATGCGGGCGTCGGGCAGACGACCTGCGTCGGGATCGGCGGCGACCCGATCGTCGGGACGACTTTCATCGACGTGCTGGAGATGCTCAACGCGGATCCCGAGACGGAGGCGATCGTCCTGATCGGCGAGATCGGCGGCGACGAGGAGGAGCGAGCGGCGGACTACTGCGCCCGCGAGGTGCGAAAGCCGGTCGCGGCCTTCATCGCCGGACGGACGGCGCCGCCGGGCCGTCGCATGGGCCACGCCGGTGCGATCATCTCGGGAGGCGCCGGCACGGCCGAATCGAAGCGGCAGGCGCTGCACGCGGCAGGCGTCCGGGTCGCCGATTCTCCATCCCAGATCCCCGCGCTGCTGCGCGACGCGGGGGTCCGCTAGGCGCGGGGCTCTTCGTCGCGGACCGTCGACAGGAGCTCCCATAGGACCCCATTCAGGGCGCGGGGATGGAGGAAGGCCACGTCGCCATGTGCGCCGGCGCGCGGCTCGCGGTCGATCAGCTCTGCCTCCAACGCCGCCAGCGCCTCGAGGTCACCCGGCAGGTCGTCACTGATCAGGCAGACGTGGTGCAAACCCTCGCCGCGCGCTGCCAGGAACCGCGCCACGCCGCTCTCGTCGTCGGTCGGCTCGACCAGCTCGAGCTTCGCACCCTGCCCGGCGCCGGGCGCCAGGAAGCAGAGGCGCACGTGCTGCGAGGCGAAGATGCGCGGCTCGTCGATGGGCGCCCACCCGAACAGGGCCCGATAGCGCGGCAACGCCTCATCGATCGAGCGAACCACGATCGCGACGTGATCGATCGGGCCAATCGTCATGGCCGGTACTCTCCCCAGACACGCCGCAGGGTGCCGCTGATCTCGCCCAGGGTGACCTGTGACTCGACGCAGGCGCGGATGCGCGGAACCACGTTCTCGGTGCCGGCCGCGGCCGCCTCGAGGGCCGTGGTCGTCTCGGTCGCGCGGAGTGCATCGCGGCCCGCCCGCACGGCGCGCGTCCGGGCCACCTGCTCCGCCTCCGCCTTCGGGTCGATCACCTGCGCCTGGGGCCGCTGCTCGTCGCCATCCTCGACGAAGGCGTTGACGCCGACGACGATCTGCGCTCCCGTCTCGATGGCCCGCTGCGCGGCATACGCCGCGTCGGCGATGGCAGCCTGCTGGTAGCCGTTGGCCAGGGCAGCCAGCGTCCCGCCGCGACGATCGATCTCGGCCAGCTCCGCATGAACGCGCTCCTCAATCTCATCGGTGAGCGCCTCCAGGTAGTAGGAGCCGCCGAGCGGGTCCACCGGGATGCTGACCCCGGACTCGGAGGCCAGCACCTGTTGGGTCCGCAGGGCCAGCCGGGCCGTCGCCGGGGTCGGCAGCCCCAACGCCTCGTCGGAGGCGTTGGTGTGGAGGCTCTGGGCTCCGCCCAGGATGGCGGACAGCGCCTGGACGGTGGTGCGCACCACGTTCGTCTCCGGCTGCTGGGCGGTGAGCGTGCTGCCGCCGGTCTGGACGTGGAAGCGCATCGCCATGCTGCGCGGGTCGCGAGCGTCGAAACGGTCGCGCGCCACGCGTGCCCAGGCGGCGCGGGCGGCGCGGAACTTGGCCGCCTCCTCGAACAGGTCGTTGTGGGCGGCGAAGAAGAAGGAGAGGCGCGGGGCGAAGTCGTCGAAGGCCATCCCGGCCGCGATGGCGGCCTCGGAATAAGCGATCGCGTCGGCGATGGTGAAGGCGACCTCCTGCACGGCTGTCGCTCCCGCCTCGCGCATGTGGTAGCCGCTGATGCTGATCGTGTTCCAGGCGGGCAGCTCGGCACGGCAATAGGCGAAGGTGTCGGTCACCAGCCGCATCGAGGGGCCGGGCGGATAGATATAGGTCCCGCGCGCGATGTACTCCTTGAGGATGTCGTTCTGGATCGTGCCGCGCAGCACCCCGGGATCGATCCCCTGCCGCCGCCCCACCGTCTCGTAGAGGACCAGCAGGATCGCGGCAGTGGCGTTGATGGTCATGCTGGTGCTCACCGCATCGAGCCGGATGCCGTCGAAGAGAGCCTCCATGTCGGCGATCGTGTCGATCGGCACCCCCACCCGGCCGACCTCCCCGACCGCCATCGGGTCGTCGCTGTCATACCCCATCTGCGTCGGCAGGTCGAAGGCGACCGAGAGGCCCGTCTGGCCGCTGGCCAGCAGGTAGCGGAAGCGACGGTTCGTCTCCGGGGCCGATCCGAAGCCCGCGTACTGGCGCATCGTCCACGGCCGCCCCAGGTATCCGTCGGGACGAATGCCGCGCGTGAACGGATAGGAGCCGGGCTCTTGGGCCGCGCGGGCCGCATCGAGGTCGCCGGCACGGTACACCGGTCGGATCTCGATCCCCGAGGTGGACCGATGCGGAGGCCGCGCGCCGCGCTCGGGGTCGCTCATCGGCCGATTGTACGAGGCGCGCGATCCCGACCCGCGCTACTCGATGCGCAGCAGCGGCGTTCCGGCGGCGACCGTCTGGCCGGCCACGACGGCGACGGCCGAGACCCGGCCCGCCTGCGGCGCGCGGACCTCGTTCTGCATCTTCATGGCCTCGATGGTCAGGAGAGTCGCGCCAGGCGACACCTCGTCCCCCTCCTTGACGACGACGGCCACCACCAGCCCGGGGAGCGTCGCCCGCACCTCGACCGGACCGTGACGCCGCATTGACGCGGACTCGGCGTCGGCCAGGACGCGCTCCCGCCAGGTGCGCACCGCGACGGGGATGCGGCGCCCGCGAAGGGTGACCACCCAGTCCATGCCCGAGCCCTCGACCAGGCACACCTCGGAACGCGACCCGTTGCTCAGCCGGGCGACACCGGCATCGGCATCGAGCCAGGTGAGCGTCCAGTCGGCTGCCGGCTCGACCGGGCTGGCGTCGACGCTGAGCTCGAAGTCGCTCATCCGGGTCGCCGCCGACCCACCGCCTCGCGCCTTGCCACATGCTGCCAGGCACTCTCCGTGGGTATCGCGCCGACCGGTGCCCCAGCCGCGAGCGCGGCCTGGCGCGTGCGCGCCTGGCGGGCCACCTCGGCCGCCAGCGAGCGCTCCTCATCGGTCAATCCCGGACCGTCTCCCCATTCGTCCTGGATGAACCCCGTGTCATAGGCACCGGTCACGAAGGCCGGTTGGTCGACCAGCCAGCGCAGGAAGGAGAGATCGGTCTTAACGCCACCGATCGCGGTCTCGTCCAGGGCCCTGCGCAGCCGCCCCACGGCGGCCGGCCGGTCCTCCGCGTGCACCATCAGCTTGGCCAGGAGCGGGTCGTATTCGACCGGGAGCGGCGTACCGGCGGTGACGCCGGCGTCGACCCGAATCCCTGGACCGTCCGGCATCCGCCAGGTCGTGACCGTGCCCGAGACGGGGGTGAAACGCTGGTGCGGATCCTCCGCGTAGATGCGCCCCTCGATGGCGTGTCCCAGTGGCTCCGAGGCCAGCACCGATTCGGGCAGGTGCTCGCCGGCCGCCACCCGGATCTGCCAGGCGACCAGGTCGAGGCCGGTCACCAGCTCCGTCACGCCGTGCTCGACCTGCAGCCGGGTGTTCATCTCCAGGAAGTAGTGCTTACCCTCCGCGTCGACCAGGAACTCGACAGTGGCCGCGCTGTGGAACGCCACCGTGCCGGCGACGCGCCGGGCGCTCTCCGCCAGCTCGGCACGCAGGCTCGGGCTCACCGCGGGCGAGGGCGTCTCCTCGACCAGCTTCTGGTGACGTCGCTGGATGCTGCACTCGCGCTCGCCGAGGACCGCCAGGCTCCCGTGCCTGTCGCCGAGCAGCTGGACCTCCACGTGCCGTGCCGGCGAGATGAGGCGCTCGAGGTAGAGGGTGCCGTCGCCGAACGCCGCGAGTGCCTCCCGCGCCGCGCCGAGCAGCGCAGCCTCAAGCGCCGCACGGTCTGCCACCTGGCGCATCCCGCGCCCGCCACCACCGGCCGCGGCCTTGAGCAGTGCCGGGAAGCCAACCCCGGCCAGGTCGACCTTCGACACCGATCCGTCGCCATCCGCGACGAGTGGAACCAGCAGGCCCGGCACGATCGGCACCCCGGCGGCCGCAACCGACCGTCGCGCTGCCAGCTTGTCGCCGAGCGATTCCAGCGTCGCCGGCGGCGGCCCGACGAAGACGAGCCCCGCATCCTCGACCGCGCGAGCGAAGGCCGCGTTCTCCGACAGGAATCCGTAGCCGGGGTGGATCGCGGCGGCCCCGGAGCGGACGGCCGCGGCCAGGACCGCATCGATCGACAGGTAGGAGTCGGCGGCCGACGCCGGACCGATGCGCTCGGAGCGATCGGCCAGGCGCGTATGCATGGCATCCCCGTCCGCGTCGCTGTAGGTGGCGACCGACTCGATCCCCAAGTCGCGACAGGCGCGAATGATCCGGACGGCAATCTCGCCGCGGTTGGCGACCAGGAGTCGGTGAAACGGCGGCCCGTCTTTGCGCAAAGACGAGGCGTCAGAGCGGGATGTTGCCATGCTTGCGAGCGGGCACCACTTGACGCTTTCCCTGCAGCATGGCCAACGCGTCGACGACGCGCTCCCGCGTCTCGGACGGGAGGATCACCTCGTCCACGTAGCCTCTCGCCGCGGCGACATAGGGGTTTGCAAATCGAGCCTCATACTCCGCGACGAGGGTCGCCCGCTCTGCATCTGGATCGGCCGCTTCCGCGAGGCGCTCGCGAAAGATGATGTTGACCGCTCCCTCGACACCCATCACCGCGATCTCGGCTGTCGGCCACGCGAAGTTCAAGTCGCCGCGAACGTGCTTGCTGCTCATCACGTCGTAGGCGCCGCCGTATGCCTTGCGCGTGATCACCGTGACCTTCGGCACGGTTGCCTCGCAATAGGCGTAGAGCAGCTTGGCGCCGTGGCGAATGATGCCGCGATGTTCCTGGTCGACGCCCGGCAGAAAGCCAGGCACGTCCACAAGGGTCACGAGTGGGACGTTGAAGCAATCGCAGAAGCGGACGAAGCGCGCCGCCTTGTCGGACGCGTCGATGTCCAGCACCCCGGCCAGCACCTCGGGCTGCTGGGCGACAATTCCAACGCTCCGGCCCTCGACCCGCGCGAATCCGCAGATCACATTTCGTGCGAAGTGCGCGTGCACCTCGGTGAAAGATTCCGCGTCCACGATCCCGCCGATGGCACGACGCATGTCGTAGGAGCGTTGCGCAGAATCGGGTACCAGCGCATCAAGGTCAGCGCCGCTCACCTCCGGTGGCTGCCAGTCAGCCGCCGTCGGCGCCGGATCGATGTTGTTCTGCGGCATGTAGGTGAGAATCCGCCGCGTCAGCTCCATGGCCTGCGGCTCCCCCTCCGCCAGGAAGTGCGCAACGCCGCTTGTCTCATTGTGGACACGCGCGCCGCCGAGCCCTTCGAGATCGATCTCCTCGTGGGTCACCGTCTTCACGACGTTGGGTCCCGTAACGAACATGTAGCTGCTGCCATCGACCATGACCGTGAAGTCGGTGATCGCCGGCGAATAGACCGCGCCCCCCGCACATGGGCCCATCACCACCGAGATCTGCGGCACGACACCCGACGCCAGCGTATTGCGGAGGAAGATCTCGGCATATCCTCCCAGCGAGGCGACCCCCTCCTGAATCCTCGCTCCGCCCGAGTCCGAAAGACCGATGATCGGCGCGCCGGTGCTCATCGCAAGGTCCATCACCTTGCAGATCTTCTCGGCATGGGCCTCGGAGAGTGATCCTCCGAAGACGGTGAAGTCCTGCGCGTAGATGAAGACCAGCCGCCCGTCGATCCGGCCGTGCCCGCTGACGACGCCGTCCCCCAGGTAACGCTCCTCGTCCAGGCCGAAATCGGTCGCCCGATGCGTCACGAACGCGTCCAGCTCGACGAACGATCCCTCGTCCAGGAGCAGCTCAATCCGTTCACGCGCCGTGAGCTTGTTGCGTTCGTGCTGCTGCGCAATCCGCTGCTCGCCACCGCCGAGGCGGGCCTCTTCACGCAGGCGCTGGAGGTTTGCGAGTTTGTCGGCGGTCGACACGGGGGTCCTCCGCGCTGGTGGTGGGCCCAGCAGGGATCGAACCTGCGACCCGCCGGTTATGAGCCGGATGCTCTAACCACTGAGCTATGGGCCCGACAAGATGGTGGACAAGTCCGAGTATAGATGCTCGTCTTTGCACAAAGACATCGACATTCCTGCAGCTTGTGGATAACTCGGACGGTCGCTGGCGACCGTCGGCGGGTATGATCGATCGGTCGCGTCCGCGACCCTTCCTTCCCGCCCCGAGCCGCTTGCAAGGTGATCTTGTGACCAAGGTAATCTCCATCGCGAACCAGAAAGGCGGAGTCGGAAAGACGACCGCCTCCATCAATCTCGGCGGTGCGCTCGCCGAGTTGGGGTACCGGGTCCTCTGCATCGACATGGACCCGCAGGCGAATCTGACGGTTGGCCTGGGCATCAGCCTCTCCGATGTCCGACATTCGATGGCCGATGTCCTCTCCGAGAATCGAGTGCCGCTCGACGAGATCGTGCGGCAGACGGAGATGCCGGGCCTGTCGGTGGCACCGTCCACGCTGGAGCTGGCCTCGACCGAGGTCGAACTGTTCACCGCGATCGGCCGCGAGATGGTCCTGCGCGACGCGCTCGACGGCTGGGCCGAGCGGCAGTACGACGTCATCATCATCGACTCACCGCCGACGCTGGGCCTCCTCACCATCAACGCCCTGGTGGCGAGCTCGCGGGTGATCATCCCGGTCCAGACGCAGTTCTACGCGATCAAGGGCCTGACCGCTCTTATCAAGGTGATCAACACCATCAAGATCAAGCTCAACCACGACCTCGAGATCCTGGGTCTGCTGGCCACCTTCTATGACGGTCGCACGGTGCTCGCGCGCGAGATGCTCCAAAACCTGCGAGAGCTCGGCGACCATCGGGTCTTCTCGACCATGATCAAGCAGACCGTGAAGCTCGGCGAGGCGCCGCTCACCGGGAAGCCGGTCACCGAGTATGCGACCCATTCCGCCGCGGCTCGCGCATTCCGCGACCTGGCCCAGGAGGTAATTGAACTTGGCTAGCAAGCGACCGGCCTTCAGCGAGAATATCCACCGCCTCTTCGACGAGGCGCAGGCCACTGACCTTGCGCCGGGGATCGTCTCCCTGATCGAGTCTCGCGCGACCCATGCGCAGATTCGCGAGGTGCCCACCAATCGGATCCTGCCGAACCCCGCGCAGCCTCGTCTCTCCTACGAGGAGGAGTCATTGGTCGAGCTGGCCGATTCGATCCGCGAGCATGGCGTCCTGCAGCCGATCCTGGTGCGCCCGGTCGGCAGCCAGTTCGAGCTGATCGCCGGCGAGCGACGCTGGCGCGCATCACGCATGGCGCAACGGGACTCGATCCCCGCCATCGTCGTCGAGTTCGACGATGAGACGGCGCTCGAAGTGTCGATCATCGAGAACCTCCAGCGCGAGGATGTCTCCCCGCTGGAGGAGGCCGCGATGTTCCGCAAGATGACGGACCTTGGGTATTCGCTTCGTCAGCTTGCCCAGAAGATCGGAAAGGACAAGGGCTATGTCGAGAACCGCATCCGTCTCGCGGAGGCCCCACCCGAGATCCGCGAACTCGTGTCCCTGCGCAAAGACACGTTGAGCCATGCCTACGAGCTGATGAAGGTCAAAGACGAGCGGACGCGAAGGCGACTCGCCAAGAAGGTGGCCGCCGGCGAGCTGACTCTCTCGCGACTACGAGCCATCACCGGCGGCAGCCCACCCGAGACGGAGACGAGCGCCAAGCCGAAGCGCCGGGCGAAGACGGTCGCCGGACAATTGGCCGCCAAAGACACGGACGATGCCCTCGTCAACAATCGGGCACGGCTGGCGGGCGCAGTTGACGAACTGGTCGATCTCTTGAGTCAGCGAGAGCTGATCGACGAGATCCCCGACACCAACCGCGACAACCTGGCTCGCTATCTGACGGTCACCAAGCTCAAGCTCGAGAACGCGATCGCCATCATTCGGGCCACGCGCGAACCGGCGTAACCCTTCAGGGCGTGTAGCTCATCACCTCGCGCTGGCCGACGAGGAACGCCACCAGCTTGCGTCGTGCGTCGGGATCGGTTCGGCGCAGCCCGGCGATCGCGCGGGGCAGCTCGAAGATCGGCGCGGCCAAGGCCCCGGCGGTGTCGATGCCGACGACGTGATCCGGTCCCCCGCCGACGAGGAAGGTGCGCTGAAATCCCCTGGCGTCCAGGTCGGTCACCGCGCAGAACGCCGCAATGGCCGTGCCGACGCCCATCCGCTTGGCGAAGTCCATGAACAGGTCGCCCGCCCAGGTGTCGATTTGCTGGTCGCCCTGCGCCTCCACCATGGTTCGATAGCCGCGCTCTTCGATCGCGCTCACCCGGCTCCTCCGCTCGTCACTGGCCCCGCGATTCTACCCAAGCCGCCCCCTCGCTGACTGCGCCGATGCGCCGTCGGCCGCGCGCTGGCATCGGCTATCCTGCGGCCGTGATCGACCCCATCGCTCGGCTGCGGACCGAGGACACGATCGTCTACGAGCTGATCCAGGGTAACCAGGGCAGCGACCAGGGCACGGTCGTCGGCACCGCCACCTTCCGTGATGGCAGCGCGAAGGTCGAAGCCCCTGAGGCGATCTCGCTGGCCGTCGAGGAGCTCCTGTCCCGCCCCTTCGTCGACCGCGTCCAGGCGGACGAGCGGCCGCGCGGGTATCGCCGCAGCCGGGTCGGCCAGGTCGACCTTCTCGTGCCCGGCATGCCCGAGCACTTCGTGGCGCGCATGCGCGGTCTCTGGCTTGCCTACCCGGATGGCTCGCTGATCACCGCCCGCCCGTCAGCGGGGACCCCACCCGTTCCGGGCCCGCGGGCGGCTGTCCCCGAACTGGCCGAGGGCGAAGCGCCGGTCACCGACCCGGCCGTGCGACGTGCCACGCTGGCCGACAGCGGCGAGCTGCTCGGCGCGGGTCCGCTGGTTCGCGCCAGCGAGCCGGCGACCGGGATCCGGGCCGGCGAGGGTCGCGCGGTGGCACGCACGGACTGCGGCTGGCTCGTCTAAGTCATAGAAATACGCAGATTCGCTGCTGAGATGCGATCGCGCTGATGCCCACCGCTCCCCTATCATCTCGATCATGCTGATCCGCATTCTGGCGCTGCCGATCCTCATCGCGGCGGTCGGTGCCATCTACTGGTGGGCAAGCTACGAGCCTGCCGGCACCGCGCTGCTCCTCATCTTCGCCGCGGCGATGGCGGTCTTCGTGTGGGTCCTGCTTTCGACCAGCGACAACGTGGGACCGACAGCCCCGGTCGACCCCGACTTCGAGCCGAAGCGCCGTTAGCGGATCCCGGTGTCGTAAGAGACCTGCAGCTCGGTCATCGGCTGCCCGGCCTCGACCTCGACATCCATCAGCGCAGGCGTCCCCATCAGGCCCTCGACGGGCTGCGGAGTCACCTGGTACGCGCCGGGCGCGAGCTCGACGCTGTACGTTCCATCGGCGGCCGAAGTCGCTCGTGCCACCTCGGTGCCGTCCGCGTCGCTGAAGACGAGGACGGCTCCGGCCACCGGTCGCGCGGCGCAGGCTGGATCCGGGGGTACCGTCTCGACCGGACACGTCGGTCCGGCCGTCACAATGCCTCGCACGCCGCTCGCCTCCGGGAGGGCATCTCCCTCCTCGCGCAGGAGCTCGACGCTCGCGTCGCGATCGACCGCATAGATCCAGCGATGCTCGTTGATACACCCGGCCGGGCAGTCTCCCCAGCCGATCCGGATCAGGACCTGCCAGCCGTCCTCGACCTCGATGACCTTGTACCAGGCGGCCTGGCCGATCAGGTCTTCGTCCTGGGGGCCGATCCCAGCAAAGCGGGCGTGCTGGGCGAGCGCCAGCCGCGCAGCGACCCCAGCATCGATCGGTGGAGATCCGCCGGGGGCCGCGGCACATGCGGCGCTTCCGAAGGCGAGGAGGAGGGTGGCCAGGACCGCGCGACGAATCGGGCTTTTCATGCCGCCGTGACGCAAGCCACGGCAGGGTAGTTCCATCGGGTGAGTGTGGCTCCGGCGGTAGGATTCGAACCTACGACCCAAGCGGTTAACAGCCGCCGGTCTCGGGGCTGACTCTGAGCACGAATGTGGCCCATCATGCCGGCTGAATCAGTCACGGGGTCAGTCACCAAGTCGGCCGCGGCGGAACCTCGTGGTCGCGCGGGGCGGGCTAGCACCTATGGGAACGACCCGGCTGGGACGGTTCGGGTTGCCAGCACCGAGTCGATCGTCCTGACGAGAGTGTTGCATGAGCCGCTTGCACACCGAAGCACTCTCTCCTCACGATGACCTGGCTCGCGGTCGATCTCAAGGCCGAGCGCCAACGGTGAGCGGCGCACGAGGGATTCCGTCACACAATGGCGTGGGAGTCGCGGGGTGGAGCGCATCGGTCACGCGGCGCATCTCGTCGAAAGCTGGCCGCTCCGGGACGGTCCTACTCTCCTTTAGCAGATGCGCGGCCGGTAGCTCCACGCCTGTCCGCCGATGCCTGGCCGCCGGTCAAGCTCTGGAATGCCTTCCGAAGATGGTCCCGCACGGCCGGAATCACGATGTCGGTGGCCTCGAGCACGCCGGCGTGGTCGGCACCCGGAATCGGGATCACGCTCGCACTCGACGGCATGACCGGCTGGGATCCTGTCGGATCCCCGAAGAAATAGAGGACCGGCGCCTTGATATCCCGAACGCCAACGTCGAGCTCATCGGGATCGGCCCAGGCTCTTGTCTGGCGTGCGAATGCGGCCGGGTCCATGCGGGCGAACATCGCGGCGAATTCCGGCCGTCCTTCGCTCTCGAGCATCTCGATGAGCGGGCGCAACCCCTCGCGCTCCACGGTCGCCACCAGGTCCCAGTCATCTTGAGTGGTTGGAACGCGGTGATCCGCGAACCCCACCCCCCCGCCATCCGCGTCGAGCGAAACGACGACCGCGATCCGATCCGGATGGAGTGCCGCCAGGGCCAGGGCCGTACTGCCGCCCATCGAAAAGCCCACCGCCGCGGCACGCGACACCTCCAGGTCGTCGAGGACCGCGATCGCATCCGCCACGTGCGACGAGATCCGGTATTCCCGGTAATCGTCAGGCCGATCGCTCCGACCGTGCCCGCGGGCGTCGACCAGGATCAGCTGAAAATCATCGCGCAGGGTGTCCACGTAGCCGGCAAAACGCCAGACGTCGCCAGTGCCAGCGCCTCCGTGCAGGAGCAGTACGGGCGGCCCTGCGCCTTCGACCTCGTACCAGATGCGGACCCCGTCCCGATCGACCCACGCCATGCGGCTTCCACCCTGCGAGCTCGAACACAGTACGCCCGCTCGGCAATATCCAGGATCTAAGCACCATGAACCCTACTGCGTCGGCCCATCGCTGCGGGCGTGCTGGTCCCGCAGGCTTCGTGAGGATAAGCACTACTCGGCGACCCAGCCCGCAGCACGCGCCGACACCTTCGCCGCTGGCGGTGGAAGGCCGGTAGTGCATCAGTTTGATCCGCAGGAGTTCCGCAGGAGTAGGCTGGTGGCCCAGGGGTCAGTAGTCGCAGAAGGGAGCGGTCAGACCATGCGGGGAGTCGAGTGCGATGTTCCAAACTGCGCGCATCTCCACGCCGAGGATGACGACCAGCTAGTTCAGGAAGCGATGCGCCACTCGCAAGAAGTCCATCCGGAGGAGGAGTTCCCGGAGTCGGCGGCTCGTGAGTTCGTGCAGAAGGGTGCCTTTGACGACACGCAGCACATGGCGGGTGGCGGCAACACTAGCGGCTAGTCGAGCAGCGCCGCGATGTCCTCGCAGGACCAGATGTGATCCTCAATGCACGCTGCCATCGCAGGGGTCCGGGGGTACGGATTGGCGAGGCTCTTGTGCGGCCGCGTACATGTAGTGGAGCGCGACCGCTGCCGCGTGATTCTCGGCCTTCTTTGAGAAGCCATTGGTCAGCCGCGTGAAGCGCCGCATCCCCATCCGCATCGTCAAGTTTTGGCGCTCCACGCCTGATGGCGTCGGTGGGGCCGCCGCTCCTCGAGATTGCGCAGACCGAGGGATGCCGTGCGGATCGGCTTCTTCGCGCTCGTCGACGCGATCGCCATCGGGCTGTGGGGCACCCTGGAGCTGTTGCTTCTTGGCGGATGGCTGATGGGGCTGGCATGGTTCACCCGTCGAGAGGACCGCGGGCTCTCGATAGTGACGACCGTCGCTGCTGCCGAAGTCGTCGGCTACTCGGCAAAGGCCGGTCTGACCGGACAACTGTCACTCGATCAACCAGGGCCGCCTGAGCTGCTCATCATCGGTGCAGTCGGGTTTCTGCCGGTGTCCGCTATCTGGCTGGCGGCCAAACTTTGGCGGCAGGATCCTCCTAGCAGGAGGATCTGATGGGTCAGCGCGCTGCAGACACGAGGCGCCGGCGCTCGAGGGCGACCCAAGCGATCCACGCCGCGATCGCAACCGCAAAGCCTCCCCCAAGGACGGCCAACGAGTGGATCCCGGACATCGTCACGAATGCGAACGCCCAGCCCCACACGCCGAGCACGACCAGCAACCGCCCAACTAGAGGGCGGTCGCCGAGGATCAACCATCCAACGCTCAAGGCCCACGAGCCGGCGGTGATCCCATCAAGCGTCTGCCACACGCCGTACACGAACGCATCGCGCAGGAGATGTAAGGCAGTGAGGATCGCCGCCCGATCGGCGGGGGCCGCCGCGTCATGCGCCTCGATGAGGGAGCTGCCCGCCTGAGCGAGGATCGCGGCGGCGGCGCCTCCGATGAGGATATACGCCAACGCGCCGGCCAGGCCAAGGTCGGCCAGCCACGGCCGCCGCTCGCGGAGCCGCCGATGGAGGAACAGCGCCAGGGGCAGGAGCAGCAGGTAGGAGAAGAGCATGTCGCCGAAGAACCCCCAACGCCACAACACGGCTGTGTCGCGGCCGGCGCCCAGCGCCGCCTGGGGGTGGACGAAGATCGACGCCTCGAGATCCCAGCCGAACGCCGCGAGGTAGATCGGCGTGGCCACGATGGCGACGACGACCGCCAGCACCACCCCCACGATCGCGGCACGTCGTAGCGTATCGAGATCGGTCATCCCCGCCCCTCCGCGTCCCGGCCATGGCGACGGCGCCTGGCCGCCCCTGCTGTTCCACTGATCTTACTGACGGCAGGCGGGGTGGAAGGGCGAGGGGAAGCGGCGGATAAGCGGGCACTGCGGGGTCGAGCGCTCAAGAGTGCCCCCGGCGATCAGGGAGTCTGCACAAAGGCGCGCACAGCTCGTCGTCACGCGTCCCGGACAGCCGCCACTCCATCCACACCTCGTTCTCGCGCTCCGCCAGCCGGAGGATCCCCGCGGTGACATCCGGCATGGACGTGAACATGCGGGCGAAGTTGGCACGCACCTCGTCGCGGCCGCGCACCACCTCTCCCCGACGGGCGGGCGCCTCGTCCTCATAGTCCTCGGCGAAGCAGGCCGCGACCGCGTCGGCATCGTGCCGCGAGATGGCGGCGACGATGGCTTCGGCGAGTTCGCCCGGTCGGGTCACTTGACGAATCTGCGCGCGAATCTGATGCAAGTCAACGTCGGATTCGAACGAGCCGGCTTGGCAGCATGCAAGGCGGCTCGTGCCGGGTACGACCACGGGCGTTCGGCGCGGTGCGGATCCGAGTCTTGCATGCTTAAAGCGCAGAGTCGGCCAAACTGAGTCGCGTTTCGCTCGCGTGCCGGTGTGATGCGTTCCCTTGAGCAGCCCTCAGTGAAGGCACGAGTGAGAGAGGAGACATCGACATGGCTGAAGTCGTTACGTTGGTCACGGGGTACGTCGAACCAGATCGCGTAGCTGAGGTCGCGGAGACCTACCGGAAAGCGCTCCAGGGCGGAACGCCGCCCGATCTTGAGGAGACATTTCTCCTGACCGGATCCGAGGGACGTGTGGGCGTCCTGAGCGTGTGGTATCGCCGAGCGGATCTCGACGCCATGCTTGCTTCTGGCGAGGAGCCCTTCGCACGTCGGTTGATCCGAAATGCGGGAGGCACTCCAGAGGTAGCGATCTACGACATCGTGGTCCGGGCGACCGGCGAGGTCGGTCAGCCGTAGTGACGTGCCGGCCGCTGGGGCGAAGCCTGGAGCATCGGGCATACGTCGTCTCGGCCCACGTGGTCATGCGTGCGGGTGCCGATCCGGCGCGAGTCCCCTGCCTCACCGACGATTTCGACATGGAGCATTCGACCATCCAGCTCGAAACCGCGGATCGTCGGCGACTTGAGCACGCCATGCATTCGTGACCCGCTCGACTGGCGCCGCAGGACGCGAGTAAGCCGCCGTCGACTCGAAGCAGGTATCACACTAATCACTGTTAGTGGGATGCCCTCGGCGTCGCTGGGGCTACTCGCTCGCCACGTATCATGCTCGCTCGGCCGCCACACCTGTGGTAGGGCGCCCGAGGCCGCCGGGCGCTGACGAATGGCGCCGGAACGTGGCGAGGGGAGGGAAAATGGGTGCTTAGCGCAGATCGGAGCATCGGCGGCACGCTGCCGGAGCAAGCCAACGCGGCAGCCCGCCGCCGGAGGGCCGCACGTCTCCTCGCCGGGCCTGGCACAGGGAAGACGTGGAAGCTCGTCGAGTACGTGGTCGGGCTCCCGTTCCCCCCGCGGTTGAGCCCGATCCAGCTTCTGCCTTGCTTTCCCGATCTGTCGCATCCAGCCCAATGGCTAGGATGGACCGGTGAGCGAGATGTTCGAGCAGTGCCGGGCGCTGATGGAGACCATGATGTCCGGCGCCGGATCGTGGATGGGCATGATGCCGATGGGCGGCGGCATGATCCTCATCGGCCTCGTGTGGCTCATCCTCCTGGTGGCGGCCACCGTCCTCCTCGCCTGGCTCATCCTCCGTGGCCGAGGGCCTAGCGCGGCCACCGACGCGCGCCAGGTCCTCGACATCCGGTACGCCCGCGGCGAGCTCGAGCGCGAGACGTACCTTCGCATGCGAGCCGACCTGACTGACCACGCGCCGGCCGCGCGCTGAGCATACGGGCACGCGTGGTGGCAGCCAGGCGCAAGCGGCAGACAACGACCCCCCGATCTGCGGCGTCGCGCCGTCAGCCGTCCCGCCCCACGCCCGGACGCCGTTCCAGCACTGCCCTGCTCATCGCCGCCGGAGTCGCTGTGGTGGGGGTGGTGGCCTTCCTCATCCTCCGACCCCTTGAGGGCGGTGCCGCTCCCTCCGCCTGGGCGAGGCTCAATACCGCCGACGTCCACGCCCTGGCCTTCGCGCCGGACGACCCTGGGCGCCTCTACTTCGGCCACCACAATGGCCTACTCGAGTCGCGCGACGGCGGCCGCACCTGGCAGCCGGCCTCGCTCTCGGGCGCCGATGCGATGAACGTCCGGGCGGCCGGCGAGGGACGCATCCAGATCGCTGGGCACGAGGTGTACCTCGAGAGCACCGATGGCGGAGCCAGCTGGCAGCCGGTCCCCAACGACCTGCCCGGCCTCGACCTCCACGCCTTCGCCCTCGATCCCGCCGATGCCGATCACGCCTGGACCTTCGCCGTCGGCTTCGGTCTGTTCGAGACCCACGACGCCGGGCGGCATTGGGCGCTGCTCCAGTCCGGAAACTGGGGCTACCTCGCCAGCTACCGCGCCGGCGACCAGACCGCCCTGGTGGCGGTCGGCCCGGAGGGCCTGGTCCGCAGCGTCGACGATGGTGCGACCTGGCAGCCCCTCGCCTACCCCGGCGCGCCTCTGGCCGGTGGCCTCGCCGCCGCCGACGACGGCAGCGCGCTGTATGCGGCAACCAGCGCCGGTCTGAAGCGTTCGACCGACCAGGGGCAGACCTGGCAGTCGACCGGCTTCGACGGCGTGGCCCTCGCGCTGGCGGTCGCCCCGGGCGACCCGACGACGGTCGTCGTGGTCGACGACGCCACTCGCTTCTACCGCTCAGCGGACGGCGGCGCCAGCTGGCCGCTACCCTAGCGCGTGTCTCTTCACGAGACGCCGGCTCAGCCGTGGCTGCGGGCGCTGGCGGCCGTGCTGGCGCTCACCGCGGGGGCGGTGCACCTCGGACAGGTCGGCGTCCACCTCGCCGAGGGGTGGCCGATTGCCGGCTTCTTCCTGGTCGTCGGGGTCATCCAGGTCGCAGCCGCCGGTCTCCTCTTCCGACCCCGGCCGCGCTCGTGGTTCTGGGTCGGGATCGCCGCGTCGGCGGCGGTCATCGGGGTGTGGATCGTGTCGCGGGCGCTCGGCCTGCCGTTCGTCGAGGGCGGCGAGCCGGAGCCGGTCGGCGTGGCCGATGGGGTGGCCAGCCTGACCGAGGCGTGGACCATCGTCGTCCTCGGTGCGTACCTGGCCGAGCCGACGCGGCCCAGGCGGCTGACGGTGATCGGCCTCGCGACGCTCTCGGTGCTTGGCCTCACCGGGCTCTGGTGGCTGGCAGCCGATGCCGGGATCTTCAACGCCGACCCGGCGCGCCTGGCGCTCGACCAGCCGTGGGTGGTGGACTGGCTGGTGGCGAGCGGCGGGATCGGTCTGGCCGCCGCCATGCCGCTGGCGCTCCGACGAACGGCCTGGCGGCCGTGGCGGCGCGGCCTCCTGCGCGGCCTGGTCGGCATGACGGCGGTGAGCGTGGCTGGGCTGGCGTGGCTGACGCTGCCCCCGACCATCGGCCAGAACCTCGATTGCCAGGCTGCGCCACTGTCGACCGCGCTCGGCGGCGGCCACGCCGATGCAGCTGAGCCGATCGCCCTCGACACCGGCGAGCTTGTCTACTTGCCCGCCTTCGAGGTGCGTGCGTGCGGGAGCTCGGCGGTGACACTCGAGCGCGCCGAGCCGGTAACGACCGACGGTGGCGGGGCAACGATCGGCGGTGTCTGGCTGCTCCCGGTTGGAGTCCGGCTCACCGACGAAGGCTCCCCGGCGCTGCCGGCCGGCGCGGTTGCGGTCCCTCCTGGCGCCCAGATCGTCCCAGGGCAGCCACGCCAGCTCATCGTCGGCCTTGAGGCGACCGGCGACGGCGACTTCTCGCTCGCCTCGCTGCGGCTCACCTACCGCACGACCGAAGCGGGCTCGTTCGCCTTCGCCACTCAGATCGTTGTCTGCAGCGGTCCATGCGGCGATGGGTAGGCCGCCGGCCCATGTACTGCGCTAGACGCGAGCGGTTAGCCGATTGGAGACAGGGTCATCGCCTCGGGCCGGAGCCGGCCACTTACTGCGTTCGCGAGGCGAGCAGGCCGACGAAATCTCACTCCCCCGCCCTAGCCGCTCCCGCGAATGGTTGAGGGTAGCGCTTCTCGAGTGCCATCGGTGCCATCAAGTCATCGAACGCCGCTCTCCTGTCCAGCGGCATTGTCCCGAGTGCACGTCCACGCTCAAACGCATGCGGAGTCGACGGGCGATGGCGCGCTCCAGGGAGACGACCCGCGATTAGCGCGCCCCACGGTAAGGGACCTCTTCGAACGTGTCGACGTCGACAGCCGGGAGCTGAAGGCCGTTGCAGTCTGGAACGTGGCGACCGAACAGGGTGTTAACCGGTCGGACGCAGTAATCGAGTGGCTCCGGCGGTAGGATTCGAACCTACGACCAAGCGGTTAACAGCCGCCGGTCTCGAGGCTGACTCTGAGCACGAATGTGGCAGATCATGCCGGCTGAATCAGTCACACAGTCAGTCACCGAGTCGGCCGCGGCGGAACCTATTGGTCGGGCCGGGCGGGCTAGCCCGTACGCGAACGACCTTGTCGAAACGGTCCGCGTTGCGCGTCATCGAACTGACCGGGGCATTGAGGTCGTCGCATGGCGCTCACTCTGGCCGATCGGCAGCGACCAGGTGGTAGCGCAACGCTGACGGTCTAGGACAGGTCAGTTACCCCTTAGGAGTACCATTACGAGTCGGGGATCGGCCGGGGACTCGCCGAGCAGTCGTCTGGGAGCCAGCTCGTCGAGTCGACCACTCCATTCGCGCACCTCCGAGATGCCCTGCCCACCCAGTCGTCCCCCGTCCCGGTCTGGCGCTGGAGGTTTGCCCATGGGTCACATCCGCGACACGTTCCACATCGATGCAGCACCGGATCAGGTCTGGGCATTGGGTACCGATCCCTCGCGGTACCCGGAATGGCAGGCCGGCCTCCTCGAGGTCAGGGACATCAGCGGGCCGCTCGACCGAGTCGGCTCCAAGTACACCGCGGTCTATAAGGTGATGGGCCGGCGCCTCGAGGCCACCAGCGAGGTCACCAAGGTCGAGCCGGGAAAGCTGATCGAGGAGCGTGGCTCCATCGTCGGTGGAGGGCCGGCCGTCTCGACGCTTCGCATCGAGCCGGTGTCTGGCGGCACTGACATGACTGTGGAGCTCGACTACGAGCTGCCCGGAGGTCTGATCGGCGACATCGCCGATAAGTTGTTCATGGAGCGCGCGATCGATCGCCAGATTCGCCACTCCAACGAGAACCTCAAGGCCCTCGCCGAGGCAAAGGTCGGCGTTACGGCTTGACCGTGGTACGTCGGCGAAGCCGCCCCGTCGCAGGGGCGGCTTCGCATACCCCTCAGGCGAGAGTGGTACCGCATACCGGAATCGCGGCGAGCCTCCGGTGGAGTCCGACTGAGAACGATTGTTACGGTCGGCTCAGTGACCGCGCTGCCTGCGCGGGCACTCAGCCCGGGACGATGTTCTGGTTCAGGTGGAAGACGTTCTTCGGATCGTACCGGCGTTTCACGGCCTGCAGCCGCCGGTAGCGTTCCTCGCCGTAGACCTCCCGGACGTGCTCGTCGCCCTCCTCCATCAGCCAGTTGACATAGGCGCCCGTCCGGTAAGGAGCCATAGCCTCCCAGCACTCGCGGGCCCATAGGCGCTCCACGTCGAACCCGTCGGCCGAGTCCGTCGCGCCGACCACGTCCACGAGGTAGCCGCTGCGGGTGCTGCTGAAGGCGGTGTCCAGCGCGCCGACGCGTGCCACGGCGCCTCCGAGCTGCCAGGCAATCATTGCCGACCGCAGCGACCTGATGCGGGCGCCGTGATCCAGCATCACCTCCAGGACGCCATCCGAGAGCGCGGCGACGTCGGACGCCTTGGAGTAGATCCAGATGCCGTGCGGGAAGCTCGGGTCAAGGAGCCCCTGGTGCTCGACGAATGGGCGACGGCTGACGAGGTCGACGATCGGTGTGCCGAACTGCCGCATGGCGGCCAACGCGGCCTCACCCCGGTCGTGCTCGCCGACCCAGCAGCACGCGACGCCGATCACCGGCCTCCCGTGGAGCTCGGCGGGAATCAGGTCGACAGCCGGCGCGCGCCGCACGATCAGCGCGGTGGTGAGCTCATCGGGCGCGGCCAGCGCCCACTCCCGATAGAAGCGTCCCACCTCCGCGCCGTCCTCGAGTGCCCACAGGACGAGGCCGGCGACGACCGTCGGCGCGACTTGGTTCAGCCGATAGGTGAAGTCGGTGACGATGCCGAAGTTGCCGCCCCCGCCGCGCAGCCCCCAGAAGAGATCCGCATTGTGAGCGGCGCTCGCCTCGACCACTTCCCCTTTGGCGGTGACGACCTCGGCCGCGAGCAGGTTGTCGACGGTCAGACCGTGCTTCCGCATCAGCCATCCGAAGCCACCACCCAGAGTCAGGCCGGCGATGCCGGTGTGCGTCACCGAGCCAAGCGGCACGGCCAGGCCGTACGCCTGGGTCGCCCGGTCCAGCTCGCCGAGCAGTACGCCACCCTCGGCGCGCGCCACCCGACGCTCGGGATCGACGTCGATGCGCTTCATCGGCCCAAGGTCGATGACCACTCCGCCGTCCACGACCGAGAACCCCGGGAAGCTGTGTCCGCCGCCCCGGATGGCAGCGGTCAAGCCGGCTCGTCGTGCGAACGCCAGCGCAGCGACGACATCGGCGCGCCCCGAGCACCGGGCGATCAGCGCGGGCCTGCGGTCGATGGAGCCGTTCCACACCCTGCGCTGCGCCTCGTAGGCGGGATGGTCTGGACCGACGAGGTCGCCGCGGAACGAGCGCTCGAGGTGGGCGTATGCGCTGCGGCCTTCCGTCAGAGCTGCCATTCATGGCAGCATGATGCTCGGAGCGGCGAGCTGTCAGGAACTATCGTTCCTGAGCGGCGGCGATGGCCGAAAGCCGCTCCGGGTCGGTGAGCACGATCCCGTCGCGGCGGGTCCGGATGCAGCCCTGCGTCCGCAGCTCGCGGAGGACCCGGACGACGACCTCGCGCACCGTTCCGACCCCATCGGCGAGCTCCTGCTGACTGATGGAAGCGGCGAGCTCCTCCGAGTGCGGGTCGAGGGCGGCAAGGTCGAGGAGGTGCCGTGCGATGCGCTGCCGGACCGTGGCGAAGGCGTGGCCGGAGAACTCCGCGACAAAGGTCATCACTCGCTCGCTCGTCTCGACGAGCAAGGCGTTCGCGACCCGGGAGTCGCGGAGCGCCTGCCGTACCACGCGCGCGGGATCGAGCCGAAGCAGCTCCGCGTCCGTCAACGCCTGGATGGTGAAGGGCCTGACGGCCTCGGCGTACAGCGTGGCCGCGCCCATGAGCGCTCCGCGGCGGCAGTAGCGAACGGTCAAGGCCCTACCGTCTGCGGCGGCGACCTGGATGCGGACCAGCCCGGATACTACGAGCTCCAGGTGCGGTGACTCGCCTGCCACCGGGCGGACCGTGGATCGCGCTGGGATGGTCACCCGCGTAGCGCCCGCCAGCACTTCGCCCAGGACATCCGCTGGCAGCGTGCCGAGCCGGGACGCGGCGAGAGCTTCACGCTCGCTGTGATCGAGCCGTAATCCCACGACTGAACGCTACTGCAGCGAGCGGTCGGCGTGGGGGCAGGTTATCGCGCGACCAGGGTGGTACCGCATACCGGATGCGCTGTATTTCGTGCCACGCGTCCCACAGAGCGACAGGATGGGCAGCATAGGCGACATGGGACGTATGGGACACGACCGATAAGGGCTCAGATAAGGGCTCAGACACCAATGCGGTGGTGGCTTCCCGGACCACCTCACGGGCAACGCGCGCAGTACCGGACCTCGTCCCCGGCAGGTGACGGGGCCGCGCTAGCAACCATCCCTATCCTTGGGCGTCACGAACTGAAGTCAGCTGGCGAATCAGCAAGAATGCAATCGGCCGAGGGTTCCCCGACGCGACACTGAGGTCGGAGGCGCAAGTGGGACTTAAACCGGCAGATACCAAATGCCGAATCGTCTTGCCGGCACAGGTCCACCACTCTCGGATGGCCGCTTAGCGGGGTGGCGGCTTCCGGCGCAGCCTTCAACTTCAGTCGTTAAGCATACTGACGAGCGGGTTGTGGATAAGTCAACGCATCGGTACGGCGCAAACGCCTGAAGTCGAAAGCCTCGAGAAGAGGAGAACCAAGAGATGAGGTCGAGCACCAACTACCAGCCGCCGCCCCTCCCTGAGGGTCTCCCCGTTCCGGTCGACGACGGTGCGGCTGCACACCTACCAGACCGGCTGATACCCGACCTCAAGCTTCGCTCGACCGAGGGACAAGACGTCAACCTCGCCGAGCTGGCTGCGACACAGCTCGTTCTGTACATCTACCCCAAGATGGGGCGCCCTGACGACGCCGACCCACCTGGCTGGAACGAGACGCCGGGAGCGCGGGGGTGTACGCAGCAGAGCTGCGCCTTCCGCGACCTTCACTATCAGTTCCGTGACCTCGGATACAGGGTTGCAGGCGTGTCTGCCCAAGATAGCGAGGAGCAAGAGGAGGCAGCCCAGCGACTCCACTTGTCGTTTCCCCTCCTGGCTGACCCGACGCGCCAGCTGGGCGAGGCGTTGAAGCTTCCTACCCTCGAGATCGCCGGAATGATCCTTTACAGTCGGCTGACACTCGTCGCCCGAGCGCGCCGCATCGTCAAGATCTTCTACCCGGTGTTCCCACCAGACGAGAACGCCGAGGAGGTCCTGCAGTGGATTCGGTCGGACAGCAGTTCAGACTGACAGCCGCGCCCAGACTTCTTCAGGCTGACATGCCATCGCTGGAGGCTTCTTGTTATGGGCCGAGACTCAGGAGCACGGCCGTCGCGAGCGGACTCTACGTGAACCGTCTCATACGTCTCAGCCGAGTTCAGCGAGACCTACCAAGAGACGCATGAGACGCAGGAAACAGGACAGATAAGGGCTCCAATAAGGGCTCCTGAAGCTCGACACGTCACCGTCGTGGGTGACTCGCCGTTGCTGTGACGCACCTGGCCGGCTTGCGGCGGCGTGGAGGAAGGTGTAACGGGGGACCCCGACCCATGATGGCGCCGATGATGAGCTGGATTACCCGTAGAAGTCGGCCTGGACTCGCGGGTCGCCGCTGAACCACGCTTCACTGATCTGCCCGTCGCGCACGTGGAACACGTACACGACGCGGTCCGCCAGCGAGCGGCCGTTGCGTTCGGCCCGGGTGATATGCAGGGCGACGGTGTGATCGTCATTGGCCAAGACGTCATGCAGTTCCCAACGGAGCGTGCCGTTCGTCATCTCGCGCAGCTGCCAGATCATCCGCGCGATGCTCTCTGACCCGGCAACTTCGACTCCTTCGCCCCCGTGCAGAACCGCATCCGGGGCGAACGCGGCGGCGAAGCCGGCCATGTCATCGCGGTCGAGGGCCGTCCGCCGCAACGAGGCGAAACTCGTGACCCTGCGACGCGTCACCCGATCGAACATCGAGGCTCTCACCCCAGAGCGTGCGCGAGGCATCCTCAAGGCAATCAGCGGCGACCGGCTCGAGGCAGCCTACGCGCTCTCGTTCATGGGTCTACGCTCGTCGGAAATCCTGGGGATCGCTCGCTCCGACCTCGACCTCAACGACGGGACCGTGACTATCCGGTACCAGATCGCGGGATCGGGCCGGAAAGCGGCTAGGGTTGAGACGAAGACGGCCGCGTCAGCAGCCACTATCGCGCTGTCGCCCTTCGTTGTTGACCGTCTGCGGGGGCACCTCCGGCGGCAGGAGGCCGAACGACCCCTAGTGCCATTCGGGGATTCTCTCGTGTTCGTCACGAAAGGCGGTCTGGCGATCAATGGCTCGTGGTTCACCAAGCACTTCCAGTCGCTACTGCTGAGAGCAAGCCTGCCGACGATGCGCCTCCACGATATGCGCCACGGGGCTGCGAGCCTGCTCGTGGACGCGGGAGCACACCCTCGCGTCGCCCAGGAGTTGCTCCGCCACGCGCCCGGCAGCCAGGTCACCATGGAGCGATACGCTCATGTCACGGCAAGGCAGCAACGCGATGCGGCCGACCTGCTAGAGCGGGCAATTGCCGGGCATGGGTTCATGGCGGAGGAGTCAGTCACGGAATCAGTCACGGAGGCCGCAAAAGGAGTCGCCTCGAGTGGACTGCAGCGACCAAGCGTGGGCGATCCACTCGGGAAAAGTGGCTCCGGCGGTAGGACTCGAACCTACGACCAAGCGGTTAACAGCCGCCCGCTCTACCACTGAGCTACGCCGGAACATTCGCCTCATCCAGTCGCCGTGGCCGATGAGGCCGGCCGATGATACCCGTGCCTGACGCGACGGGTCAAAGAGGAATCAGGCGGCCGGACGGCCGCCATCGGTCTATTCCAGGTAGTCCTTGAGCTTCCGGCTGCGGCTTGGATGGCGCAGCTTGCGCAGCGCCTTGGCCTCGATCTGGCGGATCCGCTCGCGGGTCACGTTGAAGTCTCGACCGACCTCCTCGAGGGTCCGACTGCGGCCGTCCTCCAGGCCGAAGCGCAGCTGGAGGACGCGTCGCTCACGGGGGGTCAGGCTGTCGAGCACGCCCTCCACCTGCTCCTTGAGCAGCTGATGGCTGGCGGCGTCGGCCGGCGCCACGCTGGCGAGGTCGGGGATGAAGTCGCCGAGATGGCTGTCCTCCTCCTCGCCGATCGGCGTCTCGAGGCTGACCGGCTCCTGGCTGACCTTCATGATCTCGCGCACCTTCTCGGGTGAGACGGTCTGCGGCCCGGCCGCCTCGCGCTCGTCGGTCTCGGCTTCGGTCGGCTCCCGCTGCAGCTTGTCGCGCAGCTCGCGGATGATTTCGTCGCGGCTCATGCGCCGGGCGATCTCTTCCACCGTCGGCTCGCGGCCCAGCTCCTGCAGGAGAGTGCGGCTGACGCGGATCAGGCGATTGATCGTCTCGACCATGTGGACCGGGATCCGGATCGTGCGTGCCTGGTCCGCGATGGCGCGCGTGATCGCCTGCCGGATCCACCAGGTGGCGTAGGTGCTGAACTTGAAGCCCTTCTCGTAGTCGAACTTCTCGACCGCCCGGATGAGGCCGATGTTTCCCTCCTGGATCAGGTCCAGGAAGCTCATGCCACGCCCGATGTACTTCTTGGCGATGCTGACCACCAGCCGCAGGTTCGCCTCGGTCAGGCGCTTGCGGGCGTCGACGCTCTGCTCGACCAGCCTGCCGGCGCGCTTCTCGAGCGGCACCTCGGGCGGGATGGTCGGGTCGTAGCCGAGCTCGTGCAGATAGGCGGCGTCGTTGCCGTCCTCGATGTAGGCCCGCACGATCTCCTGCGCCGTCTCGCGCGCCCAGCGCTCGAGCTCGACCAGCTCGGCGGCACCGGCATGTTCGAGGGCGCGCTGGCGATAGGTATGGCCGAACAGGATCGCCTGCTTCAGCGCCTCGCCGGGGTCCTCGCCGATCAGCTTCATGATCGACTCGGCACGCATGATCCGCTCGCGTGCCTCGTCGTCGAGGTCGGGCGCCCGACGCGCCTTGGAGAACTTGACGCTGGGCGGCGTCACCGTCTCCTTGCGGACGAGCCACCAGTCGACCGCGTCGCGCGTCACGCGGGCCGATTCCTTGGGCAGATCGAAGGCGCGCATGGCAGCCATGCTGCGTGCCTTCGGCTCGGAGTTGGAGCTGACCCAGGTATACAGGTTGACCAGCGCTCGGGCCGGGTCCTCGACCGCCAGCTCGCCCAGCTCGATGGCCTTGGCCAGGACGACCTCCTCTTCGGCAGTCAGCAGGGCGACCTTACCGATCTCCTTGAGGTACATGCGGACCGGGTCGTCGATGCCGATCAGGTCGGCCGCGAGCGCGTCCACGTCCTCGTCGATCCCCTCGCGCTTGATCACCGCGGCCGCCTCATCGGCGTCGAGGCCGGCCTCGGCGATCAGGGTCGGGTTGTTGTCAGCGTCGAGAACCTCAACCCCGCTCTCCTCAGCGGCCGCATACAGCTCTTCGATCGCGTCGGGATTCGCCTCGGGCTGTGGCATCGAGTGCAGGATCTGGTCGTGGGTGATGAACCCCTCGTCACGACCCTTGGCGAGCAGGTTCTCGAGGGCTGCGCCCATCCCCTTGCCCTGCTCCGCGCTGGTCTTCGAGGCGGCTTTGACCTTGCTGCCGCGCGGTGCCTTGGCCGCGGCCTTCGGCGCCTCGGTGGCAGCGGCTGCCTTGCGGGCGAGCTTCGGCGTTTCGACGACTGCGGCTGCCTTGCGGGCGAGCTTCGGCGTTTCGACGACCGATGTCGCCTTGCGGGCGAGCTTCGGCGTTTCGACGGCCGCGGTCGCCTTGCGCGCTGGCTTCGGGGCGTCGACGACAGTGGCCGCCTTACGCGCCGGCTTCGGGACGACGGCCGCGGTCGCCTTGCGCGCTGGCTTCGGGGCGCGGACGACGGCGGTCCCCTTGGCCGGCTCCTTGGTGATGGTCTTCGCCACGATCAGTCCCTCCTCGCGCCGACCGCCTGGGCCGGTGATTCCATTTCCCTGTTGAGATCGGCCTTTTCGCGGCCGAGCTTGTTGATTTGTTGCTTGAGTAACTCGAGCTGGGTCCCGTCCTCGTCGCGCTGCGCTTCCGCGAGCAGGAGCTGCCCGTCGTGGATCGCCTCCTCGATGCGCGTCGCGCGGAGCCGCAATAGACAGGTACGGAGTTGGGCACGCGCCTCGCCCGGATCGAGCTGTGCGCCATTTCCGTTGGCCGCCAGGTTGGCCAGCAGGTCGCGGGCGAGGCCCGCGGTCACGGGATCGAGGCTGCCGACGAAGGTCTCCAGGTCCGCCGCCGTCGCGTCGCCCTGCGCCACGCGTTCGCGCCAGGCGGTAACCAGGGCGCCGGTCGCGGCATCCCGGAATGGAAGCGGGCCCTCGGAGGGAAGCTCGGCCGTCAGCGCCGGATATCGGAGCAGGAGGCTCAACGCCTCGCGCTCGAGCGGTCCGAGCCCCCCCACGGCGGGAGTCGCGGTACCCGGACCCACCGGCAGCGGGGCGAGGCGCGGGGCGCGGCGGATCGGCTCGCGCGCGAGCGCCTCCAGCAGGACACTCTCGTCCACGTTGACAAGGCGGGCCAGCCGCTGGAGGTATCCCCGCTTTTCGACTGGGTCTCCCACCCGTTGTAGGACGGCTAGCACCCGCCCTGTGACCTCGCGCTTCCCGGCTACGCTGTCGAGGCCGACCTCCCGTGTCATCCGCTCCATGAAGTATTCGACCAGCTCCTTGGCGTCGGCGACCGCAGTACGCCACGCCTCGGGATCAGTTCTGATCAACTCGTCAGGATCCTTCCCCGCCGGAATGCGCACGACGCGGATCTTGGAAACACTCTGATCGGGTCCAAGTTCCTCGAGCAGCCCGCGCTGCGTGGCTGCCTCGCCGGCGAGGTCGACGTCGTAGGCGAGTGCGATCCCGTCTGCGTAGCGCGTCGCCAGCTCGATCTGGCCCCTCGTCAGCGCCGTGCCGAGGCTGGCCACCACGTTGGCGAAGCCGGCCTGGTGTGCTGCCATGACATCGGTGTAGCCCTCGACGATCACCGTGAGCTTCTCGCGCCTGATCGCGGCCTTGGCAAGGTCGAGGCCGTACAGCGTCCGGCTCTTGTCGAACAGCGGGCCGGCCGGCGAATTCAGGTACTTCGGACCCTCCGCGCCCGGCATGACCCGGCCGCCAAGGCCAACCGCCCGGCCTGAGGCATCGCGGATCGGGATGATGATCCGGCCACGAAACTTGTCGATCACGCCGCCACGGCTCGAGGGCGAGGCGAGCCCGGCGGCGAGGAGCTCGTCATTGGTGAAGCCGCGACCGATGAGCCGGCGCGTCAGCGCATCCCAGCTGGTTGGCGCATAGCCGATCCCGAAACGCTCGAGCGTTTCGGCGGTGAGGCCGCGCTCGTCGAGGTAGGCGCGAGCCTTCTCGGCCTGGGTCGCCTGGAGCAGCACTTCGCGGTACCACGCGATGGCCGCCTCGAGCGCTTCGCGCAGGCGACGCCGATGTCGGTCTTCCTTCGCCGTCTGCGCCGACAGCTCGACACCCGCCTTCTCGGCGAGGCGGGAGAGCGCCTCCCGGAAGTCGATTCCGTCCCGTCGCATCAGGAAGGTGAAGATGTCACCGCCCTCGCCGCAGCCGAAGCAGCGCCAGCTCTCGCGATCGGGAGTGACGATGAAGGATGGAGTCTTCTCGGCGTGGAACGGGCAGAGCCCCTTGTAGGCAGAGCCCGCCCGCTTGAGGGCGACGGTCTCCCCGACCACGTCGATCACCGGAAGCTTGGATTTGATCTCGGCAGCAATGCCGGAAGAGGTCATGCGAAAGATGCACCCCACGCCGTGCGGCGCTTTGTCAAGGGCTTGTCAAGAGGGATGCCGGTATTTTACCACGAAGTCAAGTTTCGGCTGCTGCCTGGCCCGTCGATGATCAGGGTTGCTCGGAGGGAATACACTTTGCAGTCGCTGGTCCGAGCCGACACGCCAGGGAGGAGTCCGACGGCCACTTTTCAGCCTGCGCCCGCGCAAGATGACGCGCTGCTGGCGGCCGCCTTCCGTGAGCTGCACGGGGCACGGCTGCACGGCTTCGCCATCCTCGTCACGCTCGGCGATCGGCAACCCGCCGAGCGCGCCGCCGGCTTCGCACTCGCCGCGGGGGCCGAGCAGGCCGCCGCCCTGCGCCACCCGGAGCGGGCTGCTGCCTGGCTCCGCGCACGAGTCTTGCGGGGCCTGTCGCAGCGGCGATCGGTCACACGATCGACCTCGCTCGAGGCGCGTCGCACGGCGCTAGCCCCCCTGGGCCTGGATGAGGTCGTATATCGGGGGCTGGCCGCCCTCAGCGTCAACGCCCGGGCTGCTCTCGTGGCATCGGCGATCGAGCGGTTCGACCCGATCGACGTCGAGACGATCCTGGATGCGGCGCCGGCCACGACGCGGCATGCGGTCGCTGGGGCACGAAATCGATACCTGCGATACGCCACCCGCGCCTCCGACGATGAGGCCGATGCGGCTCTGGATGAGCCTACCGGCGAGCTCGCCAGTCGCGTGCAGCGCGTCGCGAAACGCGCCTTCTCGACGAGCGACGCGTCCCGATGAAAGAGGCACATGGGCGCTTCCACGACTGGCTCACCGCAGGAGCGGATGGTGATCCACCTCGGGACGTTGCGGTGCACGCGTCGGTCTGCGCAGAATGCCAACAGTCGATGGCCGCGCTCGATGAGCTCGCGAACGTCAACCCCGCCATGGCGAGCATCCCCGGCGAGCCGATGGGCCGCGAACGCGGGCGACTGGCAATGGCAGGGCGGCTCGTGGGGGCCACCGCGGTCCTGTTCAGCGCGGCGATCCTGGGCGTGGGCGTCTCCCAACTGATTGGGGTATCGCATCCAAACGGCCAGGTCGCAAACACAAGTCCCACTCCAGACCAGAATGTGCTGGCGGAGACCGCGACGCCACAGCCGAGCCCTGAGCCCACGACCGCGCCGCCCCAGGAGACGCTGACTCCGCTGGGCACGCCGGGTCCGACGGCAGTTCCGGACCCCTCGTCGACCCCTTTCCCGTATTGGACATTCATCCCGACCCCATTCCCGACGGCCCAGCCAACCGCGACTCCGCCCGAGACGCCGGTGCCGAGCGTGTCGCCGTCCACCTCGGCGTCGCCGTCCACCTCGGCGTCGCCCTCCACCTCGCCGAGCGCGTCGCCCTCCGCCCCGCCGAGCGCGTCGCCCTCCGCGTCGCCGTAGGCCGAAGTCCTTGGGCTAGCGGTCGCGGACCTCGGCTGAAGCGAGGGCTGCCTGGGCGGCGGCGAGACGCGCAACTGGCACCCGGAATGGCGAGCACGAAACGTAGTCGAGCCCGACTTCGTGGCAGAAGGCGATGCTGGCCGGATCGCCGCCATGCTCCCCGCAGATCCCAACCTCGAGCCCCGGACGCGTCGCACGGCCCCGCTCGGTCGCCAATCGCACGAGCTGACCGACACCCTCGCGGTCCAGGACCTGGAACGGGTTCTCGGGCAGGATCTTGCGCTCGACGTACTGCAGCAGGAACTTCCCCTCTGCGTCGTCGCGGGAGTAGCCATACGTCATCTGGGTGAGGTCGTTGGTGCCGAAGCTGAAGAACTCGGCGTGCTCGGCGATCTGGTCGGCGGTCAGCGCCCCGCGCGGAACCTCGATCATCGTCCCGAACTTGTAGTGGACCTGCTGACCGCTCTCGGCAACGATCTTGGCCACCTCGGCCTCGAGCACGCGCCTCGTTTCGGCGAGCTCGTTCACGTGGCCGACCAGGGGGATCATGATCTCCGGCAGCGGGGTCTTCCCCTCCCCCGCCACGCGAGCCGCCGCGGCCAGGATGGCGCGGGTCTGCATCTTGACGATGTCGGGGATCATCAGCCCCAGCCGGCAGCCGCGCATGCCGAGCATCGGGTTCTGCTCGCGCATCGCCTCGACCGCCGACAGGAGCTCATCGGCCTCAGCCAGCTCGGCCTCGATTCCCTCCGGCAGCTCTGATGCGGAAGTCAGCTCGATCACGGTCCGGAGCCGGGTCACCTTGGCCAGCAGCTCATCGTGGCTGGGCAGGAACTCGTGGAGCGGCGGGTCGATCAGCCGGATGACGACCGGCAGCCCATCCATCGCACGGAAGAGGCCCGCGAAGTCATCGGTCTGGAGCTGTTGAAGCTCCGCTAAGGCGCCGTCGAAGATGGCGACGGTTTCGGCATCGTCCGGGGAGAGCTCGTGCCCCCCTCCCAGTCGTCGCTTGGCCTCGGTCGCTCGGGTGGCGGCAAGGATCATGCGGCGCACCGTGGGCAGCCGCTCCTCCTCGAAGAACATGTGCTCGGTGCGGCAAAGGCCGATCCCCTGCGCCCCGAACGCCCGCGCTCGCTCGGCATCCCGCGGGTAGTCGGCATTGGCCCACACCTGCAGGCGTCGGACCGCATCGGCCCAGCCAAGCAGGGTCGCCAGGTCGTGCTCGTCCTCGAAGCGCGCCTCGATTGTCGGCAGCTCGCCGGCGTAGATCTCGCCGGTGGTGCCGTCGATGCTGATCATCTCCCCCTCGCGAACGGTGCTGCCCCCGGCCTCCATCGTGCGCTTCGCATAGTCGATATGGAGCGACTCGGCGCCGGCGACGCAGGGCAGCCCCATGCTGCGCGCAACGACCGCCGCGTGGCTGGTCGCCCCACCCCGCGCCGTGAGCACGCCACGAGCCGCCAGCATCCCGTGCACGTCGTCGGGGCTGGTCTCGATCCGGACCAGGATCACCGGGTGGCCGGCCGCCTTTGCCTCCTCGGCCCGATCCGGGTCGAAGATCGCCTGCCCCGTTGCTGCACCGGGCGAGGCGTTGAGCCCCTTGGCCAGGAACCGGTCCGAGGCCATGGCCTTGGCCGCCTCGTCGAAGCGAGGCAGCAGGAGCTGCACGATCTGCGCCGGCTCGACGCGCCCGAGCGCCTCCTCGCGAGTCAGGATCCCCTCACCCACCATGTCGACCGCGATCTTCACCGCGGCGGGGGCGGTGCGCTTCGCCGATCGCGTCTGGAGCATGTACAGCTTGCCGCGCTCGATCGTGAACTCGAGATCCTGGACGTCGCGGTAATGACGCTCCAGCCGCTCCCCGATCTCCGTGAACTGCTCGTACACCAGCGGCAGCTCGTCGCGCATCTGGCTGATCTTGGCGGGCGTGCGAACCCCAGCCACCACGTCCTCGCCCTGGGCGTTGGTGAGGTACTCCCCGTACAGGACGCGCTCCCCGGTGTTCGGGTCTCGCGTGAATGCGACGCCGGTGCCCGAATCGGCGCCCATGTTGCCGAAGACCATGGTCACGATATTCACCGCGGTCCCGAGGTCGTGCGGGATCTTGTTGAACTCCCGGTAGTCGTGGGCGCGCTTGCCGAACCAGCTGTCGAAGACGGCGCGAGTGGCCAGTTCCAGCTGACGGTACGGGTCGGTCGGAAACTCCTCGCCGGTGGCCGTCCGCACGATGGCCCGATATTCGTCGGCCGCCTCGCGAAGGTCGTCAGCAGTCAGGTCGGTATCGAGCTTCGCGCCACGACGCTCCTTGAGCGCGTCGAACGGCTCGTCAAAGACGGTGGCCGGGATCTCGAGCACGATGCGCCCGAACATCGCGATGAACCGGCGCCACGCGTCATAGCCGAAGCGCTCGTTGCCGGTCAGAGCGATCAGACCGGCGACCGTGTCGGGATTGAGCCCCAGGTTGAGGACCGTGTCCATCATGCCGGGCATGCTGAAGGCCGCCCCCGATCGGACGCTCACCAGCAGCGGGTTGGCCGGGTCCCCGAACCGCTTGCCGGTCTCCTCCTCGAGGGCGTTCATGTGCCCCAGGACGTCGTCCCACAGGCCGGGCGGGAGCTCCTTGCCAGCCGCGTAGTACGCGTTGCAGGCCTCGGTGGTGATCGTGAATCCGGGCGGGACCGGGAGTCCGGTATTCGTCATCTCGGCCAGACCGGCACCCTTGCCGCCAAGCAGCGCGCGCATCCCGGCGTTCCCCTCGCGGAAGGTGTAGATCAGCTTCGTGGCGGTCGTGGCCATGCGGCGCTCGAGGCTCCTCCATATGGGGATCGCGGGGGGCTGATTCTACCCGGCGGGATCGATCTGCCGGTCACCCGCGGGTCTCAGCCGGGTCTGCGACCCGAGAGCCGCCGACGGCCCGGCTGCCGGTAGCGAACCTCCAGCAGCGGCCAGAGATCGGAGACCAGAACCCGGTAGTCTCCGCCAACGACGGTCGCGCGCAGGCGTCCCGTCCGAATCAGGCGCCGCACGTGCTCAGGGTGGAAGCCGAGGATGATCGCCACCTGCCGCGTGCCAACCACCAGCGCCTCGGGGTCGACCTCGGCCGACGGATCCATGCCAGCCATCGCGACCGCCATCGCCTTGGCCCGATCCGCGGTCAGCGCCACCGCCTCAGGCTCGGAGCGTCGCATCGCGCTGGCCATCGCGGCGGCCAGTCGCTCGCGCAGATCGCCGACCTTCATCGCACCCGCAGCCAGCCGCGTCGCAGGGCGAACGCAAAGACACCGGTCGACAAGGCCAGCAGGCGGCCGAGCCAGCCGGCTCGAGGCCGGTAGAGAGATCTGGCCTTGGCGATGATCCGCCCTCGGTCGCGGCCAGAGAGCTCATCGGCCAGGGCGCGGAATTCGCCGAAGGCAGCCGACTCACGCGCGGCCAGCCACAGGGCATCGGCCACTGCCTCTCGCGCGGTGGCGTCCCCGGGCCGCAGGTCGGCTGCGCGCGTTGCTGCCGGGAGTGCTGCCGCGGCATCGCCGAGGTGAATCAGGCCGCGGGCCAGGGCGAGCTGGGCGTCGAAGTTGCCAGGATCGAGGCGGACGGCGCGACGCGCCGCCTCCACTCCCTTTCCCGCCTCGGCCGCCTCGATCCGCTCGGCTGCCTCCGCCACCGTCCAGGCCACCTGGCGGGGGTCGCGGCGTGCCAGGCGGGCGTATTCGGCCGCCGCGTCCGCATGCTCTCCCCGCTGGGACTGGATCTCGGCCAGCAGCTCGCGGTAGCGGACCTCGTCGGGGTCGAGACGGACCGCGTCCATGGCGTCGGCCTCCGCCTCCTCGAGCCGGCCGAGCGCAAGCAGGGCCCGTGCCCGTGCCTCGTGCGCCGCGTCGTCGCCCGGCCGCTCGGCCAGGACGGCGTCGGCGCTACGGACGATCTCCTGCTGATCTAGGACGGAGGGAGGCGATTCCCCGTTCACTCGACCACGACTTCCGTCGGGGCGTAGCGCGATGTCATCAGCCGCATGACGCGCCACTTGCCCGCATCCAGGCGCCACGTGTACGCCAGTCGCCCGTAGACCCGCTCGACAAGGTGCTCCCGGCGCGACCGACGCGTCTCGATGAACGAGCCGACGACGGCCGCGAGGGGCCCCTCGACTGCAACCAGGTCATACATCGGCTCGAACGAGATTGTCTCGAACCCCGCCACGAACTCGGCGAACGCCTCGCCGATCGCCTCGGGCCCGGCGATCGCCGGCTGCTCCGGCCAAAGGAGCTGTGCGTCGTCCGCGAAGCAGCCCGCCAGCGCCGCACCAGCGTCGTGCCGGAACAGATCGTCGAAGGCGCGCTGTGCGGCCTCGAGCTGGATCCGCGATCCTTGCGACCCGGTTCCCATCGGCTCAGTCTGCGGCCGCGGGCCCACGCTCGGTACCCTGCCAGGCAGCGCCGGCCACCAGGGATGCAAGGCGCTCCGGAAGGGCACTCATCACCACCCGCTGCTGCGTCATCGAATCGCGCTCGCGGATGGTCGCGGCGCCGTCGGCAAGGGTCTCCACGTCGACCGTCACGCAGAACGGCGTGCCGATCTCGTCCTGGCGGCGATACAGCTTGCCGATGCTGGCGGTGTCGTCGTAGGTGGCGGGCATGCGCAGCTTCAGGTCGCCGGCCAGGCGCTGTCCCAGCTCGACCAGCTCGGGCCGGTTGCGGAGGAGCGGCATGACCGCGACCCTGATCGGCGCCAGCGACGGGCGAAGGTGCAGCACCACCCGCTTCTCGCCCTCGACCTGCTGCTCCTCGTAGCCGTCGAGCAGGACGGTGAGCAGCGCACGATCCACCCCCATCGCCGGCTCGATCACGTACGGCGTGACGTGCTCGCCGCTCGCCTCGTCGAAGATGGACAGCGACTTGCCGGACGCCGCGGCGTGCGCCTTGAGGTCGTAGTCGGTCCGGTCGGCGACCCCCTCCAGCTCGGACCAGCCCATCGGGAATGCGTATTCGATGTCGGTCGTCTGGCGGCTGTAGTGCGACAGCTCGTCCGGATCGTGCGGCCGCAGCCGGAGACGGTCGGCACCGACCCCCATCGCATCGGTCCACCAGCGCAGGCGCTCCTCGACCCAGTAGGCGAACCACTCGTCCTCCTGCGAGGGATGGACGAAGAACTCCATCTCCATCTGCTCGAACTCGCGGTCGCGGAAGATGAAGTTGCCGGGTGTGATCTCGTTGCGGAAGCTTTTCCCGATCTGGGCGATCCCGAACGGCAGCTTCCTGCGCGCGGTGGTGGCCACGTTCGCGAAGTTGACGAAGATCCCCTGGGCCGTCTCCGGGCGCAGGTAGGCGACCGATGCCGACTCCTCGAGCGGGCCGACGTGGGTCTGGAACATCAGGTTGAACTGGCGCGCCTCGGTCAGGGTGCCACGGTTGCCGCAGTTGGGGCAGGCGATCTCCAAGGGCGGCCCCTTGAGATCGTCAGCGCGGAAGCGGAGCTTGCAGTTGCGGCAGTCCACCATGGGGTCGCTGAAGCCGGCGACGTGACCGGAGACCTCCCACACCCGCGGGTTCATCACGATCGCCGCGTCGAGCCCCACGATGTCGTCACGCAGCTGGACCATGTGCCGCCACCAGGCCGCCTTGACATTGTTCTTGAGCTCGACGCCGAGCGGTCCGTAGTCCCAGAAGCCACCCATCCCGCCATAGATCTCGCTCGACGGGAAGACGAACCCGCGGCGCTTGGCGAGACTGACGATGACTTCCATGTTCGGCGCGGGCATGCCGGCGAGTCTAGCGCAGCCGATCAGCTCGCCCGCCCGGCTCGGTCATGGGCGGGTGGCCTCGTCTGGCTGGTCGGGGGAGGGCTAGGCCGGCGCAGCGACCCCTCGCAGCGCGACCTCGTCGAGGAAATCGCGGCTGCGCAGCTCGCGTTCGAGGACGGCAGACACGCTCGCATGCAAGAGATGCTCGACCTCGCGCTGCGTGACGCCCGGCACACGCAGCCGCAGCACCTCTGTCAGCGGGGAGCGCTGGAGGTGACGCATCACCTTCAGGGCCGCCGCGGAGATCTGCTGCGTCCCGAGCGCGTCGTGCGAGCACTCGGGGCCGACGACCCCACCTGCCACCGGGGAGTAGGCATTTCCGTTTGGCTCGATCTCGACGCCGCAATCGAGGCATTGCCCGAGCTCTGGCCGGAAGCCCATCGCCTCGAGCAGGTGCAGCTCGAACCAGCGCGCCACGATCGCGCGCGAGACCGCGGCAGGGGCGGCGTCGAGCGCCGCCAGCGCCTGGGCCAGGAGCTCGAAGGCCTGGTGCGATTCGGCCGATCCCTCGCAGAAGCGATCGGCCAGCTCCACGACGTACCAGGCCGCCGCGGTCGAGTGCAGGTCGTCACGCAGGCCCAGGTGCGGGTCCTCGAGCGAGGCCTGGGTGACCACGTCGAAAGTCCGTCCCACGGCCAGCACCAGGTGCACGTCGCTGAACGGCTCCAGTCCGCCGCCGAGCCGGGAGCGTGGCCGGCGGATCCCCTTGGCGATCACGCGCAGCTTGCCCAGGCGCGGCGTCAGGACCGTCAGCACTCGATCGGCCTCGCCGAGGTCCATGCTGCGCAGCACGATCGCCTCGGTCTTGTAGAGGCGGGCTCGGCTCACCGGCGCATCGACCTCGGGTACCCTTGGGGCGTGGACGCCATGAGCCAGTTTAACGACCTGCTGGTCGAGATCGAGACGGAGATGCGTTCCGTCATCGGCGAGCACGATGGGCGCGCCCGTCCCCTGTACGAGATGCTTGGCTACCACCTCGGGCTCGACCAGATGGAGGGGCCGCGCGGCAAGCGGCTGCGCCCGCTGCTGGGCCTGCTCGCCTTCAAGTCCCTCGGCGGCGAGTATCGCAAGGCGCTCCCCGCGGCCGCCGCGGTCGAGCTCGGGCACAACTTCAGCCTGGTCCACGACGACATCGAGGATTCCGATCGCGAGCGACGCCACCGGCCAACCCTCTGGGCGCTGTGGGGCGTGCCGCTCGCGATCAACGCCGGGGATGCGCTCTTCGCGCTGTCGCGCCTTGCTCTGTATCGGCTGATGAAGGAGGAGGAGTACGAGCCGCAGAAGCTCCTCGACGTGATGCGCGTCTACGACGAGACCTGCCTGGCGCTGTGCGAGGGCCAGTACCTGGACATCAGCTTCGAGCGCCGCACCGATGTGACCGTCGACGAATACCTCGAGATGATCTCCAAGAAGACCGCCGCCCTGATCGGCGCCTCAATCGAGACCAGCGCGATGATGGCCAGCGACGACCAGGACGTCATCGATGCCTACCATCGGCTCGGGCGCGATCTCGGCATGGCCTTCCAGATCGCCGATGACCTGAAGGGCAGCTTCTGGGCCAGCGCCGACTCGGGGAAGGCGGCGGCGGGCGACATCCGCAAGCGCAAAAAGACCTATCCGGTGGTGTGGGCGATGCGGAACGCAGCCGCGGAGGACGTGGCGCGCCTGATCGCGATCTACCAGCCGGTGATCCGGGCCACGGATGGCTCCGGCCCACCGGACGGCGACATGCCGATGTCGGAGGGCCTGACCGAGGAGGTGCTGGAGATCCTGGAGCGCTCCGGCGCTCGGGAGGCCACCGAGCAGGAGGCCCGCCGCTACCGGGACCTGGCGCTGGTGGAGGCACGATCGCTTCCGGTGCCGGCGGAGCGCGTCGAGGACCTGCGCATGCTCGTCGAGAGCATGATCAGCGCCTAATCGGCGTCGGCGGCCGCCAGCTCCTCGATCGCTGACTCCGGCTGGCGGGGGCGCGTGGCGATCACCTTGGCGATGCGTCGCGGCTCGGCGGTCTCGACCGTCAGCGTCACGTCCCGGAACGGCACCACCGCCCCCGGCAGCGGGATGCGGCCGACGCGGTGCACGATGTACCCGCCGACCGTGTCGTATTCGTCCTCGTCCTCCTCCTCGGTGTCGGAGAGCTCGAACAGGTCGCGCAGGTCGTCCATGCTGACCCGCCCGTCGACCCGGAACGCGATCTTGTCGTCCTCCTCCAGCGCCTCGACCAGCGACTCCTCGCTGTCGTACTCGTCCTGGATCTCGCCCACGATCTCCTCGACCACGTCCTCCATGGTGATCAGGCCGGCCGTGCCGCCGTACTCGTCCACCACGATCGCGATGTGTCGCTTGTCAACGCGCATCTCGTGCAGCAGCTCGTCGACCGGCTTGGTCTCCGGCACGTAGGCGGCGGGACGCGCCAGCGCGCGGACGTCGATCTCGGATGACGGCGCGGCGCCGGGCCGCAGGAACGGCAGCAGATCCTTGGCGTAGAGGATCCCGACGATGTTGTCGAGGTTCTCCTCGTAGACCGGCACCCGCGAATGCCCGGCGCGGACGATCATGTCGAGCACCTCGTCGATCGGGTCGTGGACCTCGACCGCGCGGATGCCGATGCGCGGAACCATCACCTGGTGAACCTTCGTCTCCGCCAACTCGATGACCCCGTGGATCATCTCCTTCTCTTCCTCTTCGATGCCGCCCTGCTCGCTGCCGGTCTCGACCAGCATCTTCAGCTCCTCGGTCGAGAGGTAGCCCGCCTGCGGCCGATCCCTGCCGCCCAGCGCGCGGACCAGGACATTCGAGACGGTCGAGACGAGCCACACCATCGGTCGCAGGAGGCGATCGAACCAGCCGATGGGGCGCGCGACGAAGATGGCGAAGCGATCCGGGAAGCTGAGGGCGAGCGTCTTGGGCACCAGCTCGCCGACGATGATCGAGGCGAGCGCGATGAGCAGCGTGACGAGCACGAAGCTGATGTTCCCGGCGGCGTCGCGAATCGGCCCGAGCGGGATGAGTCGCACGAGGCTGGCAAGCGACCCGGAGAGGGCCACGGCACCCACCGCGGAGGCCAGAAAGCCGAGGAAGGTGATCGCGATCTGGATGGTGGCCAGGAAGCGGCTGGGGTCCTCGGTCAGGCGCTGAGCCACCCGCGCCGCACGGCTCCCCTCGCCGACCAGCTGGTTGAGGCGGTGCCGCTTGACCGTGATCAGTGCGATCTCGCTCGCCGCAAAGAAGCCGCCAACCAGGATGAGCACCATCACGATGGCGAGATCAAGGATCGGGTTGCCGGTCGCTCCGCTTTCGGCTGTCTCAGGCATCGTCGCGCGCTGACGAACCTCCCGAATGCGGATTCCGCCGGCGCGTGCCGATGCGCCGCGCCGGCATGCCGACCACCGTCTCGCCGGCCGGCACGTCGCGGGTCACGACCGCCCCGGCCCCGGTGCGGGCGCCCGGCCCGATGCTCACCGGCGCGCGCAGCAAGGTGTCGACCCCGATGAACGCCCCATCCCCGATCGTGGTGCGGTGCTTTGCGCTCCCGTCGAAGTTCGCCGTGATCGCCCCGGCGCCCACATTCACCGCCTCGCCCAGATCGGCATCGCCCAGGTAGCTGAAGTGGTGGATCTGGCTGCCGGCCCCGACGCGCGTCATCTTGAGCTCGGCGAAGTTGCCGATCCGGCAGCCGGGCCCGATCTCGCACCCCGGCCGCAGGTGGCTGTACGGCCCGATCTGCACGTCCTCGGCCACCACCGACGACTCGACCACGCTCGACCAGACCACCGTTCGCGCTCCGATCCGGGAGTCGGTGACCTGCGATTGCGGACCGATCACAGCCTCCGGCCCGATCGAGGTGGCGCCTGACAGGACGGTCCACGGCTCGATCCGTGCTTCCTCGCCAATCTGGACGTCGACGTCGATGAAGGTGCTCGACGGATCGACGATGGTGACCCCGTTGCGCATGTGTCGTTCGGCGATCTCGCTCCGCATGATCCGCTCGGCGGCGGCCAGCCCGGACCGATCGTTGATCCCCATCGTGAGCTCCGCTCGTGGCGAGCTGACCACCACGACGTGGCCGCCGCTCGAGACCGCCATGGCCACCAGGTCGGTCAGGTACTGCTCCCCCGAGCGCGAGGCAGGCACCGCGCTGATGTTGGCCCGCAGCCATCCTGCGTCGAAGCAGTAGCTCCCGGCATTGACCTCGCCCAGCTCCCGGACCGCGGGGTCGGCGTCTTGCTCCTCCACGATCGCCCGAACCGAGCCGTCGGCATCGCGCAGGATGCGGCCGTAGCCGCTCGGGTCGGCCGGCTTCGAGGCGAGGAGCGCGATGCAGGCGTCCGCAGCGGCCCGTACCGAGAGGAGCTCCTCGAAGAGGGCCGCCGGCACCAGGGGCGCGTCTCCCATCGCCACCACCACCTGCCGGGTGCCGGGGTCCAGTTGCTCGAGGCCGATGCGCACGGCATCGGCGGTCCCCTTCTGCGGCTCCTGTCGGACGGTCGTCACGCGGCCGTCGAGTGCCGCCTCGACCTGGTCCGCGTCATGCCCGACGACGACCACCCGCTCCTCGATCCCAGCCTCCGCGAGCGACGCGAGCACATGCTCGAGCATCGGTCGCCCGGCCAGCGGGTGGAGCACCTTCGGTAGCCGGGAGCGCATGCGCGTGCCCTGTCCGGCGGCCAGGACGACCGCCGCAGTCCCTATCACGATCGTGCCGGCTCCTCGTCAGAGGCGACCGCAATCATCTCGATCTCCACCAGCGCGCCCTTTGGCAGCGCCTTGACCGCGATCGTGGATCGTGCCGGGAAGGGTGGCGACAGGTGACTGGCATACACCTCGTTGACCGCCTGGAAGTCACCCATGTCGGCCAGGAAGATGGTGGTCTTCACCACCTCGTCGAGGCTCGATCCGGCCGTTGCCAGGACCGCGGCAAGGTTGCGCAGGGCGCGATCGGCCTGGGCTGCGACGCCATCCGCGAGCGCGCCGTCGGAGGGGTCGGCCCCGACCTGCCCCGCGGTGAAGACGAATCCGCCCACGCGGATCGCCTGGCTGTATGCGCCGATCGCGGCGGGCGCGGCATCGGTCTGGACCTGGTCGCGGACCGTCATGGCTCCTCTATCGGGCATCGGCCTTCGATCATCCCATGCTCGGCGCCGTGGCGCCAGCATCCTGCGGCGCCTCGCCGAGCTCGAGGATCCCTGCCGGCTCCCGCCGGAGGCGTGTCAGGGTGACCCGCACGCCGGTCCTTCGGAGGCGGGCGGCGATCGCCGTCGCGCGCTCGGCGTCGTCGGTCAGCGCGAAGATCGTGGATCCGGAACCGGTCAGGAGCGGCTCGCCCCCGGCATCCGAGACGTGCCGCATCAGGTCGCCCAGCTCGGGGCGCAGGCGCAGCGCGGGCGCCAGGAGGTCATTGGCGTGGGGCCGATCCGCGGCCAGGTCGGCTGGACGCAGCTCGCCGAAGACGGCCTCGGTCGACAGCCGGAAGGCTGGGTGGGCGAGGATGGCATTGGCTGGGGCAGGGCCACCCAGCGGCGTCACCACCTCGCCGATACCCGTCACGCGAGCGGCGGCGGCAGCGGCAGCGAAAAACGGCACGTCGGCGCCGAGGCGCGAGAGCGAGACCAGATCGGCCGGCGCGGCCACATCCGGCGCGCCCGAAGCCCTTCGACCAAGGCGCCAGGCCGCCGCGGCATCCGACGAGCCCCCGCCGAGCCCGGCGCCGGAAGGGATCCGCTTTTCGAGCGCCAGACAGACCTGGTCGGGTTGCGCGCCGGTGGCTGCGACGAGGCCGCGCCAGGCAAGGTTGCTGTGATCGGTGGGGATGTCATCGCCCGGCGCCGCCTCGACCCGCAGCCCCGGAGCTCCCGGCAGGAGCAGCAGCCGATCGGCGAGCTCAAGCAGCACCATCTCCGTCTCGAGCAGATGGAATCCATCCGGCCGCCGTCCCACCACCCGCAAGGACAGGTTCAGCTTGGCCGGAGCCTCGAGGCTGAGCGGCGTCAATCGTCGCCCGCCGTCGTCGTATCGAGAAGCGGTACGAGATGCCCGCGGAGGCAGTCCCACTCACCGAGGGCCAGGGTCTGCGCCCGGCGCTCCGAGTCGATGCCGCACGCCGCGAACGCGGTCTCTAACGCCGTCCGCGGCACGGGCAGCTCCCGTCCGAGCGCGTTGTGGAGCTGCTTGCGTCGCTGGCGGAAGCCCGCCTGGACCAGCCGATAGAACGGCTCTCGTCCCGGCCCCGCCGCGACCTGGGGCGTGGCGCGGCGGCGCAACCGGAGGATGGCGGAGTCGACCTCGGGAGGCGGCTCGAAGGCGGCGGCGTCCACGCGGCCGACGATCTCGGCATCGGTCACGTTCTGGACGAAGACCGACAGGTAGCTCATCTGGCCCGCGGCGGCCGCCACCCGCGCCGCCACCTCGGCCTGCACCAGGAGGACTGCCAGCTGCGGAGGCCGATCGCCCTCCAGGAAGGCATGCAGCAGCGGGCTGGTGATGTGGTACGGGATGTTGGCGACCAGCTTGAAGTCCTCGCCCGGGAAGCATTCGCGGGGATGGAGCGAGAGCGCATCGGCCTCGATCAGCTCGAATCCGGCGGCCCCGCTCAGCTCCCGCCGCAGGTACGCGGCCAGGCGCGGATCGAGCTCCACCGCCAGCACGGTTGCGCCAGCGGCCAGCAGGCGGCGGGTGAGCACCCCGAGCCCGGGCCCCACCTCCACCACCCGGTCCCCCGGCACCAGCTCGGCCGCGGCCACGATCGCGTCGAGGGCGGCGGCGTCGGTCAGGAAGTTCTGGCTGAGCGCCTTGCGCGGCCGCAGCCGCTCGGCGGCCAGGAGGCGGCGCAGCTGACCCGGCGTCGGCGGCACGAGCCGCTCGGGCGCAAGCGGGCCGCTCACGAGTCGGCCCACGCCAGCGAGAGGTTCGGAATCGCCTCGAGCGCCGGGCCGGCACGATCGCCGGCGAGGAAGCGGAAGCCGGCGGCGGCCCCGATCATCGCCCCGTTGTCGGTGCACCAGGCAGGCGGCGGCACGAGGAGCGGGAGGCCAAGGGCGTCGAGCCGGTCACGCAGGACGCTGCGCAGCGACGCATTGGCGGCTACCCCACCACCGATCGCCACCGCGGCCACGCCGTGCTCGTCCGCCGCGGCGACGGTCTTGGTCGCCAGAGCGTCGACGACCGCCTCCTCGAAGGCTGCCGCCAGGCCGTCGATCGGGATCGGGGCATTGCGAACCCGGTAGCCGGCGACCTCGCGCAGGACCGCCGTCTTCAGCCCCGAGAAGCTGAAGTCGTACGGGCCTACCGTGCGCGCTCGCGGGAAGCGGGTCGCCGCCGTCGCCCCCTCGGCGGCGGCGCTGATGGCCGGGCCGCCCGGGTACGGCAGGCCGAGCAGCCGCCCGACCTTGTCGAAGGCCTCGCCGGCGGCGTCATCGACGGTCTGACCCAGGAGCCGATACCGACCGTGATCGTGCATCAATACCAGCTGGGTATGCCCCCCGCTGACCACGAGGCAGAGCAGCGGGAACGGCGGCTCGGCGGGGAGTGGATCCTCGGCGGGCGCATCGGTCAGCCAGTTGGCGTAAATGTGGCCCTCGATATGGTTGATCCCGACCAGCGGCAGGTCGTGCACCACGGCCAGCGCCTTGGCCACGTTGACCCCGACCAGCAGCGAGCCGATCAGGCCGGGGCCATAGGTCACTGCCACCGCGTCGAGATCGTCCCAGTCGACACTGGCCTCGGCCATGGCGGCGCGAACGGTGGGCACGATCCAGCGCAGCTGCTGGCGCGCCGCCACCTCGGGCACGATGCCCCCGGTCTCGGCGTGCAGGGCGATCTGGGTCGCGACCTGGCTCGAGGCGATGCGCCTGCCTCCGCTCACGACCGCCACGCCGGTCTCGTCGCAGCTCGTCTCGATGGCGAGCACCCGCGGCCCACTCATCGGGCGTCGTCCTCCGAGGCCCGAGCCCGCTCGGCCGCCAGCACGGCCTGCATTGCCAGGCCGGCCAGATCGGGGGTGGTCATCACCAGCGCGTCCTCGCCGTCATCGCTGTAGTAGGCGACCCTGCGCCCGGTGACGTTGAAGCCGAACGACCCATACAGCCGCTGCGCGGGCTGGTTGCTGATCCGCACCTCCAGGGTCATGCGCGCCGACCCGAGCTCGATGGCCACCTCGGCGAGCTGGAGTAGGAGCCGTCGGCCGATCCCCCGCCGGCGATGATCGGGATGCACGCCGAAGGTGGTGATGTGCGCCTCATCGACCATCAGCCAGATGCCCCCAAAGGCGACCACGCGGTCCCCCAGGCGCGCCACCCGGTAGTGGGCCAGGCGATTCGCGGTCAGCTCCTGCTCGAACGCAAACGCAGGCCAGGGCGAGCTGAAGCTGAGCCGCTCGATCTCGAGGACCGCTGCGACATCGGCCATCCGCATCGGCCCAACCACCAGCGGCGCGCTCACGGCCATCGGCTCACCGCCTCCGAGGATGTGACACCCCTTGCGGCCCGGAGGTACCACGGCTCGAGTCGCGCCAGATCGTCCCCGCCCGGAACCAGGGAGAGCCGCGCCGCCGCCAGTCGCCCGACGGCAGCCGCGGCCTCGTGCGGTGGAAGCGTTCCGGACAGGCCGAAGGCCAGGGCAAGCTCGGATGGAGCCGCCAGCGGCGACCCGCCGACCAGAGCCCGGAGGTCGGATGCTGCGACGATCTGCGGCTCCGCGGTGCCGCGCGTGAGCAGGTAAGCGTCCTGCGCCCCGGCCCGGACGATCGCAGCCGCGGCGCGCGGCTCGGCCTCGAGCCAGGCCTCGAGGCTGGGGATGCCGACCACGGGCACGCGCAGGGCCAGGGCCATCCCCTTGGCCAGGCTCATCGATACGCGCAGGCCGGTGAACGAGCCGGGTCCCACGCCGACTGCGACCGCGGTCGCCTCGCGCAGGTCGCGCCCGGCGCGCGCCAGCAGGACCAGCAGGCGCGGCAACAGCTCGCTTGCCTGGCGTCCCTCGCCGGCCCAGCCGTCGGTGGCGAAGGCGACACCATCCCCTGCGGTCAGCGCGAGCGACGGATCGCTGGAGGCGCTCTCGATGGCGATGATCATGGCGTCGTCAGCGCGTCGTCGGCGAGCCGCAGGTGGGCGGCGCCGACCGCCCGCCAGCTGATGCGCCGCTGGTCGCTCCCGTCCGGCTCGGGCAGCAGGGTCAGCTCCAGTCGCTCGGCGGGCAGGCGATCGGCGAGCCGATCGGCCCACTCCACCACCGCCACCCCCGCGGCCTGTCGATCGTCGAACAGGCCGGCGGCGACCGCCTCCTCTGGATCGTCGAGGCGGTAGGCGTCGATATGGAAGAGCCGCAGCCGGCCGACATGCTCATTCATGAGCACGAACGTCGGGCTGTTGACCACGCTCGTCACCCCCAACCCTTCGGCCACCCCCTTGGCCAGCTCCGTCTTGCCGGCTCCCAACGGTCCGATGAGCGCCAGGAGGGCACCCGCGTGCGCATGCGAGCCGAGCGCGCGGCCGATCGCCCTCGTCTCCTGCGCCGCAGCCGTGCTCAGACTTCCCTGGCCTTGCATGGCGCGAAGGATACGGGAGCCGCCTCTCAGCGGCCTTCGGGCAGCACCGTGGCCTCGATGTTGGCCAGTGGGACCGGGGCAAGCCTGCCATCTTCGAAGCGCACGAGCGCCATGCGCGTCGGAATCCCCGATTGGGCAGCGTGCATCTCCTCCAGCACCGCGACCAGCACGCCACCCCGCCCCTGGAACGGGCGCCGATGGGCGATCACGCGATCCCCGACCCGGGCCAGCGCGCGACGCGTCGGCAGCGGAGCCGCGTCATACACGTAGAGGAGCGCATCGGCTCCGAAGAGGCTTGCGACCCGGCCGGCGTGCGTGCGGAACCATCCGAAGAGCTGGGGATCGATTCCGACCTTGCCGAACCCTTCCACCAGCAGGATTCCGAACGAGCCGGTCAGACCGCCCGCCTCGCGCCGGCGGCGCTGGATCGCCTCGAAGTCGCGCAGCTCCTTGTCCAGCACGCCGCCGAGCACGATGCCGGCCACCCCCATCGCCCGGGCCCGGGTCAGCGTCTCGGCCGAGGCTCGGGATCCGCCGACCAGGATCTTCCCCGTGGCGCCCGCGTCGATCGCGCCCGCCCGGAGCTCGTCGCCGGGATTCGGTACCCCGACCACCAGCTCTCCGTGCACGGCCTCGCCACTGCCCCCCACCCCGTGCAGCCGCGCCGCGGGGACCTCGATCACCAGCGACCCCTCCTCGACGGCGCGCACCCGACCGCGAACGTGCCCGATCACCGTCTCCTCGGCGGCGAGCGGAGCGAGGAGGAGCGTCCCATCGCGTCCCGAGGCCGCCAGCACCAGCCCGGCGACGGGGGCGAGCACCACGCCGCCACCCTCGACCAGCGCGAGCGGCTGCTCGGCCTCGACCCGCTCACCGGGCCGCACCACGAGCAGCTCCTCGATCTCGCCCGGCTGACGGTGGAGAGGGCGCGTGACGGGCACCCGGACCGGCGCCATCGCCCCGCGCCGCAGTCCGATGACCTCATCGGGCCTGATCTCGGCACCCACGCGCACGCTGACGGCCGTTCCCCGCGGCAGGTGGATGCGATGCAGTGACGCCTCGATCATGCCGCCCCCTCGCTCGGCGGCCGAACCTCGCGCTGGAAGGTGTCGCGCCATGCGCCGAGCACCGCCCGCCGATCGTCGCTGCGCCGCGGCAGGAGGAGCGGAGCGTCGCGCGCATCCAGCACCACCCCGACCGCGCCGCCGCTGACGGACGCCCGCAGGCGGCGGGTGCGGCGCGGTGCGCCGAGACTCACCCCGGGATCGAGCTCGATCTCGAGCTCGGCCACCTGCCCACGCGGCAGCGGCACTACCTCCAGCTGTCCGGGACGCACCTCGATCGGGCCGAGCGAGCGCCAGCCGACCCGATGCACCGTGACGCGCATCGAGAGATGGCCGGTGCGCCCGCCACGGGTGACGACCGCGGCGCCGAGCGGCGTCAGCAGGTCGTCGCGCAGGGTTCCGAGGCCCTCCACGATCTCGTCGTCGCGCAGTGCGCCGAGCGGCCCCAGCGCGCCGGCAGGATCGATGGCGACCTGCACGATGCCGATCGGGCGAATGCCGTCGAGCAGCATCTGCATCGCCTGGGCCGGCAGCGGCGCGCTGCCGATCGTGCGCCCCGAGCCGATCAGCAGGTCAACCCCCTCGGGCTGCGGACCATTGGCCGCCAGGTCGGCGAGCAGGTGCCGGGCGGCGCCGTGGACCACCGCCAGCTCCTCATCGGTCTGGGGGATCGATCCGGGGCGGGCGCGCAGGTTCTGGAGGGCATCCGCCACGGCCAGCTCGTCGAGCGCCAGGGGCAGGCTTCGGGCGATACGCGCGGGACCGCCCGGTGCCGTCAGGCTTGGCGATGCAAGCCCACCGAGCGCGACGACCCGGCTGTCGGCCATGCCGTTCTCGTCCGCGCTGGCCCAGGTCGCGTATCGGGCGCCGACGTCCACTCCGACCACGCGAAGGCGCGACGCACGGGCGAGCTCAGCCACCGCCCGACCGAATCCGATGGGCGCCAGCTGCCGCGCAGCCCCGCGCTCGACCAGGCGCTCGATCAGGCCGTCGAGATATCGGCGCAGGGGAAGCAGGTTCTCGCGGTCGGCAGAGGGACGGGGATTGGCGACCGCCCTCAGGACGCCCGGCTCAAAGAAGGCCCCGACCCGCTCGGTGAGGCCCGCCGAGCCCGCCCACACGACGGGCGATCGGCCGCCGCCGCGAGCCGCCGCCACGAGGCCGGCCACTTCGAGCGCGCCCTCACCCCCCTCCTCGTCGAAGCCCCCGGCGATGAGCCAGGCGTCGACCTCGGCGGACTGCAGCGCGGAGAGCCGCTCGACCACGGGTCGGCCGTCATCGACCGTCACGGCCTCGACAACCACCCAGCCGGCAGCCTCGGCCGCTCGACGCGCCGCATGGCCGGACAGCTCCGATGAGACGGCCGCGAGGGCGATGCGACCCGGCCGGGCAGGCGTGTGCACGGCGATGCGGGGCGCGTCCGCGAGGAGGGCCGCGATCCGCCTCGAGACGCGAGGATCGGCCGGGCCGGCCAGCCGAGCCGCCAGGGTGGCAATCAGCTCGTCCTCGTCCCAGGCGCTGGGTTGTGCGGCGTGCGCCGCGATCCTCCATCGGCCGAGCGCACGACCGACCACGGCCGCCTTCGTCCAGGCGGAGCCGATGTCGACCAGCAGCGACAACTCGGCCGTGGCGCGGCCGGGCTCACGCGCAGGGGCATCGGTCGTCATCGGAGGACAGTAAGCCAATCGCCGAGCAGGAATCCGACTCGGTCGACGAGCAGCGAGAGGCGACTGACGACGAGGAACCCGAGCCAGCCGCCGATTCCCCCGACCAGCAGCCATCGACCGACGATCGCTCCGCGAGTCGTCAGCCTCCCACGGGGAGTCCCATGCAGGAAGGCGAGCAGGACCAGCGAGGTGATGGCGAGCGAGACCACCTCACCCGCCAGGTCAGGCGAGGCTGCATTGGCCCTCGGCAGAGCGGCGGCGATCTGCGGCAGGACGGTGCCGACCACCGCGCCCCCCAGGGCAAAGGCGGCGATCCCGCCGACCAGGATCGCGGCCACGGGTGCCATGACCCGTCGGGGGAGCCACCGGGCACCGATCAGCATCGCCACCAGTACCAGGGCGGGAACCAGCAGCAGCCGGTCAGGAGGGCTCTCGATCAGGGGCACCGCCAATCGCGGCACCAGCACATCGCGGATCGCCAGCAGGACCAGGTACCCGGTCGCCAGGCCGGCGAGCAGGTGCTGCATCAGGACGAAGAGCCGCCGCCAGCCGACCAGGTAGGACCATACCGCAATGGTGGCGACGGCCGCCACCCAGGTCGCCACCGTCCCGCCAAGATCGGCGCCGGCGAAACCGTTCATGACGGCGCGCGGCCGCCCGCGGGGCGCCGGCCGCGGCGACCGAGGTGGCGGAACGCACTCTCGGCCAGGACCGCCAGCGCTGCGAGCATGCCGATCAGCATCGGCAGCGGGCCGGCGATCGGCCCGGGATTTGTTGGCGATCCCGCGGAGACCGCCTCGACGTACGCCACTCCCTCGCGCAGGGTGGCAAGAAGCGCGGTCAGCTGGCCCGACCGCAGGTAGGGCTCGAGCTCCGGATCGAGGAAGGTGGGAGCGATGGCCACCATCGACAGGTCGGGGAGGCGCGTCCCGACCTGCTCGACCCAGCTGCGCGCCGAGATGTCACTCCCCGACACGATCAGGACCATATCAAAGGCGCCGATGCCCCCACCCCGCGCGCGGATCGCATCGAAGGTCCCGCCCTCAGCCGCGGACGGGACGATCGACTCGATGCTGCGCACCAGGCCGGCCTCGGCGCCCGCGATGAACCCGAGGTCAGCGGGCGGCTGCTCCGTGCCGGCTCGAGCGATGCGCTCACGCTCCGCCGCGGCAATCGCGCGACCCTCCGGCGTGAAGCTGACGATGGCGAGCCGCGCATCATGGGCCGCCAGGTCGCCAACCGCGGCGCGGGTCGTCGCCCTGATCTCCGGGTAGGTCCCCAGGTCGGCGTCGAACGCGACCAGAACCAGTGCCCCGGACGGGAGCTCCCCGATCGCCCTCCGCAGCTGATCCACGTGCGATCGGTCCGGGCTTGCCAGGCGCAATCCGTCGGTGCTCGCGGAGAGCAGCGAAGCCACACCGAGCACGAGCAGCAGGAGCAGGGCCGGGCCAGCGCGGCGCAGCCGGGCGGCGGTCTCCGCGCTCACCAGGGTCGGCGAGACGCTATTCGTCATCGCCGTCAACGGCTATCAGCGTGCGGGCGGCGCTGACCGCGACCAGGATCCCGATGCCGATCAGCAGCCCGCGAAAGACGCCGGCGAGTGGGACGTCGCGCACCCACCCCGCACCCGCGGCCAGCCAGTCGCCGGCCTCGCCGCCCACCGGCAGCAGCAGGACGATGACGACGGCCGCGGCCCCGGCCATCAGTGTGGTCTCGCGGATGCGCAGTGCGAATCCACGCCGGAAGGCGGCGAGCAGGAAGATGAACAGGAGAGCGAAGACCGATGCCGCGATCGGTGCCAGCAGCGCCGCCACCAGCCACAGCACCGCCGGGTCGGAGCTCCCGCTCGATCCGGGACGCAGGCCGGCCACCAGGATCGAGGCCATCCCCAGCAGCAGAACGATCGAGGCCGTGGAATCGCCGTCCCCCGCCGAGAGGTTGCGAGCGTGGTGTGCCACCAGCGTGGCGCCGCCTCCCACCGCCGCGGCGGCGGCAAGCAGCACGAGCAGCTCATTGACCGCGCCCGCCGCACCGTGGAGCGAGGGGTTGACGATCATCAGGTCCAACAGGACCAGCAGCCCCGTCACCAGGACGATGCCGGCGATGATCGAGCGACGCATCGCGGTCAGCGTCCCGTCAGGAAGGCAGCGACCTGTGGCCCGCCGGCCCACGTGATCAGGGAGCCGATCAGCAGGAGCGCGACGGCGCTCCAGATCAGGCGATTCGCAGCCCGCACCGCGGTCCGCGATTGGCCGGCGGCGCCGATCTCGCCTGCCGCCTGGAAGAAGGCAGGCCCGACCAGGCTCCCGTCGCCATTGAGGAGCGGGCCGGCCACCTGGGAGCCGCTCGCCGTGGCGGCGAGGCTCCATTCGGCGTCACCGAGCACCCCGTCGAACACGAGCAGTGCATCCTCGCCGAGCCCGCCGGCGACAACGGCCACGCCGTGTGGCTGAGCCGTGGCGAGGGCGGAGGCGGCGGAGGTGGACCGACCCTCGCCGAGGTATTCCACCGCCGCCGCAGAGGCGCGCTCCGGCGTGGCCGTTCGCCGGTGCGCCCCCGCGAGCGTCGCCTGCGCGAGCAGCGCCGCGACCGGATCGTTCGTCGTCACCCGAAGCGGGACGCCGGCGCGTGCGGCCGCGTCCGCGACATGGCCGAGCAGCGGCAGCGCGGCGAGCGTCTGCAAGCGGTCGGTCGCGGATGCCGCTCGGCTCACGCCGGCGCTGCCCAGTGAAATCGTCGCGTCGGCGCCCGACTCGGCCGCGAGCGCCATCATCCGACCGACCCGCGCGAGTCCGCCAAGGTCCGAGCCGATCCACCGCGCACCGGGTCGAGCGACGAGCGACAGGAGCACGAGCAGCACCACCAGGATGGCGACCGTGGGAGCGGCGCCGAGGCGCATCGACGATGAGCCGATGGTGTCGGTCAGCAGACCGACCAGGTACGAGGCGAGCTCGCCGAGGTTGGGCATCTAGGGCGTTCGATCCGGGCGCCCACCGGCCAGCCTGGCGGCGATGCGGTCGTAGGTGGCCGAGTCGTCCAGGGCCTGCCGCAGCAGGCCGAAGCGGCGCGCGCCCAGCAGCGGGTTCAGGAGCGGGCCAAGGAAGATGACACCCTGTCGAAGGAGCGGCAGGAGGGGCCGATGGGCATCCATCAGGATGGCGGCTGGCCCTCCGACTCCGCGTCGTTCGAGCTCATCGGCGAGGGCGTCGGCCCGCTTCACGCTGCACCCTCCCTGCGTCATGGTCGCTCGCTCGACGACCTCACCCGGCGTTCGCGGCTGCCTCCGGCAGATGCACGCGCGGGAGGCGGTCACGGAGGGCGGTCGTCACTTCGTAGTTGATGGTGCGTCGCTGCGCGGCGACCTCATCGGCGTCGATGCGGGCACGCATCTGCTCGCCGATCAGGACGAACTCGTCGGCGTAGGTTACATCATCAAGATCGCCCAGATCGACGGTGATGCCGTCCATGCTCACGGCGCCGACGACCGGGCGACGAACGCCGCGCACCAGCACCCAGCCGTTGTTGGCGTGGGCGCGCGGCCACCCGTCGCCATACCCCATCCCGAGGGTGGCGATGCGTGTCGCGCGCTCGGCTCGGAAACGCAGTCCGTAGCCGATCCCCTCTCCGGCGGCAAGATTGAAGATCCGCAATGGAAGCGCCTTGAGTGAGAGGACGGGCTGCAGACCCAGCTCACGGCCAGCTGCCCAGACGGGAGCCATGCCGTACAGTCCGAGGCCGGGGCGAATCGCGTCGCCGAACGTGCCCGATCCGGCCAGCACGCCCCCGGTGGCTGCCAGGTGAACGATTCCCGGATCGACGCCTGCCGATCGCATGGCGTCGAGCGCCTGGGCCAGGCGCAGAACCTGAACGTCGGTATACGCCTCGTCCTCACCGGGGACCGCCAGGTGGCTGAAGGTGCCACTCAGGTGCAGCTGCCGGCTGCGCGTGATGCGCAGCGCCAGCTCGACCGCCACTCCCGGATCGCTCCCCTGCCGCCCGAGCCCGGAGTCGATCTTGAGCTGCACCGATGACCGCCGCCCGAGCGCCGCGGCCGCCCGTTCGAGCAGCTCGATCCCCGCCTCGTCGTAGACGACCGGCTCAAGGTCGGCGGCGACGGCCCGCTCGGCCTCGGGAGCTCCCAGCGCCCACAGGACGAGGATGGGGGCCTCGATGCCGGCATTCCTCAGCTGGAGCGCCTCCCCGAGCGTGGCCACGGCGAGGCGCTCCACTCCGTGGTCCAGCAACGTGCGGGATACCGCGATCGCCCCGTGGCCGTAGGCATTGGCCTTGACCACCGCGATCACGCTCATCTGATCCCCGGCGAGGCGACGAAGCGCTACGAGGTTGCCGACCAGGGCGTCGTGATCGACCTCGATCCAGGCGCGGTGCGGGCTGCGCGCCGGCGCGAGGCTCATCGGCCCCGGCCGCCGCGAAGCTGCTGCATCGCCGTCGGCAGCAGGTTGGCGATGTCGCGCGCCACCACCCCGGATTGGCCAATCCGATCCTCGGCCAGCAGCCCGGCGGCGCCGTGCACCGCCACCCCGCATCCGGCCGCGTCGAATGGATCCAGCCCGGCCGCCAGAAACGCGCCGATCGCGCCGGCCAGCACATCGCCGCTGCCTGCCGTGGCGAGCGCCGGCGTGGCGATGTCGGAACGCAGGAGGCCGCCGGTCGGTGACCCGATCACGGTGTATGCGCCCTTCAGCACCACGACCTGGCCCCAGCTCGCCGCCGCCTCGCGAGCCGCCTCGGCGCGCTGTGCATCGTCATCGGCGAGCGACTCCGCCTCCGGCACCCGCATCAGGCGGGCGAACTCACCGGGGTGCGGGGTGAGGACCAGCGGCGCGCGGACCGACTGCCACCAGCGCTGGACCTCCGCCAGAGCGGTGAGCCCATCGGCGTCGATCACGGCAGGACGGCGCAGCTCGCTGATGAAGGTGCGTGCCCGGCGCAGGGTGGCCGGCTGCCGGCCGAGCCCTGGACCGACGACGAGGGCGTCATAGGTCGGAGCCTCAGCGGCCAGGCGACGCCAGCCACCCGGGGCGGTCAGGCCCGGCGCCTCCTCGGGCAGCAGCATGGAGGTCAGCTCAGGGACGAGCCCCATCAGCCGGGTGCCCACCGCCTCCGGCGTGGCCAGGCACGCGAGGCCGACGCCCGTGCGAATGGCCCCGAGCCCGGCCAGGAGAGCTGCGCCTGCGTACTCCAGGGAGCCGGCGACGATGAGCAGCCTCCCGAATGTGCCCTTGTGTGCACGTGGTGGCCGGGCCGGGAGGCTCCTGGCGACCCACTCCTGGGTCAGGCCCACGACCTCCATCGGCCTAGGCGTCCGGTGCGCGATGCGCGACCGCCACCGCCACCGCTATGTGCCGCTCGTGCGAAATGCTCACCGTCACGTCTTCGAGCCCGAGCGCCGCCGCGCGGGCCGCGGCCCGAGCGTGGAGGTAGACCTGTGGCGCGCCGGCCCAGTTGGGCAGGATCTCGATCTCCCGCCAGCCGACGCCGCGAACGCCCAGGCCCAGCACCTTGCTGATCGCCTCCTTGGCGGCCCAGCGGCCGGCGATTCGCTCGGCCCGCGCCCCACAGTAGCGAGCCTCGCCGTCGGTCAGGACGCGCTCACGGAACCGATCGGGAAAGCGGCCAAGGGTCGAGATGATGCGGTCGATGTCGATCAGGTCGACACCGATCTCGTGGCGGCTCATCGCGGCAGTGCGGCTGCGGCTATTCGACCGTGACCGACTTCGCCAGGTTGCGGGGCTGGTCGACGTCCGCGCCGCGCGCGACGGCCACCTCGTAGGCAAGCAGCTGGAGGGGCACGATCGCGATCACCGGCGCCATCTCTTCGGGCGTCTCCGGGATGTACAGCACGTCCTGCGCGTATCGATCGATCATCTCGTCCCCGATCGTCGCGACCGCCACCACAGGCGCCTCGCGGGCGTGCACCTCGGCGACGTTGCTGACCACCTTGTCGTAGGTGGCGCTCTTGTTCGCAATCGCCACCAGCGGGGTGTGGGGGTCGAGCAGCGCGATCGGGCCGTGCTTCAGCTCGCCGGCCGCATACCCCTCGGCGTGAACGTAGGAAAGCTCCTTGAGCTTCAGCGCACCCTCCATGGCGACAGGGAATCCGAGCGCTCGACCGACGAACATCACGTCGCGCACGCCGCCCCAGCGCCTGGCCAGCTTCTTCACCTGCGGAGCGAGCTTGAGGACCTCGGCCGCCTGGCCGGGGAGGTCACGCAAGGCCAGCCCGAACGAGCGGCGCCGCCGGTCGCTCAGCGTGCCGCGCAGCTGCGCCAGGTGGAGGGCGATCATCTCGAGCACCACAACCTGGGTCACGAACGCCTTGGTCGACGCGACGGCCACCTCGGGCCCGGCCTGCAGGTAGCAGACCGCATCCGCCTCTCGGGTGAGCGCGCTGCCGACCACGTTGGTGACGACCACGATCACCGCACCTCGCTCCGAGGCGAGCTTCTGCGGCGCCAGGGTGTCGGCCGTCTCACCCGACTGGCTGACGCTGATGACGAGCGTTCGGTCATCGATGGGGGGCGGCGAGTAGCGCATCTCGGAGCCGATCTGTCCATTCGCCGGCAGCCCCGCCCAGCTCTGGATGAGGTGCGCCCCAACCTCGCCCGCGTAGCGTGCCGTCCCGCAGCCGACCACGTACACCCGCTCGACACGACGCAGCTTGTCCTCGATCGCATCCAGCTCGGCAAGCTTCACGTTGCCGGCCTGGTCGACTCGGCCGCGCAGGGCCTCACCGATGGCGTGCGGTTGCTCGTAGATCTCCTTGAGGGTGAAGTGCGGGAAGCCACCCTTCTCGGCAGCAGCGATGTTCCACCGGATCCTGGTGACCGGGCGCTCGACGCGGACGCCGTCCATGCCGATGATGGTGACCCCCTCCGGCGTCACGTCCGCGATGTCGCCCTCCTCCAGGATGACGACGTTCTTGGTGTGCTCCAGGATCGCCGGCACGTCGCTCGCCAGGAACGCCTCGCCGGTTCCGAGCCCGACGATCAGCGGCACGTTCATGCGAGCCCCAATGATCCGGTTGGGCTGGTCAAGGTGCATCACCCCGATCGCGTACGCACCGCGCACCTCGCCCAGCGCATCCCGAACCGCTTCGAGCAGGTCGCCCTGGTAACGCTCCTCGATCAGGTGCGCCAGGACCTCGGTGTCGGTCTCCGAGGTGAAGCGATGGCCGCCGGCCAGCAGCCGCTCCTTGATCTCGGCGTAGTTCTCGATGATCCCGTTGTGGATCAGGGCCAGGCGACCGCTGCAGTCGCGATGCGGGTGGGCGTTGGCGTCATTCGGGCGGCCGTGGGTAGCCCAGCGGGTGTGGGCGATGCCGGGGTGCCCGGCGGGAGCGTCGCCGTTGAGGTGTTCGGTCAGGTTGGAGAGCTTCCCCGCCTTCTTCTCGACGAACATCTCACCGGCGTCGGTGAGGATCGCCAACCCGGCCGAGTCGTAGCCCCGGTACTCGAGCCGACGCAGCCCCTCCAGCAGGATCGGCGCCGCGTCACGCGGGCCGACGTACCCGACGATGCCGCACATGACTTCTGGTGACTCCTAGTTCAATCTGGCATGCGCGAGCTCGGACAGCTCCCGCGCGATCTGGTTGATCTCGTCCGCGTCCTCGCCCTCGACCATGATCCGGATCTTTGGCTCTGTCCCGGAGGGTCGCACCAGGATCCTTCCACGCGCGCCGAGACGGGCGTCGGCCTCTGCCACCGCGACCGCGAACTCCGGATCAACCTCCCACTGGTCCCGATGGCGGACGGCCGAGTTTATCACCACCTGCGGCAGCATCTGGATCTGGGCAGCCGCCTCCGCGAGCGTGGCGCCGGTATCGCGCAGGGTTCGGAGCAGCTGGATGCCGGTGAGGATCCCATCCCCGGTCACGGCCAGGTCGCGGAAGATGATGTGGCCCGATTGCTCGCCGCCGAGTGACGCGTCGGACCGCTCCATCGCCTCGAAGACATGGCGATCGCCGACCGGGGTCCTGATCACGCGCCCTCCGGCGGCGGCGACGGCGCGGTCGAGGCCGCCGTTGCTCATGATGGTCGTGACCAGGATCCGGTTGCGCAGCGCCCCTTCGGCCAGGCGCGCCAGGGCGCAGATGCCCATCACCCCGTCGCCATCGACGACCGAGCCACGTTCATCGACAGCGATCAGCCGGTCCGCGTCGCCGTCGAATGCCATCCCCATCTCGAGGCCCTCGGCCAGCACCGCGGCGGCCAGCGCCTGCGGCTGGGTCGAGCCGGAGTCGAGGTTGATGTTCGTCCCGTCGGGGGATGCCGACAGCACGGTGACGCTCGCCCCCAGCTCCCGGAGCAGGTCGGGAGCGATCGCCGCAGCCGAGCCATTGGCGCAGTCGATCCCGATCCGCCTTCCGCGCAGCAGATCGCCCGCCTCCGCCATCAGTGAGGCGCGGTAGGCTTCGATCGGCCGTGGGTCACGCGTGATCCGCCCGATCTGCCGATTGGGCATCCCGGGAAGTGACTCGGCCTGGAAGAGGAGGTGCTCGATCTCCTCCTCGACCTCGTCGTCGATCTTGCGTCCGCCCGAGAGCACCTTCAACCCGTTGTCATCTGCCGGGTTGTGGGACGCGGAGACCATGATCCCCGCGGCGTACTCACCGCTCGCGGCGGCGTGCGCCAGGCACGGCGTGGTCACCACCCCGAGCTGAATGGCGTCCGCCCCGACCGAGGTCAGGCCCGACGAGACGGCGGCGACCAGCATGTCTCCCGACCGGCGGGTGTCCTGCCCGATCACCACGCGACGCCCGAATGCCTCGAGCAGATGCCCGACGGCGCGGCCCAGGTCGTAGGCGAGGGTCGGCGTCAGGTCGACATTGGCGACGCCGCGGATTCCGTCCGTTCCGAAAAGACGACCCATCAGGGCGCAGGCGTCGCCGGCGGAACGATCGTGACCGTGACCGAGATCGGCGAGATGGTGACGAGGGTCACCCCCTGGGGGAGGGTCACGGTCGGCTGGACCAGGTGATCCCCCGGGCCGAGCCCCGTGACATTGAGGGTCGCGGTCAGCTCGCCAGGGTCAATTGCATCGAGGTCCGAGACCGTTCCGCTCACGGTGCCGGCAACCTCCTGGATCTGGGGCAGGCAGGCGCTTCCCGAAGGAGCCCCGGCACACACCAGGCCGAGCAGCAGCGTTCGGGTGGCGATCGTCTCGCGAATCTGGACAACGATGGTCGGCTCGGACGCCGCGGGATCCGCGAGCCGCACTCCCTCGGGCAGGACCAGCGTGCCGGTCGCCCGCAGGGTGGAATTGCTGTCCGACAGGCTGATCGGCTCGGTCAGCACCTCACCGATGGTCGCCAGCACCTCGGGTCCGCCGCGCAGCGTCACCACCGATGGGTCGGCGGTCACGGTGCCGACCTCGAAGCCCGCCGCCGGCGCCCCGATCAGCAGGGGACGAATCGGCACCGTGCGGCTGGTCTCGACCGTGTTGACCTCGATCTGGATTCGCACCGTGGACGGGTTCAGCTCCACCGATTCCACCCGACGCCCATCGATGTCGACCGGCACCAGGTCGACCTGGCCGCAGCAGTCGATTCCGGAGGGGTCGATGCGGACCGTGGCGAGCGCACGGTCGACTCGGTCCAGCAGGCTCTGCGGGCCGCTGGCCGTGACCTCCTGCACGCTCAGCTGCGCCGAGCTGATCTCCAGGCCCGCTGGCACGTCACCGGAATCGACCGCGATGCGGACCTGCACCTGGTCGAGGCGGTCGAGCGCCACCGAGACCGCATTCGGCGTGAAGCTGAGCACTTCCACGCCGTCGCTCAGGGGACGGACCTGGATCTTGAGCGACTGCACCTGCGGCGCCTGGGACATGTCGTAGGTCGCCAGGTCGATGGTGACGGCGAACGACTCGGCCGTCACGGTGGCCGGCGGGTCGGTGGCGCTGCGGTACTTGATGTCGACCGTCCCGAGCTGCTGCGTGAGCAGGTACGTCCCCTCCGGCTGGGCGAGAGCCGTGACCGAGACGCCGGGGAAGGTCTTGTCGCTGAACGAGCCCGAGAAGACCAGGCCCGTATACAGGATCGTGGCCAGGGCCACGGCGCCCAGCTTCAGGGCCCAGTTGCGAAAGAGCCAGCCCATCTACAGGCGCTTCGGGGAGGGAGCGGCGGCGGCCGGCTCGGGCGGCTCCGCTGCGCCGCCGGAGATCATCGGCTTGTCGTCGCCCGTCGCCTCGACGACCCGCGCATCAGGATCGATGGGCGGCTCCGCGTCCGGGGTAGCGACCCCCCAGCGGCCCTCCAGCGAGCGCCGCAGGAGCGGGGCCTGCCGACGGGGAGCCTGTGGGCGGATCAGGTTGAGGATCCGCCTGCGCAGCTGCTCCTCGGTCAGATTGCGCTCGATCCGGCCGCGCATCACGAGGGAGATCGACCCGGTCTCCTCGGAGACGACCACCACGATCGCGTCCGATTGCTCGCTGATCCCGATGGCCGCCCGGTGGCGCGTGCCGTAGCGCTCGGAGTCGAGCACATTCTGGGAGAGTGGCAGCAGGACCCCGGCCGCCAGGATCCGATCGCCGGAGACGATCACCGCGCCGTCATGCAGCGCCGTCCCGTGATAGAAGAGGGTCGCGAGCAGCTCGGCTCGCAGGTCGGCGTGCAGGAGCACCCCGGACTCGGCGGCGAGATCGGCGAGTCCCGTTTCGCGCTCGAGCACGATCAGCGCACCGTGCCGCGAGCCTGCCAACAGGCGCGCTGCCCGGCTGATCTCGCGGGCCACCCGCTCGGCCTCTGCGATGTCACTGCTCACGAAGAACCGATTGAACGAGCCGAAGCGGCCGATCTGCTCGAGAGCACGCCGCAGCTCCGGCTGGAAAACGACGACGATCGCGAAGAGACCGACCACCGCGCCTGTCTGCAGGAGCGTCGACAGGAGCCGCAGGTCACTCGCCTCCGCCACGAGGTAGACCAGGTACAGGATCGAAAGGCCGATCACGATCCGGACCGCTCGTGTGCCGCGGATCAGGATGAAGACCCAGTAGATGACGATCGCAACCAGCAGGATGTCGACGACCGACGTCCAGCTGCCGAGCAGATAGAGCCTGAGGAAGTCAGCGATGGAGTCCAACAAGGGGACCGATGATACCAAAGGGCCCCGGACTCCCCCTTCCGCGCCACTCGGTATACCGCGGCTAGCGCTTGGTGTACTGCGGTGCCTTGCGAGCTCGCTTCAGGCCGTACTTCTTGCGCTCCTTGGCGCGCGGATCGCGCGTCAGGAGTCCCGCCGCCCGCAGTGCGCCCCGTGCGTCGGGGTGCGCGCTGAGCAGCGCCCGGGCGATCCCGTGCCGGATGGCTCCAGCCTGCCCGGAGAAGCCACCGCCGGCGACCAGGACGCTGGCAGAGTAGCGACCCTCGGTCTCGGTCACCCGGAAGGGAAGACGGAGGGTGGCCAGTCCGGGGGTCCCGCCAAAGTAATCGGCGGCGTCCTTGCCGTTCACCACGATGCTGCCGTCACCCGGCAGCAGCCGCACGCGGGCGACCGCCTCCTTGCGTCGCCCGGTTCCGTAGACATAGGTCGTGCTCACCGATTGCGTTCCTCTTGAAGTTCAACAGCGGTCGGCTGCTGAGCCTGATGTGGGTGCTCCGCCCCGCGGTAGACACGGAGCTTCTTGAACATCGCCCGACCGAGGCGGTTCTGAGGCAGCATCCCCTTCACGGCCCGCTCGATCACGATCTCGGGCTTTCGAGCCATGAGGGACTGCAGGCTCTCCTCCTTCAGCCCGCCCGGGTAGCCGGAGTGGCGGTAGTACGCCTTCTGCAGCAGCTTGTTGCCGGTCACCTTGATCTGCGCGGCGTTGATGACGACCACATGGTCGCCGGTGTCGAGGTGAGGGGAGTAGATCGGCTTGTGCTTTCCCTCCAGCAGCGTGGCGATGCGCGTGGCGAGGCGACCCAGCGTCTGGTCGGTGGCATCCACCACCCACCAGCTGCGCTCGATCTCGCTCGCCTTGACTGCGTACGTTGTCACGTTGCCTTCTTCCTCGATCCGGTTGCTGCCGATGTCGCCTTCGCATAGATGACCCGCTCGAGCGTGAGCCCACGCGCCGGAGCCGCGCGCCCGTGCAGCGCACGCTCTCCCGCGTCGAGCAACCCGGCGACCGATCCCGGTGCCAGCCTCCGCCGCCCCGCCTCCAGCAGGATGGCCACGATGCTGCGCACCATTCGCCTCAGGAACGCGTTGGCCGTGACCCGGATCTCCACGGAGGTCCCGCGGTGCACGACCGACACCTCCCGCAGGTGACGGATGGTTCGGCCCTCTGCATCGCTCCCCAGCGCTGCGAAGTCTCGCTTGCCGGGCAGCTCCGCCGCAACGGCCCGCATGGCCGCGACGTCGAGCCGATCCTGGATCTCGAGCGTCCGATACCGGTCCGCTGGCCGCTTGTCGCCCGCCATCCGAATTCGGTAGCGGTAGATGCGCGTGCGAGCGTCACGCCGCGGGTCGAATCCCGCGGACGCTGGGCGGAGCGACCGCAATGCCAGGTCCGGCGGGAGAACGGCATTCAGTCGTCGCCGCAGCTCCGGCCATCCGATCCCCTCGCCGCGAGGGCGGCGAACGAGGCAGAAGGCCACGACCTGGCCGGTGGCGTGCACCCCGGCATCGGTTCGCCCGGCGAATCTGACTCTCGTCCGCTCGCCGGTCAGTCTGTTAAGCGCCTCCTCCAGCTCCCCCTGCACCGTCCGCACCCGCGGCTGGTACTGGGATCCGGCGAAGTCGGTTCCGTCGTACTCGATCACCGCCCGTGCACATCGTCGTCCAGCGGTTGGCATCGGTCCGTCTTCCATTGTCCGCCCAGGCGCGCTGGTCTCGCTAGACCAGTTCGATCTGGACGATGGCCGCCGCATCTCCCAGCCGCGGCCCGATCTTGACGATGCGGGTGTAGCCAGAGGTACGGTCGGCGTATTTGGTGGCCAGCTCGCCCATCAGCTTGTCGATGATGAGGGGCTCGTCCGGCATTGCCGAGATCAGGAGGCGGCGTGCTGAGAGGTCGCCACGCTTCGCCAGCGTGATCATGTGATCCACGCGCCCGCGGACCTCCTTGGCCTTGGCCTCGGTGGTCCTGACCTTCTCGTAGCGGAGCACCGATACCGCCAGGTTGTCCAGCATGTGCAGGCGATGCTCGCTCGTGCGGCCGAGCCTGCGGCCGGCCAACCGATGGGGCATCGCTCAGCCCTCTCGATCGAGCTCGGCGGCGACCGCCTCGTCAAGCTCGGCCGTGGCCGGCAGGTCGGACTCGTCGACGCTCCCCGCGCCGCTCTCCGGCACGATGAAGCCGCGGAGCGCCAGGCGCTCCTTCATCTCGTCGAGGCTCTTCTTGCCGAAGTTGCGCATCCGCAGCAGCTCGTCGTCGCCGAGCGCCAGGAGCTGCCCGATCTTGGTAATGTTGTTGCGCTTCAGGCTGTTGTAGGCCCGCATTGGCAGGTCGAGCTCCTCGATCGGCGCGTCGAGCAGGTTGGCGCTCACCAGGGCCGGGACATCCTCGGTCCCCGGCAGCGGCCGGCGCCCGATCTCGGCAAAGCGGCTGAACTCCTGCACCAGGATCTCGGCGGCACTCGACAGCGCCGCCTTGGGGGTCGTCGTGCCATCGGTCTCGATCTCGAGGGTCAGTCGGTCGAAGTTGGTCATCTGACCCACGCGGGTGTCACTGACGATGAAGTTCACGCGGCGCACGGGGGTGAAGATGGCGTCGACCGGGATGATCCCGATCGGCAGATCCTCCGCGTGCTCGGCGGGTCGGTACCCGACGCCGGTCTCCACGGTGAGGTCCATCTCGATCGATCCGGCATCCGAGTCGAGGGTCAGCAGGAGCAGGTCAGGGTTGACGATCTCGACGTCGGCCGACTCGGTGATATCGGCGGCGGTGACCGGACCGGCCCCGTGCTTCATCAGCTTGAGGGTGACCGCGTGGCGCGCGAACGAGCGCAGGCGCAGCTTCTTGATGTTGAGGACGATCTGGGTCACGTCCTCCTTGACGTTGTCGATGGTGCTGAATTCGTGGAAGACGCCTGCCACCTGCACCGACGTGACGGCAGCTCCCTCGAGCGAATTCAGCAGGACGCGGCGCAGCGCGTTGCCGAGCGTCACCCCGTAGCCATCGGCCAGGGGATTGACCTCGAAGATTGACAGGTCGCCGCGCGATTCGACCTCCTCGATGCGGGTGGTCGGCGTGGACTCAAGTTCGATCATGAAGGCGTATGACTCCTGCTGCTATCGCGAGTAGTACTCGACGACGAGCTGCTCGTTGAATTCGAGCGGCATCTGCTCCCTCGCGGGTTCGGCCAGCACCGATCCGGCCAACTTGGCCCCATCGATGCTCACCCACTCGGGGATCGCTGCCGACTTCATTGTCTCGGCGGCGGTCTTGAAGATCTCCCGACCGCGCCGGCTCTCGCGGACCTCGATCCGGTCGCCGACCTTGGTCCCGAAGCTCGGGATGTTGGTGGGCCGGCCATTCACGGCGAAGTGCCGGTGGTTGACGAGCTGGCGCGCCTCGGCCCGAGACCGCGCGAAGCCCATGCGGAATACGACGTTGTCGAGGCGCATCTCGAGCATGCGCAGCAGGTTCTCGCCCGTCATCCCCTTGCGCTGCTCGGCCTTGGCGAAGTAGTTGCGGAATTGCTTCTCCAGCACCGAGTAGCTGCGGCGCACCTTCTGCTTCTCGCGCATCTGCATGCCGAACTCGCTCACCTTGCGGCGGCGCTGGGTGTTCATGCCCGGCGGCGTGCTGCGCCGCTCGAAGGCGCACTTCTTGCTGAAGCAGCGGCTCCCCTTCAGGAAGAGCTTGAGCCCCTCGCGACGGCAGATGCGGCAGACCGGATCGGTATAGCGTGCCATCGGCTCAGACCCTGCGCCGCTTGGGAGGGCGGCATCCGTTGTGCGGGATCGGCGTGACGTCGGTGATGGCGGTCACCTCCAGGCCGGCCGTCTGGAGCGAGCGGATCGCCTGCTCGCGACCGGCGCCCGGGCCCTTCACGAAGACCTCGATCTGGCGCATCCCGTGCTCCATGGCGCGCTTCGCGGCGCCGTCGGCGGTCTGGGCCGCAGCGTATGGCGTGCTCTTGCGCGAGCCCTTGAAGCCGACCAGTCCGGCACTTCCCCAGCTGATCACGTTCCCGGTCATGTCCGTGATGGTCACGATCGTGTTGTTGAACGTCGACTGGATGTGCGCGTGCCCGGTCGGCACGTTCTTCTTCTCGCGCTTCTTGGTGCGTGTCGCCTTCTTCCGCTCAGCCATGAAACTCCTGTGTCGCTACTTCTTTCGCCGAACGCCGACGGTCTTGCGCGGACCGCGCCGCTGGCGGGCGTTGGTCTTGGTGCGCTGACCCCGCACCGGGAGGTTGCGCCGGTGGCGAATGCCCCGATACGAGCCGATCTCCATCAGCCGCTTGATGTTCATGCTCACTTCGCGCCGGAGGTCGCCCTCCACCTTGAAGCGCTTGTCGATCACCTCGCGGAGGCGGTTGACCTCCTCCTCGGTGAGGTCGCGGACCCTGGTCGCCTGCGGCACGTTGGCCGCCGTAAGGATCTTCTGTGACGAGCTCGGCCCGATCCCGTGGATATAGGTCAGCGAGATGACGACCCGCTTCTCGCGGGGAATGTCGACGCCAGCGATACGCGCCATCCGCCCCTAACCCTGTCGCTGCTTGTGCTTGGGGATGACGCAAATGACCATGACCACGCCGGAGCGCTTGATGACCTTGCACCGCTCACAACGCGGCTTGACCGAGGCAGAAACCTTCATCTCATCCTGTAGGTGATGCGACCCCTGGTGAGGTCATAGGGACTCAGCTCGACGCGCACGGTGTCGCCGGGCAGGATGCGGATGAAGTTCTGGCGCAGCTTGCCGGAGATGTGGGCGAGGACCTCGTGACCATTCTCCAGTCGCACCTTGAACATCGCGTTGGGCAGGGGCAGCACAACCTCGCCCTCGACCTCGATCGCATCCTTCTTCGCCAAGCGCTACGCACCCTCGAACTGCTGATTAGCTGCAAATGGGGTTGGGAACACACGGAAAGGCCGCCGCTCGGGGCGACCACGGAAGGAGCAGTATACACGAGCCGGGACGCCGAGCACAACGCCGATCAGAGCGGGGTAGTGGCTCAATTTGGATTCCGGCTCGCTTGCTCTCACGCATCGCCTCCCGCTATGCTTGCCGGGCTATGCAGCGATCCAAGATGCCCCGCGATCCCAACCAGCGAGCCAAGGCCGTTGTTGATCTGGCGACTGGGCAGCGATCCCCCGAGCCGCAGAAGGTCAAGGACCCTGCGGCCATCGCGCGTGGGCACAAGGGCGGGCTGATCGGCGGGCACGCTCGGGCGGCGAAGTTGACCGCCGCCGAGCGAAGCGCGAGTGCGAGTAAGGCCGCCAAGGCCCGTTGGGATAGAGAGCGCTCGGCCTAGGTGGGCGAGTGGGACCTCATTGAGGTCGTCCGCAAGAACGGGGCTTACCTGATTGTTGCAGTCCTGACCTTGGCCGCTGCCATCGGGTTGTGGGTGCGCCGCTCCCGGTAGACGCCGCCTCTCCAACCCAATCTTTCCTCTCACGCATCGTGACACACTGTTGTCACGGCTCTCACGCATAGTGTCAACATGAACCGCCTGAACATCGAAGAACGCACCGCCATCATCCGCTGCCTGATCGAGGGAAACTCGATCCGCTCCACGGCTCGGATCACTGGTGCTGCCCGCAATACGATCACTTCCCTGCTGGTGCAGCTGGGCGCGGCCTGCTCCGAATATCAGGACCGGACCCTGCGCAACCTTCGACCCGAGCGCATCGAGTGCGACGAGATTTGGTCGTTCTGCTACGCGAAGGCCAAGAACGTCCCCGAGCAGCACGCCGGGGAGTGGGGCTATGGCGACGTGTGGACCTGGACCGCGATTGATCCCGACTCCAAGTTGGTCCCCGCCTGGCTGGTCGGAACGCGAGACGAATGGGCGGCCTTCGACTTCATCACCGACCTCTACTCGCGGATCGCGACCCGCGTGCAGATCACAACCGATGGCTTGCGCGACTACCGCCCGGCCATCGAAACGGTCTTCGGAGCCGATGCCGACTACGCGCAGCTGATCAAGACCTACGGCGTCGAGATTAGTGAGGACGCGTCCCCCACGGCGCGGCGGTACTCGCCCAACAAAGTCACGGCGCAGGAAGTCCGAGTGATCTTCGGCAACCCTGACCCGGACCATATCTCGACCTCCTACGTCGAGCGCAACAACCTGACCATGCGGATGAACATGCGGCGCTTCACACGGCTGACCAATGGGTTCTCCAAGAAGGTTGAGAACCACGCGGCGATGGTCAGCCTGCACTTCATGGCCTACAACTTCGCGAAGCCTCACGGGTCGCTCGACAAGAACCGGACCCCGGCGATGGCGGCTGGCGTGGCTGATCACGTTTGGACCGTGCAGGAGATCGCCGCGCTGCTCGACTGAGGGTATGCGTGAGAGGGATAGACTCTTACGCATGATCCGTGCACTCGATGCCATCCGCCTGAAGATCGTCCGGGCGCTGGATGATCTCCAAACTCTGTACGAAGAAGGGTCGAAGTACCTGAGTACGGAACCGCACAGCCTGCGATTCGAGCGTTATGTCGATCAAGGCGAGTCGAGAGTCCGCGCCCTCTTGGTCATCCAAGAGCCGCCGCCCCCGCCCCTCGGAATCCTGGCTGGAGAAGCCGTCTACCACCTGCGCGGGGCGCTGGATCACTTGATCTACCAGCTCGCGCTGCTCAACAAGCCCAACCCGACCAGTACGCAGTTTCCTCTTGCGCTCGATGAGAGGGTTTACCGGACCATTGCCCCCGGCAAAAAACTCAGCCCCCGAAATTCGATGCTCAAAGGTGTCCGCGAGGAGCACCGGGCAATCATTGACGAGTTCCAGCCGTACCACGACGGGGCGCGGGCGAAGGTGAACATGCTCTATGTGATCGGCCAGTTCGCGAACACAGACAAGCATCGTTTCATCCAGACCGCTTTCGGGCGTCCCGACTCCATCACGATCGAGCCAACGCAGGATGGCGTCGAGCTTGATGTCCGGCTCCCCAACCTGAAACCCCCAGTCAATGAGGGCGCAGAACTGTTCAACGTGCGTTGGATCGAGGGATACTCGGACGTGCCCATGAAGTACAGCGTCCGATTCACTCTTGCCTACGGGACTGGTCGGCCCGACTACGTCTCGCGTATGTACATCGTGCTGGCGGGCGAACGCATCCACGAGATCATCACGGAGGTTGAGCGGCGCGTCCCTGCGCTCCAATGATCTAGCCATTTAGAACACTTGGCTCTGAAATTGAGCCAGTACCCAGAGCGGCGATCAGGCACGCGTGAGCACCTCGGGGCCCGATGGCGTGACCGCGATCGTGTCCTCGAAATGGGCCGAGATGCTGCCATCGGTGGTGACCACCGTCCAGCCGTCGTCCAGCAGCACGACGTCGTCGCCGCCCAGGTTGAACATCGGCTCGATCGCGAAGCACATCCCCGCCTCGATGCGCATCCCGGTCCCCGGGCGCCCGTGGTTCGGAACCTGTGGATCCTCGTGCATGGCGGTGCCGATGCCGTGGCCCACGAACGGTCGCACGATGCCGTATCCGTGCTCGTGGGCGACCGCCTCGATGGCGGCACCGACATCGCCGAGGCGGCTCCCGGGGATGGCCGCCGCGATCCCCGCTGCCATCCCGCGGCGCGTGGCGTCGATCAGCTGCGCGAGTCGCTCGGGGAGCGGCTCGATCCCGAAGGTGCGCGCGGTGTCGGCGTGCCACCCCTGCCAGATGCAGCCGATGTCCAGTCCCACCACGTCACCGGTGCTGATGCGGCGCCTCTCGGAAGGGATGCCGTGGACCACCTCGTCGTTGAGCGAGACGCAGATCGAGCCGGGGAATGGGATCGTCCCGCGCGCACCGCCGTACCCCAGGAACGATGGGGTCGCCCCCGCGTCGCGGATCATCCGCTCCGCGATGGCATCGAGCTCAGCGGTCGTGACGCCCGGGCGCAGTTCGCCCTCGAGTACGCGCAGGACATCCGCCAGGATCGTCCCCGCATGTCGCATGCGGGCGACCTCCTCGGGACGCTTGATCGTCACCATCCGGCGCGAATGCCCTCGAGGATCTCCTTCGCCACGGCAGGGATCGGCTGCGTGCCGTCCACGTGCTGCACGATCCCCTTCTGGTCGTAGTAGTCGAGCACGTCGAGCATCGGTCGGACCTGCTTCTCGAGCCGTGCGCGGACGACCTCGGAGCGATCGTCGTCGCGCTGCTGCAGCTCGGCGCCGTCCCTGTCGCAGCGACCCGGCACGCGCGGGGGGTCGCTGTCGACGTGGTAGGGCGTCCCGCACTCGGGACATACCCGGCGCCCCGCGACGCGCGCGACCAGCTCCTCCACGGGCACTTCGATCGAGATGACGCGTTCGATCCGCTCCCCCCGCTCGGCAAGGGTGGCGTCGAGCGCGCGAGCCTGCGCCACGGTACGCGGGAAGCCGTCGAGGATGGCGCCACGCGCGGCGGCCGGCTGCGAAAGCTCGTGCATGAACATCTGGATCGTCATGTCGTCGGGCACGAGGTCGCCGCGCTCCATGTAGGCGCGCGCCTGCTCGCCCAGCTCGCTTCCATCGCGCAGCGCCTCGCGGAAGAGATTGCCGGAGGCCAGGTGCGCCAGGCGAAGCTCGCTGCTGAGAGCCGCCGCCTGCGTCCCCTTGCCCGCGCCGACCGAGCCGACCAACAGCAGGATCCGACGCCCCGTGGACGACGCCTGCTGGTCGCCGCCCGGATCGGTCATCGGATGAAGCCCTCGTAGTGACGCATCAGCATCTGCGCCTCGAGCTGCTTCATCGTCTCGACCACCACGCTGACCACGATCAGGACGCTCGTGCCACCGAGCTGCAGCCCCTCCGTGCCCGGAATCGCGGTCGAGACCACGAGCGGCAGCACCGCCAGCGATGCCAGGAAGAGGGCGCCGCCCAGCGTGATCCGATTGGTGATGCGCCCGAGGAACTCCTCCGTCGGCTTCCCGGGCCGGATGCCCGGGATGAAGCCGCCGTTCTTGCGGAGGTAGTCGGCGGTCTGATCGGGACGGAACTGGAACGCCGTGTAGAAGTAGGTGAAGAAGACGACCAGCACGAAATAGAGCAGTCCGTAGACGACCGGGTTGCTCTGGCTCAGGTTCGCCACCAGGAAGTTCGCGACGTCCTTGACCCAGTCGATGGTCGAGGCGGTGAAGTACTGGGCGATCTGTGCCGGGAAGAGCAGGATGCTGATGGCGAAGATGATCGGGATGACGCCGGCCATCGTCACCTTGAGGGGCAGATACTGGGTCTGGCCCTGGTACATCTTCCGGCCGCGCACGCGGCTGGCGTACTGGACCGGGATCCGCCGCTGGCCCTCGTTGATGAAGACGACGCCGGCGATCACCACGATCGCGATCAGGATGAACGGGATGATGCGCAGCAGCCCGTCGGGACCGGTCACGACCGGCGCGGCCTGGTGAGGCAGCCGCCCGACGATGCCGGCGAAGATGATGAAGCTGATTCCGTTCCCGAGTCCGCGCTCGCTGATCAGCTCACCCAGCCACATCAGCAGGATCGTTCCGGCGGTGAACGAGACCAGGAGGGACAGGGTCTCGAAGCTGAAGAGCGGATTCTGTGGAATGACGCCGTTGGCCGCCAGCAGCACCGAGAAGCCATAGCCCTGGGCGAAGGCCATCGGGATCGTCAGCAGGCGGGTGTACTGGTTGAGCCGATTGCGTCCGTACTCACCCTCGCGGGCGAGCTCCCCCAGGCTCGGGACCACCCCCTGCATCAGCTGCATGATGATGCTGGCGTTGATGTAGGGGTTCACCCCCATCCCGATGATCGACGCGGTGGCCAGGCCGCCGCCGGAGAAGAGATCGAGCAGGCCCAGCAGCTGGTTCGTCTCGAACAGGTTCTTCAGCTGTGCCTGGTCCACGTTCGGGACCGGGACGTTCGTCAGCGCGCGGAAGACCAGCAGGATCCCCAGCGTGAAGAGGATCTTGCGGCGAATATCCGGTGCGCGGAAGGCCTGGACGAGGGACTCGATCAAGTCACGACTCGCTTTCGCTCCGTTCGGTGCCCTCGACCTCGGCGTCCTCTGCTGACGGTGCCTCCTGCTCGGCAGGCTCTTCCTCGTCGGCCGGTGCCTCCTGCTCGGCGGGCTCGTCCTCCGCGGCTGCATCGGCCGCAGGCTTGGCGGCTCGCTTCGGCCTCGGCTTGGGCTCGGGCTTCGGCTCTGCCTCGAATGCGATGGGGGCGCCATCCGGCCAGCTGATCAGCTGGGCGGTGCTGCCCGCATCAGCCAGCTTGGCGAGAGCGGAGCGGGTGAAGGCGTGCGCGTGGATCGTGACTCCGCGGGGCGCATCGCCACCCCCCAGGATCTTGACCGGCATCGGCCTCGTCTTCTGATCGCGCAGCAGCTGGTCGTGGCGCAGGACGTCAGGCGTGATCAGGGTCCCGGCCGCCGCTTCGGCAAGGCGCCCCAGGTTCAGCGGGGCGTACTCCACCCGGAACCGGTTTTTGAAGCCGTGCAGCTTGGGGGTGCGGATGTGGAGCGGGGTCTGCCCACCCTCGAACCAGGCGGGGATGCCGCCGCCGGCGCGCGACTTCTGCCCCTTCGTGCCACGCCCGGCGGTCTTGCCGCGGCCCGAGCCGTGGCCACGCCCAAGCCGGCGCGGTGGCTGGTGCGAGCCGGGGCGCGGTTGCGGATCGTGCAGCTTCATCTAGCCTCCCCCTTGGCGGTGGCGGTCGACTCGTCCACGGTCACCAGGAAGTCGACGCGGCGCAGCATCCCCCGGATCACCGGCGTATCGGCGACCTCGACCGTCTCATGAAGCCGATGCAGGCCCAAGGCCCGGATCGTGCCGCGGGCTCCCGCCTTGTGGCCGATCGTCGATTTCACCCAGGTGACGCGCAGCATCGGCCCGCTGCTCGCCGCCTTGCGCCTACCTGCCACGGCCGCCTCCCTGGTACGCGGGCGCGGGTCGTTCGACATATTCATGCGGTCGGCGGGCGGCCTCCGCGCCTCGCTTGCCGAGAAGGCGCTCGGCGGTTGTCCCCCGGCTTCGCGCGATGTCATCCGCCGAGCGCAGCGAGCGCAGCGCCTCGATCGTGGCTCGCACCACGTTGACCGGGTTGTTGCTCCCCATCGACTTGGAGAGGATGTCGCGAATGCCGGCCGCCTCCACCACCGAGCGAACCGAGCCGCCGGCGATGACGCCGGTGCCGGCCGAGGCCGGCCGCAGGAGGACGGTGCTGGCGCCGAAGTCGACGCTCACCATGTGCGGGATCGAGGTGCCGACCAGAGGCACCTTGATGAGGTGCTTCTTGGCGTCCTCGACCCCCTTGCGGATCGCCTCCGGCACCTCGCCGGCCTTGCCGAGCCCGGCGCCGACGATCCCGTTTCCGTCGCCCACGACCACGACCGCGCTGAAGCTGAAGCGCCGGCCGCCCTTGACGACCTTCGCGACGCGGTTGATCTGGACGACCTTCTCCTCGAGGTTGAGCTTGGTTGGGTCGATGCGAGCCATTGGTTCCTCCGCTACAGGTCGAGGCCGCCCTCGCGGGCGCCCTCGGTGAGCGAGCGAACCCGCCCGTGATATCGATATCCACCGCGGTCCAGGACCACGGCACTGACCCCGGCCGCCTTCGCCCGCTGGGCGAGCGCCCGGCCCACTGCGCGGGCGGACTCGACCTTGCCGGGACCGCCGGCCAGGGTCACCTCCCGACTCGAGGCCGAGGCAAGGGTGCGTCCACTCGTGTCGTCGATCACCTGGGCGTAGATGAACTTGGCGCTGCGGAAGATCGAGAGCCGCGGGCGAGCCGAGCTGCCCGCGATGCGGAGCCGGATCCGTTCGTGGCGCTTGCGACGCAGCACGTCGCGCGAGAGCTTCTTGATCACTTGCCGGTCCCGACCTTGCCGGCCTTGCCAGCCTTGCGCAGGATCTGCTCGCCGGCATACCTGATCCCCTTGCCCTTGTAGGGCTCCGGCTTGCGACGCGAGCGGATGTACGCGGCCGTCTGACCGACCAGCTCCTTGTCCGCACCGACCACGGCCAGGCGGGTTGGCGTCTCCAGCTGGAAGCTGATCCCCTCGGGCGGGTCGACCTCGACGGGATGCGAATAGCCGAGCGCGAGCACGAGCTTGGTCCCCTGCAGCTGCGCCCGATAGCCGACCCCGCTGATCTCGAGTCCCTTCGTGAATCCGGTGGTCACTCCGACGACCATGTTGTTGACCAGGGTCCGCGTCAATCCGTGCAGGGCCCGGTGGCGCGGCTCGTCACTGGGGCGCACCACGCGCAGCTCACTATCTCCGCGCTCGATCACCATCTCGGGGTGAATCGTCCGCTCGAGCGTGCCGAGGGGACCTCGCACGCTGAGGCTTGCACCCTCCTGGGTTACCACCACGCCCGACGGGAGCGGGATCGGCATCCGACCGATGCGTGACATCGCGTTCGCTCCTTACCAGACGTAGCAGAGGACCTCGCCGCCGAGATTCAGCTTCCGGGCGCTCTGCCCGGTCATGATCCCGTGGGAGGTTGAGAGGATGGCCGTGCCGAGCCCGCCCAGGACGCGCGGGATCTCGGTCTTGCGGGCATAGACCCGCAGCCCCGGCTTGCTGATTCGCTTCAGGCCACTCACGACGGGGGTCTTGCCCTCGACGTACTTGAGCTGGATGGTCAGGAGCTCCTGGACGCCGTCCTGGCCCGTGGCATATGACTCGATGAACCCCTCCTCGACCAGGATCCGGGCGATATCGCGCTTGATGCGGGACGAGGGCAGGGTCAGCTCGCGATGCCGGGCCAGGCTCGCATTGCGAATCCTGGTCAGCATGTCGGCGATCGGGTCAGTCACATTCATGTTGGCTTCTGTCTCTCCTCGGCGGTGGTTCGCCCGGAGCCTCCCGGCTTCGGCGCCTGCCGCTGATGGGGCCGCTGCGTGGCGGCCGACTGGCTCTTCGAGCTACCAGCTCGACTTGGTGACGCCGGGCAGCTGACCCTCGAGGGCCCGCTCCCGGAAGCAGATGCGGCACAGCGCGAAGCGCCGCATGTAGCCGCGCGGGCGTCCGCAGACGGCACAGCGGCTCTTGTGCTGGACCGCGAAGCGCGGCTTGCGCTGCGACTTCACGATCATCGACTTCTTGGCCACTCGAATCCTCGCTAACTGGCCTGGAACGGCATGCCGAGCAGCTGGAGGAGCTTCAGCCCCTCCTCGTCGGTCTTGGCGGTGGTGACGATGCTGATCTCCATCCCCCGCAGGCGATCGATCTTGTCGTAGTCGATCTCCGGGTAGACGAGCTGCTCCCGCAGCCCCAGGCTGAAATTGCCGCGCCCATCGAACGAGTTGCGGCTGATCCCCCGGAAGTCACGGATCCGCGGCAGCGCCAGGCGCATGGTGCGCTCCAGGAAGTCGTACATCCGCTGGCCGCGAAGCGTCACCTTGGCCCCGATCGGCATCCCGGTGCGCAGACGGAACTGGGCGATCGAGCGCTTCGCGCGGGTCACGATCGGCTTCTGGCCGGTGATCTGGGTCAGGTCCCCGACCGCCGCGTCCAGTGCCTTGGCGTTCTGGATCGCCTCCCCCAGGCCGATGTTGACGACCACCTTCTCGAGACGCGGGATCTGCATCGGGTTGGCGTAGCCGAACTCGCGGCGCAGGGCGGGCGCCACCTCGTCCACGTACCGGCGACGGAGCCCGCCGGCCTCCGCTGCCGGCGCGGATCCGCCTGCCTGGGCCGGCGGGGCGGCTGCGGCGGCCGCCGCCGGGCGTCGAGGGGCGCGGCGGGGCGCCTTGGGGGCAGCCTTCGGGGTCGCCTGGTCGTCGCTCACTGGGCCACCTCCATCTGCTCGCCGCAGTGCTTGCAGACGCGGACGTGCTTTGTGCCACCCTCGAGCAGCTGGTGCGAGATGCGGGTGGGGCGATCGCAGCGTGGGCAGACGACCTGCACGTTGCTGACATGGAGCGGGACGGGCAGGTCGAGGATCCCGGCCTGCTGGGTCCGCGTCCGGGGACGCTGATGTCGCTTGGCCATGTTGATGCCCGGCACCACCACGCCAAGGCCGCGCTTGGTGCGCTCGACGCGTTCGACGACGCCGCGCTTTCCGCGATCCTTGCCGGCCAGCACGATGACGGTATCGCCCTTTTGAATGTTCATCTCACAGCACCTCCGGGGCGAGCGACACGATCTTCATGTAGTTGCGCTCGCGGAGCTCGCGAGCCACGGGCCCGAAGATGCGGGTCCCGCGCGGGCTTCCCTGGGGTGTGATCAGCACCGCGGCGTTCTCGTCGAAGCGGATATGGCTGCCGTCCGGGCGCCCGAACTCCTTGGCGGTGCGCACAATGACGGCTCGCACCACCTCGCCCTTCTTGACACCGGTGTTGGGCAGCGCCTGCTTGACGCTGGCCACGATGACATCGCCGACCTCGGCGGTGTCGCTGCTCGACCGGCCGATGACGGTGATGCACATCAGCTCGCGGGCTCCGCTGTTGTCGGCGACTCGCAGCCGTGTGGACTGCCGGATCATGCGGTGTCCATCATCTCCTCGCCCGATCCGCGAGCCACCACCTCGACCACCCGCCACCGCTTCTCGCGCGAGAGGGGCTTGCTCTCCTCGATCCGCACGGTGTCGCCGACGTGCGCCGAGTTCTCCTCGTCGTGCGCCTTGAACTTGCTGGACAGCCGGACCACGCGCTTGTAGATCGGGTGGCGGCGCAGCCGTTCGACGCTCACGACGACCGTCTTGTCCATCTTGTCGGAGATGACTCGGCCCACCTTGGTGCGACGCTTGCCCGCCATCAGCTGGCCTTCTCGACGGCAGTCGCCGCATCGTCCGCCGCTGCGTCATCCGCCGCGTGCTGTCGTTCGGTCATCACGGTCAGGATGCGGGCGATCCGCTTCCGGGTCGCCGGCAGGCGGCTGTAGTTCTTCTCCTGGCGGGTGGCCAGGTCGAAGCGGATCTTCCAGAGCTCCTGTTTGGCGTCGACCAGCGCGCTCTGCAGGTCGAGGTCCGACAGCCCCCGGATCTCGTTGATATCCATGATCAAGCGCCCTCCTTGGCGACGAACCTGGTCTGAATCGGCAGCTTGTGGCTCGCCAGTCGCATCGCCTCGCGAGCGATCTCCTCCGGCACGCCGGACATCTCGAACATCACGCGGCCGGGCTTGACCACCGCGACCCAGTGATCGGGGGCACCCTTGCCGGATCCCATCCGGACCTCGGCCGGCTTCTTGGTGACCGGCTTGTCGGGGAAGACTCGGATCCAGATGCGACCACCGCGCTTGATGTGGTGGGTCATGGCACGACGCGCCGCCTCGATCTGGCGGCTGGTGAGCCAGCAGACCTCCTCGGCCATCAGCCCGTACTCGCCGAAGCTGACGGTGGTGCCTCCCTTCGCCAGGCCGCGGCGGCGGCCACGCTGGACCTTGCGGTGTGTGACTCGCTTCGGCATCAACATGGCTCAGGCCTCCTCGCCGGCGGCGGGAGCCGATTCGGCGGCCCCGGCAGCGGTCGCTGCGGCCGCCGGCGTGGCTGCCTTGGTCCGGGTGCGCGTGCTCGGACGCTGTCGCGGCTCGCGTGGCTCGGTGCGCGCCGAGCCGGGTCGCTCGCCGAGCTGGTCGCCGCGGTAGACCCATACCTTGACGCCGATGCGGCCGTAGGTGGTGCGGGCGTGGACGACCCCGTAGCTGATGTCGGCCCGCAGCGTCCCCAGCGGGATGCGGCCTTCCTTGTCCCATTCGGTGCGGCTCATCTCGGCCCCGCCGAGGCGACCGGAGACCTGGATCTTGACCCCCTTGGCGCCGGCCTTGATGGTGCGCTGCACCGTCTGCTTGACGGCCTTGCGGAAGGCGATCCGGCGCTCCAGCTGGCCTGCCACGTTCTGCGCGACCAGGACGGCGTCGAGCTCCGGCTGCAGGATCTCTTTGATCTCGAGCTTGACCTTCTTGTCGGTCAGCTTGCCGACCGAGGTGCGCAGCAACTCCACGTTCTGCCCGCCCTTGCCGATGACGATCCCCGGCTTGGCGGAGTGCACTGTCACCGTCACGTGGTTGATGCCGCGCTCGATCTCGACCTGGCTGACGCTGGCGTTGGCCAGCTGCTTGCCGACGAGGGCGCGGATCTTCATGTCCTCCTGCAGCAGCGTCGCGTAGTCCTTGTCGGCGTACCACTTCGCCAGCCATGGCTTGTTGATGCCGATCCGGAAGCCGTAGGGATGAACCTTGTGTCCCATCAGGACTCCTCTCGATCGGCCACGGCGACCGTGATGTGGCTGGTCCGCTTCAGGATGCTGAAGGTCCGCCCCTGGGCCCGCGGGCGGAACCGCTTGAGGGTCGGACCATCGTCGGCGGTTGCGCTCAGCACGTGCAGCTCATCGGCCGACAGGTTGAAGTTGTTCTCCGCGTTGGCAGTCGCGCTCTTGAGGACCTTGGCCACGTCCCGCGCGGCGGCGTTCGGCAGGAAGCGCAGGATGGCGGCAGCCTCCTCGACCGGCTTGCCAGTGATCAGCTCGGTCACCAGGCGCACCTTGCGCGGGCTGATGCGGATGTACTTGGCGGTGGCGACGACACGCATTTCGTGCATTCCTACTTCAACGCGGTGGAGCGATCGGTGGCCTTGCCATGGCCGCGGTAATGGCGGGTGGGCGCGAACTCGCCGAGCCGATGCCCGACCATGTTCTCGGTGACGAAGACGGGCACGTGGCGCCTGCCGTCGTGCACGGCGATGGTGTGCCCGATCATCGACGGGAAGATCACGCTGGGGCGCGACCAGGTCTTCAGCACCTTGCGCTCGTTGCGCTTGTTCATCTCCTCGATCCGGCCGAGGAGGCGGGCATCGACGAAGGGTCCCTTCTTGACGGAACGGCTCATCGCGCTCTCCTAACCTCGTCCATAGCGACGACGGATGATCATCTTGCCGGTCGTCTTGTTCTTGCGGGTGCGCAGGCCCATGGCGGGCTTGCCCCACGGCGTCTTGGGCGGCATGCCGGTCGGGGACTTGCCCTCGCCGCCGCCATGCGGATGGTCACGCGGGTTCATGACCACGCCGCGCACCTCGGGCCGGCGGCCCATGTGGCGGCTGCGTCCCGCCTTGCCGATGTTCTGGTTCTCGTGATCCAGGTTGCTCACCTGGCCGACCGTGGCCATGCACTCAGCGCGAACCCGCCGCACCTCGCCGGAGGGCAGTCGGATGGTGGCCATCTCCCCCTCCTTGGCGAGCAGCTGGGCGCTGCTCCCTGCGCTGCGCACGATCTGTCCGCCGCGTCCGGCGACCATCTCCACGTTGTGGATCTGGGTGCCAAGCGGCATCCGTCCCAGCGGAAGGGCGTTCCCGACCCGCGCCTCCGCATCGGCTCCGGAGACGACCACGTCGCCGACGCCCAGGCCATGGGGCATGAGCATGTAGCGCTTGTCGCCATCGGCGTAGTGCAGCAGGCCGATGCGTGCCGAGCGGTTCGGGTCGTACTCGACCGTGGCGATGGTGGCGGGGACGCCGAACTTGTCGCGCTTCCAGTCGATCACGCGGTACAGCCGCTTGTGACCGGCGCCCTGGTGGCGGACCGTCAGCCTGCCCTGGCTGTTGCGACCCGCCTTGCGCACGAGGCGCTCAGTCAGGGGCTTGTGCGGCTCATCGGCGGTGATCTCGTCGAAGGTCGAACGCGTCATCTGGCGCAGCCCCGGGCTGGTGGGTCGATAGTTGCGAAGTGGCATCTCGTTACACGGCCTCGAAGAGTTCGATCTTCTGTCCGGCGGCGATGGTGACGACCGCCTTGCGCCAGCCGGGCACGGTGCCCATCGTTCGGCGGCCCCGCCGCTTTTGCTTGGGCTTGACCCAGAGGACCCGCACGCCCAGCACGGTCACCTTGAACTCGGCCTCGACGGCGTCCTTGATCTGGAACTTGTTGGCGTCGCGGCCCACCGCGAAGGTGTAGTTGTTGCGCTCCGTCTGGGCGACGCTCTTCTCGCTGATCACGGGGCGGATGAGGATGTCGTGAACGCTGACGGCGGTCATCCGTACACCTCCTGCGCGCGTGCCAGGGCGTCGGCCGTGAAGACGATCGTGTCGGCCTCCAGCAGGTCGACCACGTTCAGGCTGTCGGCCAGCAGGACGCGCACCTCGCGCAGGTTGCGGCACGAGCGCTCGACTACCGGATCGCGCGCCGGCAGGACGATCAGCACCTTGCCCTCCGTCTTCCAGGCGACGAGGCGCTCGGCAAATGCCTTGGTCCCCATCGTCTCGAGGCCGAATCCCTCGACGACCCGCAGCGCCCCATCGTCGGCCTTCGCGCTCAGGACACCCTGCAGCGCGGCGCGGCGCATCTTGGCCGGCATGCGCTGCTCGTAGCCGCGCGGGTGCGGACCGAAGACGACGCCGCCACCCTTCCACTGCGGTGCCGAGCGGGTTCCCTGCCGAGCGCGGCCAGTCCCCTTCTGGCGCCAGGGCTTCTTGCCGCCGCCCCTGACCTGGCCGCGTGTCAGCGTGTCGGCGTTGCCGAGGCGCTGACCCGCCAGTTGGCGGACCACGGCGTGGTGGATGAGGGCCTCCTTCACGGGCGCGGCAAAGAGCGAGGGGACGAGGTCCACCCTGCCCGCCTCCGAGCCCGTCACGGTGAGGATCGGCGCCTGCTCCATCGTCACTTCGCCTTCTGGACGAGCAGGACGGCGTTGCGGGCACCCGGGACCGCACCCTTGACCAGGATCAGGTTGCGCTCGGCGTCGATCTTGACGACCTGCATCTTCTTGACGGTCACCCGGTCGTCGCCCATGTGGCCACCCATCTTGGTCCCGCGGAAGACGCGGCCCGGCGTGGTGCCGGCCCCGATCGACCCCGGCTGGCGAATGTTGGTCGAGCCGTGCGTCTTGGGGCCGCGCTTGAAGTGGTGCCGGGCGATGGTGCCGGTGAATCCGTGGCCCTTGCTGACGCCGGTCACGTCCACCAGGTCTCCGGGCGCGAAGAGGGTGACGTCGATCCGCTGACCGAGCTCGTAGCCGTCGGTCGACTCGACCCGGAACTCGCGGACCTGGCGCGGTTGCTGCAGCTCCTTGTCGAGCTCCTTGAACTGGCCGGCAACCGGCTTGCTCAGCCGCTTGGCCGAGCCGGCGCCGACCTGCAGCGCGGCATAGCCGTCCCGCTCCGTCGTGCGGAGCCGCGTGACGCTGTTGGGCGTCGCCTCGATGACGCTCACCGGCACGACGCTCCCGTCGTCACCGAAGATCCGTGTCATCCCGAGCTTGCGCCCGATCAATCCTGCCGGCACTGCTTCTCTCGTTCCCCGCTCACATCTTGATTTCGATGTCAACGCCTGCTGCCAGGCTCAGCCGCATCAGCGCATCCACCGTCTTGGTCGACGGATCGATGATGTCGATCAGCCGCTTGTGCGTCCGGATCTCGAACTGCTCCCGGCCGTCCTTGTGGACGAACGGGCCGCGGATGACGGTGAACTTCTCGATCCGGGTCGGCAACGGCACCGGCCCCGCGATGCCGGCGCCGGTCCGCGTAGCCGTCTCCACGATCTGCTCGGCCGACTGGTCGAGCAGCTTGTGGTCGTACGCCTTGAGCCGGATGCGGATGCGCTGTTTGGCCATCGTCGATTAGCCGACCAACGCCGTGATCACGCCCGCGCCGACAGTGTGCCCGCCCTCGCGGATGGCGAATCGCTGACCCTGCTCGATGGCAATCGGGGTGATCAGCTCGACATCGATGTTCACGTTGTCGCCTGGCATGATCATCTCCACGCCCGGCGGCATCGAGATGGCGCCTGTCACGTCGGTGGTGCGCAGGTAGAACTGCGGACGGTAGCCGGCGTAGAACGGCGTGTGGCGACCGCCCTCCTCCTTGGTCAGGACGAGCACCTCGGCCTTGAACTTGGTGCCGGGCTTGACGCTGTTCGGCTTGGCCATCACCTGGCCACGCTCGAGCTCCTCGCGCTCGATGCCTCGCAGCAGCAGGCCGACGTTGTCGCCCGCCTGCCCCTCGTCGAGCGTCTTCTTGAACATCTCGACGCCGGTCACCACCAGTTGGCGGCTCTTGGCATGGATGCCGACCAGCTCCACCGTGTCGCTGGTGTGGACCACGCCGCGCTCGATGCGGCCGGTTGCCACGGTGCCACGGCCCTTGATCCCGAACACGTCCTCGATCGGCATCAGGAAGGGCTTGTCGACCTCCCGCACCGGGGTCGGGATGTAGTTGTCGACGGCGTCCATCAGCTCCTTGATGGAGGCGTACTCAGGGGCGTCCTGGTCGGTAGAGGTCGACTCCAGCGCCTTGAGCGCCGAGCCGCGGATGACCGGGATATCGTCACCGGGGAAGTCGTACTTGCTGAGGAGCTCGCGGACCTCCATCTCGACCAGGTCGATCAGCATCTCGTCGTCGACCATGTCGACCTTGTTGAGGTACACGACCAGCGACGGAACCTCCACCTGGCGGGCGAGCAGGATGTGCTCACGCGTCTGGGGCATGGGACCGTCGGCGGCCGACACGACCAGGATGGCGCCGTCCATCTGCGCGGCGCCGGTGATCATGTTCTTGATGTAGTCCGCGTGCCCCGGGCAGTCGACGTGCGCGTAGTGGCGCGCCGCCGTCTGGTACTCCACGTGGCTGATGGCGATCGTGATTCCGCGCTGCTTCTCCTCCGGAGCGTTATCGATCGAATCGAAGGCGCGGAAGTCGGCACCGCCCTGCAGGGCCAGGTACTTGGTGATCGCCGCGGTCAGGGTCGTCTTGCCGTGATCGACGTGACCGATGGTCCCGACGTTGACGTGCGGCTTGCTTCGGTCGAACTTCTGCTTTGCCATGGTGTGTCCTTCGTTGCTCCTTTAGCTCTTGGACTTCGCGATCAGCTCGTTGGCCAGGTTGGTTGGGACTTCTGAGTAGCGGGAGAACTCCATCGAATAGGTGGCGCGCCCCTGCGTCATGCTGCGCAGCTCGGTGGCGTAGCCGAACATCTCGGCCAGCGGGACATGAGCACGGATGACGCGCGCGCTGCCTCGCTCGTCGATCCCGTCCATGTGACCCCGCTTGCTGTTCAGGTTGCCGATGACGTCGCCCATGTATTCCTCGGGGGCGACCACCTCGACCTTCATGACCGGCTCCAGGATCGCCGGATCGGCCTTCGCGACGCCGTCCTTGGCCGCCATCGAGCCGGCGATCTTGAACGCCATCTCCGATGAGTCGACCTCGTGGAATGAGCCGTCGATGAGGGTCGCCTTGAGGTCGATCACCGGGAAGCCGGCGACCACGCCGCCGGCCAGGGCGTCACGCACCCCCTGCTCGATCGGCTTCCAGAACTCACGCGGCACCGCGCCGCCGACGACCTTGGATTCGAAGACCACCCCGCCGCCCCGCTCGAGCGGCTCCATGGTCAGGACGGCGTGGCCGTACTGGCCCTTGCCACCGGTCTGGCGCACGAAGCGACCCTCGGCCTTCACCGGCTTGCGGATCGTCTCGCGATAGCTGACCTGTGGGCGGCCGACGTTGGCCTGCACCTTGAACTCGCGGAGCATGCGGTCGACGATCACCTCGAGGTGCAGCTCGCCCATGCCGGCGATGCGGGTCTGGCCCGATTCCTCGTCACTGCTGACGCGGAAGGTCGGGTCCTCCTCCCCGAGACGTTGCAGGGCGATCGCCATCTTGTCCTGGTCGGCCTTGGTCTTGGGCTCGACGGCGAGTTCGATGACGGGCTCGGGGAAGGTGATCGCCTCGAGGATGATCGGCTTCGACTCGTCGCACAGGGTGTCGCCGGTGAAGGTCGTCTTGAGGCCCACCGCCGCGGCGATGTCGCCGGCGCTGACCGACTCGATCTCCTCGCGATGGTTGGCGTGCAGCTCGATCAGTCGACCGATCCGCTCCTTCTCGCCCTTGGTCGCGTTGTAGACGTATGAGCCGGACTTGAGCGTCCCTGAGTACACGCGGAAGAATGCCAGCTTGCCGACGAACGGGTCGGCCGCAATCTTGAAGGCGAGCGCCGCGAACGGCTCGGCCGGATCGGCGTGGCGGGTCACCTGCTCCCCGTTGCGCGGGTCGGTACCGATCACCGCCGCCACGTCGAGCGGCGAGGGGAGGTATTCGATCACCGCGTCGAGCATCGGCTGGACACCCTTGTTCTTGAGGGCGGAGCCGCACAGGACCGGGATGATCTTCGAGGCCAGGGTGCCGGCGCGCAGAGCGCGGCGCAGGGCGTCGGCATCCACCTCCTGCCCCTCCAGGAACCGATGCGCGATGTCGTCGTCGAGGTCGGCGACCGCCTCGACCAGCTTGTCGCGCCACGTGGCCGCGTCTTCGGCCAGCTCGGCGGGGATCTCGCCGACCTCCACCAGGTCGCCCAGGTCATTGCCGTAGGTGATCGCCTGCATCTCGAGCAGGTCGATCACGCCGCGGAATGCGCCCTCGGTGCCGATCGGCAGCTGCACCGGGACGGCGGTGGCGCCCAGGCGCTCGCGGATCATGTCCACCACACGCCAGAAGTCGGCGCCGGTGCGGTCGAGCTTGTTGACGAAGCAGAAGCGCGGCACCACATAACGATCGGCCTGACGCCAGACCGTCTCCGACTGTGGCTCAACGCCCGCCACGCCATCGAACACGACGACCGCGCCATCGAGCACGCGAAGGCTGCGCTCGACCTCGACCGTGAAATCCACGTGGCCGGGCGTGTCAATCAAGTTGATACGATGATCCCGCCAGAAGCAGGTCGTGGCTGCGGCCGTGATGGTGATGCCGCGCTCCTGCTCCTGCTCCATCCAGTCCATCGTGGCGGCGCCCTCGTGGACCTCGCCGAGCTTGTAGATCTTCTTGGTATAGAAGAGGATCCGCTCGGAGACGGTCGTCTTGCCGGCGTCGATGTGCGCGATGATCCCGATGTTGCGGGTCTTCTCGAGTGGGTATGCCTGGGCCATCATCGGCTTACCACTTGAAGTGGCTGAAGGCCTTGTTGGCCTCCGCCATCCGATGCGTGTCCTCGCGGCGCTTGACGGCGTTGCCGATGCCATTCGATGCGTCCACGAACTCGGCCGCCAGCTTCTCCCCCATGCTGTGCCCGTTCCGCTTGCGGGCGGAGTCGATCAGCCATCGCATGCCGAGGCTGATCCGACGATCGGCCCGTACCTCGACCGGGATCTGATAGGTGGAGCCACCGACCCGCTTGGGCTTGACCTCGATCAGCGGCATCGCGTTGCGCAGGGCCAGCTCCATCACCTCGACGCCCGACCGACCCGCCTGCTTCTCGCATCGCGCCAGCGCATCCTCGAGGATGCGAGCGGCGAGCTGGCGCTTGCCACCATGCATCAGCTTGTTGGTGAACTGGTCGAGGGTCAGCGCGGTGCCGACCAGCAGCTCCTGGTACTTGGTCTTGCGCGCGATGGTCGGACGGCGGGGCATTGGCCGGCTATCCCTTGCCCGGCGACTTGGCGCCGTACTTGGAGCGGCTCTGGCGCCGATCCCGGACGCCGGCGGCGTCCAGCGTGCCACGCACGATGTGGTACTTCACGGCCGGGAGGTCCTTGACGCGCCCACCCCGCACCAGCACCACCGAGTGCTCCTGCAGGTTGTGGCCGACGCCAGGGATATAGGCGGTGACCTCCATACCGTTGGTCAGGCGCACGCGCGCGACCTTGCGCAGCGCGGAGTTCGGCTTCTTCGGGGTGCGGGTCATGACCTGCAGGCACACGCCACGCCGCTGCGGGGCGCCACGGCCCTCAGAGGTGGTCTGCTTAAGGGTGTTGAAGGTACGGCGCAGCGCGGGTGCCTTCACCTTGTGCCCGGCCGGCTTGCGGCCCTTGCGGACCAGCTGGCTGATCGTCGGCAAGAAAAGAACCTCACACTCCGTTGGCTGATCGTGCGTCGGCGTCGAGTGATGGCGACCCGAACCGAGGCCTGCACTCTAGGGGCTGACGGCACCCTTCGCAGGGCACACACGAAGGCGTCCCGCGAGCGGGACACCGAACGCGGAGTATACGGTTCGCGCCGCACGAGTGTCAACCGAACGGGGTGCCCGACGAGCTCGTCCGGCGCCCCCGGATCAGCCCTCTTCGACGACCGCCGCGGGCGCCTCTTCAGCCTCTGTCTCGACCCCGTCCGCGGGGGGCGATCCATCGCCGCCGGCCTCCTCGTCGCCGGTCAGGAAGGTCATCGCCGCCTCGCGCTCGCGAAGCGCCTCGGCCTCCTCGGGCGAGAGCTCGCGCGCCTTGGCCGCGGCAGCCGCCCGGGATTCGGCACCGGTCCCGGCCGGGATCAGCTTGCCGATGATGACGTTCTCCTTGAGTCCCAGGAGGTGGTCCTTGGAGCCATTGATGGCCGCCTCGGTGAGCACCCGGGTCGTCTCCTGGAAGGAGGCCGCCGCCAGGAACGAGCTGGTGTTCAGCGACGCCTTGGTGACGCCGAGCAGGACGGTCTGCGCCGTCGCCGGCTCCCCGCCCTCGGCCAGGATCCGGTTGTTGACCTCCTCGAACTCGAAGCGGTCGATCAGCTCGCTCGGGAGCAGCTCCGTGTCGCCGGCCGCGTCGACGGTCACCTTGCGCAGCATCTGGCGCACGATGATCTCGATGTGCTTGTCGGCGATGGTGACACCCTGGCTGCGGTAGACCGTCTGCACCTCGCCCACCAAGAAGCGCTGGACCGTGTCCACGCCCTTGATCAGCAGAAGGTCCTTGGGGTTCAGCGAGCCCTCGGTCAGCGGGTGGCCGGCCAGCACCTCATCGCCCGTCTCGACCCGGAGGCGGGCCGAGTGCGGGACCTGGTATTCCCGGGCGTCGATGTCGACCGAGTGCAGGGTGAGGGTGCTCCCCTTCTTGGTGACGCGACCGGCGGCCGGCGACTTCACCTCGACGGCGTCGGGGCCCTCGCCGATGCGGGCCAGCAGCTGGCCGTCGGCCACCTCGTCGCCGTTCGCGACCAGGAGCTCATGCTGCGGGGTGAGCTTGATCGGCGTGTCGTAGCTGTCGCGGTGCGTGACGCGCACCACGACCGGCTGGTCCTGTCCGGCCCGCACCACCTCGATCGTCCCGTCGATCTCGGTCATGATCGCCTGTCCCTTGGGGATCCGCGCCTCGAACAGCTCCTCGACGCGGGGCAGGCCCTGGGTGATGTCCTCGCCGGCGACGCCGCCGGTGTGGAAGGTCCGCATCGTGAGCTGGGTTCCCGGCTCACCGATCGACTGGGCGGCGATGATGCCCACCGCCTGCCCCAGGTCGACCAGGCGTCCGGTTGCCAGGTTGCGCCCGTAGCACATGCGGCACACGCCGTGGCGCGCAGCGCAGGTCAGCGGCGAGCGGACGCTGACGCGATCGATCGCGAGGGCGTCGATGCGCTCGATGGCGACCTCGTCGATCTCGTCGTTGCGCGCCACGATCTGCTCACCGGTCTTCTCGTCGACGAGGTCCAGGGCGGCCATGCGGCCGACCAGCCGGTCGACGAACGGCTCGGGGATCTGGGTCGACTCCTCGCGGGTGATCCAGGTCCCGAGATCGGTGCCGCAGTCGTCCTCGCGCGTGATGACGTCCTGGGCCACGTCCACCAGGCGCCGGGTCAGGTACCCGGAGTCGGCGGTGCGCAGGGCCGTGTCGGCGAGCCCCTTGCGAGCCCCGTGGCTGGAGATGAAGTACTCGAGGACGCTCATCCCCTCGCGCAGGTTGCTGCGGATGGGCAGGTCGATGATCCGGCCCGAGGGGTCGGCCATCAGGCCGCGCATGCCCGCCAGCTGATGCACCTGGGTGACGTTGCCTCGCGCACCCGAGTGCGTGATCATCCAGACCGAGCCGCGCTTGTCGAGACCGGCCAGCATCTTCTCTGTCACGTCGTCGGTCGTGCCGCGCCAGACGTCGACCGTCTGGTTGTAGCGCTCGTCCTCGGTGATGAAGCCACGCCGGAACTCGCGATCGATCTCGTTCACCTTGGCATCGGCGGCCGCGAGCAGCTTGACCTTCTCGGTCGGCACGCGGATGTCGCCGATCCCGATCGTGATGCCGGCCATGGTGGCGTAGTGGAAGCCCAGGGTCTTGATGCCGTCCACCAGCTGGGTGGTCGCGGCCGGGCCAAGCTCGCGATAGCACTGAGCGATGAGTGCCTTCAGGCCCTTGCGGTCCATCTCCCGGTTGACGAAGCCGAGCTCCTTGGGGATGACGGTGTTGAAAATCACGCGGCCGGCGGTCGTCTCGACCAGCTCAGCGTGCATCGCGCCTGCCCCGTCGTTCGCGGCCGCATCCCACACCTCCAGCTCCACCTTGATGGGGGCCTGAACGTGGACGTGGCCGAGCTGCGTGACCATGACCGCCTCGTTGGCGCTGGCAAACGCCTTGCCGGCGCCCTTCTCGGTCGGCTCCTCGATGGTCAGGTAGTAGCAGCCCAGCACCATGTCATGGGTCGGCGACACGACCGGCGAGCCATCGGCCGCCGAGAGCAGGTTCTGGGTCGAGAGCATCAGCTCCTTCGCCTCGCGCTGCGCGGCGGTCGAGAGCGGCACGTGGACCGCCATCTGGTCGCCGTCGAAGTCGGCGTTGAAGGCGAAGCACACGAGCGGGTGGATCTGGATCGCGGATCCCTCCACCAGCACCGGCATGAACGCCTGGATCCCGAGCCGATGGAGGGTCGGGGCACGGTTGAGCAGCACCGGGTGGTCCTGGATCACCTCTTCGAGGACGTCCCAGACCTCCGGCCGCACCCGCTCGACGATCCGCTTTGCGCTCTTGATGTTGTGAGCGAAGCCCTTCTCGACCAGCTGGCGCATGACGAACGGCTTGAACAGCTCGAGCGCCATCTTCTTGGGGAGGCCGCACTGGTGCAGCTTCAGCTCCGGGCCGACCACGATGACCGAGCGGCCCGAGTAGTCGACGCGCTTGCCGAGCAGGTTCTGCCGGAAGCGCCCCTGCTTGCCCTTGAGCATGTCCGACAGGCTCTTGAGCCGATGGTTGCCGGTCCCGGCGATGGCACGCCCGCGCCGACCGTTGTCGATCAGGGCGTCGCACGCCTCCTGCAGCATCCGCTTCTCGTTGCGGATGATGATCTCCGGCGCCTCGAGGTCGAGGAGACGGCTGAGCCGGTTGTTGCGGTTGATGACCCGCCGGTACAGGTCATTCAGGTCGCTGGTCGCGAACCGCCCACCGTCGAGCTGCACCATCGGGCGCAGGTCGGGCGGAATGACCGGCAGCGTCGAGAGGATCATCCATTCGGGCCGCGCGCCGCTCTTGCGGAAGGCCTCGATCAGCCGCAGACGCTTGATCGCCTTCTTGCGTCGCTGCCCGGAGGTCTGCCGCATCTCGACGTGCAGCCGCTGGGCCAGCTCGTCCAGGTCGAGCTGCTCGATGATCTTCTTGATCGCCTCGGCACCCATGCCGGCCTCGAAGAGGCGGCCGTACTGCTCGGAGAGCGTTCGGAACTCGGACTCGGTCAGGGTCTGCATGACCTTGATGTCGGCGATCTGGGCGCGCGCCGCACGCGCGGCCAGTCGTGCGTCATCGGTCTCGCGCGCGACCTGGGCCTTCTCGTTAGCGAGCGCGTCGTCGATCCCGCTGCTGAGGTCGGCGATCGCCGCCTGCAGCCGCTCGGCGGCGTGCGCCTTGGCCTCCTTGACCTCCTTCTCGAGGGCCTCGACCTCGGCCTTGACGGCCTTGCGCAGTGCCGTCAGGGCGGCCTTGGACGCCTCCCCGGCGCGCGCCACCACCTCGCCGGTGGGGGTGAAGACGATGTCCTCGGCGACGGTCTTGCCGCCCTCTTTCAGGGCCGCCTCGACCTGCTGGCCGGCGGTGGCCAACTCCTCGCTGCGGGTCGCGATCAGCGCATCGGCGCGGGCCGCATCGGCCTCGGAGTCGCTGGTGACCTGTGCCCGCTTGTCGGCGATCGCCGCCTCGAGCTCGGCCTTCTTGGCCTCGACCAGCTCGCCGGCGCGAGCGATCCGATCGGCCATCTCCTCCTCGACCCGGGCGAGCGCCTTCTCGCGCTCGTGCTCATCGACGCGCGAGACGACGTACAGCGCGAAGTAGAGGATCCGCTCCAGGTTGCGGGGGCTGACGTCGAGCAGGATCCCCAGCCGCGACGGTGTGCCCTTGAAATACCAGATGTGGCTGACCGGGCTGGCGAGCTTGATGTGCCCCATCCGCTCGCGACGGACCTTGCTGCGGGTGACCTCGACGCCACACTTGTCGCAGATGATCCCCTTGTAGCGGATCCGCTTGTACTTGCCGCAGTAGC